>CAJUMJ010000023.1 GCA_910587095.1 uncultured Lachnospiraceae bacterium
GGATCAATCACGCAGAATGCTTTTCTGAGTGTACAGGTAAAAAAACGTAGGCGTAGCGGGCTACGCTGAGGATTTTTTACCTGTACAATCGGGAAAGCAGGCAAGCGATTGGTGTAGTTATTTGCGAAACGATGTACTAGTACAACGAAAATTAAGTCTTTGATATATTCGCGCAGAATAATTGTTTCAGATACAAGGATGAAAGTCAACGCTGTAGTGGTGCTACAGCTAGATTTTCTGACGCAGCAGCTGAACAATTAGACAAGTGAATATGTCAGTTACTTAATATTCGTTATACTAATCCGATGTAATATATTTCGGCAACATTTATAAAAACATTAGTGTTTTCACTTTTTATAGTTCCGAAAGGTTAGTTTTACCATTGTTTCCGCAATACCTGGCGTCTCAGTTTCCGTTCAATATCTCCGCGAACTCTCTCAAATCTTCCAGTATATAATCCGGCTGCACATTCTGTTCCAGCCTCCGCGAGCCATATCCGCTCTCCAAAAGCACCGTTTTTATTCCCATCGCTTTCCCTGTCAGAATATCGCCCGCTCTGTCTCCCACCATAAACGATTTGGCCATATCTATCCCAAAATCCCGACACGCCTCTTCAAGCAGGCCCGTCTGCGGCTTCCTGCAATTGCACTTTACCGCGTACTTTTTGACTGTTCCCTCCGGATGATGCGGGCAATAATACACTGCCTCCACTCCGGTTTCCCGCGTTAATATGCGGTTCATTTTCTGCAATTCTTCTTCCGAAAACAACCCTCTCGCAATGCCGCTTTGATTTGTAATGACAATCGCATAATATCCTTTCCGGTGGATTTTATCTACACAATCTCTCGCATACGGAAATATTTTTAACTGCTTTGCGTCGCAGACATAGCTCTCTTCCACCGTAAGCACACCGTCCCGATCCAAAAAAACAGCCGGCTTTGTCACAGTTTCACCCCGTCTCTTTCCATGATAAGATCTACAATCTGTTGCAGCACCAGATTATGTACTGACTCCACAATCCCATACTTTTCACTCGGCACATACACATTAACCGTCCCCATCTGCTTCGCCTGGTTATCCGGGCGAAATCCTGTAAAAGTGATAACCTCCACATCTCTGTTTCCGGCAGTCTCTATCGCATTGCAAATATTCCTCGAATTTCCCGAACTGCTGATGGCAACCAAAAGATCGTCGGGATTTAACAGAAACTCAAGCGGCCTTGAAAAAATATATTCGTAGCCATAGTCATTTCCCATACAGGTAGTGACCGCGTTATCATAAAGGCTGTAAGTCTTCATCCCTCCGTTTTTCATGAAATCCGCCGTCATATGGCTGGCAATGGCACAACTTCCTCCGTTTCCTATAAAAAAAACCGAGGAGCCATTCTTTTTATGCTCCGTAAATCTTTCTAACAGCAGCGTAATACCTTCGCTGTAGTCCGCACATTTTTTCTTATCCCTTACCCAAACTTCGGTTTCCCGAATCTTTTCTATGAGTTCTTCTATGTATTTATCCTTCATAATCTATACACCTCCCGCGCCGGAATTATATAATAAGATATATACTATAGTTCGCCGCCGGTTACCAGTACAGCAAATAAAAGTATCTCTCCCGGTTATCGGCCTCCCCCAATCAGCACTTCCTTCCCCTCAAACGCAAACCCATACTTCCTGATCCGCTCCCCGGGGATCCCTTTCGCCATAAGCGTCTGCACATACTTCTTCTCCTCAATCTGAGCAAGCGCCGCCAGCACGGTGTCCTCCAGGCTCTTATCTCTTCTTGGATTATACACCTTAAACTCGATCACAATCGCATCCAAATCTTCCCGTCTCGGTTCCAGCATGATATCATACCGCCCAAAGCCGCTCTCCCTGTTGGAAGTGATCACATAGCGATCCTCCAGATTTACCATAAGCCCCAGCACAAACCCATGGTAAAACCGTTCCGGCTCCGTCTTCCCCGACGCATGTCTCCCTGTGTCAAAATAGCTGAACGTCGCACTGGACACCCGGTTCATGTACTCGTTCATGGCATCCAGGTCATCTGACAAAAGCGACCTGATAAAGTCGTTGTAATTTGACGCATCTCCCGCAAACCACCCCCTGACCATATTTTTAAACATGATCTCCACTTCGTGGTTTGTCAGCGCCAGCTCGTACTTGGGTTCTCCCACAATATCGTCTTCCTCGTACTTTTCATAATCCAGTATTTTCAAATATCCGCTTGCCACAAGCAAACTCCAGATCGCGTATTCGTTATCGTCTAACTGGTTATACACAATCTGCTCGTCTATCGGCACGATCAGATGCTCTCCTTGTATGAGCTTTTCAAAGGACTCCTTCACATCCCTGCCGCCCTCCCGGATCAGCTTCCCGACAAGGCTGTTGGAGCTGGTATTTGCCCAGTAGGCTGTCGCCTTTCTTTTGTCCAGCAGATTCAGCACAGACCAGGGATTATAAATATCTTTCGATTCCCCGAAGATAAAACCGTCGTACCACCACTTGACATCCTGCTTCTCTTTGCCCATTCCATATTCTTCCAGAGCCGCAAATACTTCCTCCTCCGTAAAGCCAAAAGCCGTTTCATATTTGCACGATGTGGTGGTGACCACTTCCAGATTGTTCAGATCCGAAAAGATGGACTCCTTGCTGACTCTGGTGATTCCCGTCATAATGGCTCTCTCCAGCCAGGGA
>CAJUMJ010000024.1 GCA_910587095.1 uncultured Lachnospiraceae bacterium
CGCGGCTTCCGTCCACTCGTTTACGGGCTTTCGCCCTATGGATTTATGCCGCTCCATCTCTTCGGGAGCCAGCTCCCGAGAGCTGTTTCGTCCTAAATCCGCTTTTGCTGTTGCTTGCACCATGCTCACTCGTGAACACGCCGCTTTCGCGGCTTCCGTTCACTCGTTTACGGGCTTTCGCCCTATGGATTTATGCCGCTCCATCTCTTCGGGAGCCAGCTCCCGAGAGCTGTTTCGTCCTAAATCCGCATGGCTCAATGCTATTTAAAATCTTCGAGCCCATCCAGTCCTTCGTGGAGGGTGGGTACGCTGCAGGCCAGCGGGGTGCGGGAGCAATCCGTGCACCCCATGGTCTGCACGTTCTTAGAGTTGTCTGCCGAGGCGTCGACGTCCACATTCACATGCCCGACGCCATTCGCCATCCCGGAATCCATCATCTTGATAAAATCATCTATCATTTGCTTATCATCCATAATCAACAACTCCTTTTATTTCATTATATATCGGAGAATGCCTGTCTTTTAGACATCCCGCGACAGTGTAAACCATTCAGGGAGAATGCGGAGCATTCTCGCAATTGTCGCTGTCAGGCGACAATTTGTTATTTGCTGAGGTCTACCTCAAGATCGCCTGCAAATACCTGATCCTCTTTGCCGAGTGCGCCCGGAATGATGGTGAAGGTATTGGAGATACCATCCTGTGCATCATTGAACGGAAGCTTGGATACGGAAGACAGGGAAGCAACCGCACCGTGGGTATCACGGCCGTGCATCGGGTTAGCGCCGGGTGCGAAAGGCTGACCTTTCTTACGTCCGTCAGGTGTGTTACCGGTAGCCTTACCATAAGTTACGTTGGAAGTAATGGTAAGGATAGAGGTTGTAGGAACACCGTTTCTGTAGGTGTGGTGTCTTCTGATCGCTGTCATGAACTTGTGAACGATGTCCTGAGCGATCTCATCTACGCGATCGTCGTCGTTACCATATTTCGGGAACTCACCGGTTGTCTTGAAGTCAACGATGATACCGTCCTCGTCTCTGATCGGCTCAACCTTAGCGTACTTGATAGCGGATAAGGAGTCAGCTACGATGGAAAGACCTGCAACACCTGTTGCGAAATAGCGCTTAACATCTCTGTCATGGAGAGCCATCTCTGCTCTCTCATAGCAGTATTTATCATGCATGTAGTGGATAATGTTCAGTGTATTTACATACACGTCCGCCTGCCACTCCATCATATCGATGAATTTATCCAAAACATCATCATACTCAAGAACATCGCCTGTAACAGCGCGGTATTTCGGTCCAACCTGTTTCTTGGTTACTTCGTCCACACCGCCGTTTAATGCGTACAGCAGACATTTTGCAAGGTTAGCACGAGCGCCGAAGAACTGCATCTCTTTACCGATAACCATGGAAGATACGCAGCATGCGATACCATAATCATCACCGTGTGTCACTCTCATCAGATCGTCGTTCTCATACTGGATGGAAGAGGTCTGGATGGACATCTTCGCGCAGTATTTCTTCCACGCCTCAGGAAGCCTTGTGGACCAGAGAACGGTCAGGTTCGGCTCCGGAGAAGGACCTAAGTTGGTCAGAGTGTGCAGATAACGGAAGCTCATCTTCGTTACCATCGGACGACCGTCAACGCCAACACCGCCGAGGGACTCGGTTACCCATACGGGATCGCCTGCGAAAATCTGGTTGTACTCAGGTGTACGTGCGAATTTGATCAGACGCAGCTTCATGATGAAGTGGTCAACGAACTCCTGAATCTGCTGCTCTGTGAATGTGCCGTTAGCAAGATCTCTCTCAGCGTATACATCAAGGAAAGTAGATGTACGTCCGAGGGACATAGCAGCGCCGTTCTGCTCTTTTACGGAGCAAAGGTATCCGAAGTAAGTAGCCTGGATTGCTTCCTGTACGTTAGAAGCGGGCTTGGAAATGTCACAGCCGTAAGAAGCAGCCATTTCCTTCATCAGCTTCAGGGCAACCATCTGCTCGGACAGCTCCTCACGGAGGCGGATCACATCATCCGTCATAACGCGGCCCGTGGAATCCTTCTGTGTCTGCTTATCCTCGATCAGTCTGTCGATACCGTACAGAGCTACTCTTCTGTAGTCGCCGATAATACGGCCGCGGCCATATGCATCCGGAAGACCGGTAATGATATGGGAAGAACGGCAAGCTCTCATCTCGGCATTGTAAGCGTCGAAACAGCCTGCGTTGTGTGTCTTTCTGTGTGTGGAGAAGAACTCGCTGATCTCGGGATCTACTTCGTAGCCGTTATCCGTGCAAGCTTTCTCTGCCATTCTGATACCGCCGTAAGGCTGTAAAGAACGCTTAAAAGGCTTATCTGTCTGGAAACCTACGATGGTTTCTTTGCTCTTGTCAAGGTAACCAGGGCCATGAGATGTGATGGTGGAAACAACCTTGGTATCCATATCAAGCACGCCGCCTGCCTCACGCTCCTGCTTCTGCAAATCAAGAACCTGTGCCCACAGATCCTTGGTGTTCTGTGTAGGCTCTGCCAGGAAGGACTCGTCACCGTCATAAGGGTGATAGTTTCTCTGGATAAAGTCGCGGACGTTAACTTCTTTGTCCCACTTACCGCCTACAAAATCTTTCCATTCTGGTCTCATTTTTGTATCAACCTCCTATTATAAAATTTTTAATAGTAACATATGAATGCCGACCGTTTAAGCCGCGCCGTGCTGATACACTGCTCTGGTTCGGTAAGAATATTATATTCCATCTGTCGAATCGCAGTCAAGCCGGCATTTGTTCTTTTTCTCATACAAATGCCAAAAAAAGAATGAACTTTTTGTGAAAATTGCAATAAATGGAAACGCACATAACATTCAGGCCAAAAGACAGCCGCGACGTCCCATTCGGTGACGCCGCGGCTGTTTTTATCTCAATTTTTATACTCCCTGATTCCACCAGAAATCTTAGCTTGCGGAATTCCTCTTCTTTCTCGCGGACATAACCACGCTCTGAATCACAAGGAACAGACAGAGCATAGCCGCTCTTGTGATACCCGACCACCATGCCTGGTCAAATCCGGCGGAGGATACTATGTTCTGGATCGTGCTGAGAGAAAGCACGCCGAAGAAAGTACCGAGTACGTTACCCACACCACCGGTCAGCATGGTTCCGCCGATAATGGAGGAAGCGATCGCATCCATCTCCGCACCCGTCGCGTGGGAGGGAGAGCCGGAACCTACATGCAGGAAGTAGACAAAGCCGCCGATACCTGCCAGAAGGCCGCAGATTAAGTGGGAAAGGAATTTTGTTCTCTTTACGTTGATACCAAGCATCAGTGCACTCTGTTTGTTGCCGCCCACCGCGTAGAAGTTACGGCCAAGCTTAGCCCAGCGGAGCATCACAAACATGACGATCACCACCAGAAGCGCCACAAGCACGCCGATTTCCACGTAAGCAGGGACATACTTGCCGATCTTATTGACGGAACCCATGCCCGGAACGTTCACACGCGTCATCTTCAAAGCAACGAACGCTTCATTCTCCACGTTGAAGGGCGAGGTGTTGACAATCGTCGTCATACCTCTTGCAAAGAACATACCGGCCAGAGTAACGATGAAAGGCTGGATGTCCAGATACGCCACCAGAAAGCCCTGGAATGCACCGAAAGCAAGACCGATAGCCAAGGCAATAATGACTGCCATAAATACATTGCCGCCCTTATAGTCGAGATAAACCGCACAGCACATACTTACCAGAGCAGTCACACCGCCCACGGAAATATCAATTCCGCCGGTAATCATGACAAGGCTCATGCCGCAGGCAAGAATGATCAGCGCCGCATTGGCATTTAAAATGTTAAAGAAGGTCTGGGGCTTTAAGAAACCGGAACCCAGGAAAATCATCGCACCGATATATAATAGAAAGAATACGGCAATCGTAATGGTGAGGAGCAGGTTGGTGTCGGTCATACCCATCAGCTTTGCGCCAAGTCCCTTGCCGGCAGACGTCGTGTTTTTATCTGTCTTTGCCATCTTATGCCACCTCCCCTTTCAGTTTCATCTTTTTCGTGAAAGTGGAAAACCACTCTCTCACAGTAGGCGCACTGACAACTACCAGCAGGATAACCACTATCGCCTTGTAAGCCGGAAGAGCCGTTGAGGAAACACCCACCTTGTATAATGTCGTCGTCAGGCACTGGATTACATATGCGCCGATGATGGAAGCAGCCATATTGAACTTACCTCCGGAAAGCGCATTGCCGCCCAAGGCAACCGCCAGGATCGCATCCATCTCGATATCCTTCGCAATAACGGAATAGTTGATGGAGGAGATACGGCTCACCTTGATGAGTCCTACCACCGCCACGCACAAACCAAGAATCACGAACGCCAGCACCTTAATCATCTCCGGGTTCAAACCGTTTAACTTGGATGAACTCTGGTTGATACCAACCGCCTGCGTATAAAGTCTTAAGTTCGTCACTTTCAGTATAATAGCGATGACGATCATGCAGGCAACCGCGATAAATACGGGTGTCGGGATCGGTATGCCCGGGATAAAATTGCCGAAATAAGCAAACTCGGGAGCGCTTATAACAGGAAGCTCGTTGTTGTTAATCCACGCCGCTATAGAACGTCCAGCCGTATAAAGGATCAGCGTCGCGATCATAGGCTGGATTTTAAAGTAGGCAACCAGCACGCCGTTGAACGCGCCAAAGAGCATTGCCACCACACACGCCGCCAGAAAAGCGACAATGATAGGAGCCTGCAAGGTTTCGGGACGCGCATTTGTACCGCAAAGCACCCGCAAAACCACACTGCCCGCGATAGCGATGGCAGCGCCCACGCTGATATCCTGTCCGCCGGAAGCCGCCGTAACAAGCGTCATACCGATCGCCAGTATCGCCAGCTCCGAACCGTTATTTAAAATATCAATCAAAAAGCCTGACAGTACAGGATTTCCCGCGCTGTTGTAACCCAATGTAATCTTGAAGAAAGCAGGATCGGCAATCAGATTAAAGACCGCCAGCAGCAAAAGCGCCGCGATCGGGATAAAGCACTGGTTTTTAACCAGATTCTTTAAAAAGCCAGCATTCGCTGTTTTAGCCGTTTCATTGTTCGCCATTTATTTGTCACCTCCCGCGATTGTGCTCATAACCGTACCTTGATTCAGATCGTCGCCCGTGAGCTCACCTACCGCCTTGCGGTCACGCATGACAATCAGGCGGGAACAGGTTCTCAACATCTCGTCAAGCTCCGAAGAAATAAAGGTTACGCTCATACCCTCGGACGCCAGTTGTAACACCAGTTTCTGGATATCAACCTTCGTACCCACATCGATACCTCTGGTAGGCTCATCCAGAATCAGGTACTCAGGATGGGTGAAAAGCCACCTTGCCAGAATAACCTTCTGCTGGTTACCGCCGGAGAGAGATTTGATCGGGGTATCCTTGGAAGCCGTCTTTATGTTCAAAAGCTTTATGTACTCATCTGCAACCTTGTTCGCCTCCGCCTTGGAGAAAGGTTTGAAGAAGCCTTTCAATACCTGCTGCGCAAGTATGATATTATCGCGCACGGAGAGATCTCCCACAATGCCGTCCACCTTACGGTCCTCAGGAAGGTAAGCGATACCGTTCTTCATGGCGTCAAGCGGTTTTGCAATCTTTACATCCTTACCGTTCACCTTGACTTTTCCGCCGGTTACCCTGTCCGCACCGAAAATGGCGCGCACGCACTCACTTCGGCCGGAGCCAAGAAGACCGGTGAACCCGTTCACCTCGCCCTTATTGATGTGGAAATTAAAAGGCTTGATACCCGCGTTGCTGACAAGGCCCTCCGCCTCCAGCACGGGAACCGCATTCTTTCCTGCGTCGTATGCCTTTGACTCGCTCTTGATATCGGAGAGGTCATCCACCTCTTTGCCGAGCATCTTGGACACAAGCTGCACACGAGGCAGTTTTTCAATCTCATACTCGCCCACAAGCTTTCCGTCTCTCATAACGGTGATCCTGTTGCAGACCTCATACACCTGCTCCAGGAAATGTGTCACAAAGATAATACCTACACCTTTGGAGCGGAGATCCCGCATAAGCTTAAAGAGCTTCTCAACTTCCTGTTCATCCAGGGATGAGGTAGGCTCATCCAGAATCAGAACCTTACACTCCATATCAACCGCCCGGGCGATAGCGATCATCTGCTGCACCGCCAGAGAGCACGTCTCAAGCTGCTGCGTCGCCTTCGCGGGGATTTCCAAAGACTGCAAAATTTTATCGGTGTCCGCGTTCATCTTTTTCCAGTTCTGCACCGCGCCTGCCGTCCGGCCGATAAACATATTCTCCGCTACCGTCAGGTTCGGACAGAGCGTAATCTCCTGATACACGGTACTGATACCCATGTTCTGCGCATCCTGGGGCGAATGAATTGCAACCGGCCCTTCCGTGCCATCCAGATAAATATCTCCGTCCTCCTTGCCGTAAACCCCGGTAAGAACCTTGATCAGCGTCGACTTTCCGGCGCCGTTCTCCCCCATCAGCGCATGGATTTCACCCTTGCGCAGTGTGAAGTCCACACCCTGCAGGGCATGTACTCCGGGGAAGATTTTGTGAATGTTTCTCATTTTCAATACAACATTTCCTTCCACTTCTCAGGTCCACCTCCCATAAATTATATAATTTCTTATAAAAAAGGAGCGCGGGCACGCTTTCTACGCTGCGCCGCGCTCGTTTTTTCAGTATAACATATTTTTAACGATCTACAATCGTCCGGCCCATGCCATCCGCAAAGCGATTCCTGGCTGAACTGTCAGATTAGATACCGTAGTTGTCTACGTCTTCCTGTGTGATGGTTTTTGCGTCAAAACCCTTCTCATCCATGATGATGGTCTTCTCTGCTACAGTACCGCCGGACTCGATAGTCTTGATAACCTCATCGATATAAGAAGACTGGAAAGGATTACACTGACCATCGTAGTTCCAGTTGCCTGCAAGCAGCTCTTCAAGAGCCCACTTGTTGCAGTCAAAGCCCATAACGATAACATCCTTGTCTACGCCGTGGGAAATGTTAGCTGCATCCAGAGCTGCAACAGCACCCTTAGCCATATCATCGTTCTCTGCGTAGATTACGTTGAACTCTTCACCGGAGCTGATTACGGACTGTACGATCTGCTGTGCGTTCTCCGCATTCCACTCAGCAGTCTGCTGGGTAACAAGATTCCAGTTAGCTTCTGCGTCTACCTTAGCCTGAAGAGCGCCGCTGCGGCCTTCCTGAGCTGCGGAACCCATAACACCCTGAAGGTGGATGATGTTGTAATTCTCAAGACCCTGATCTGCAAGCCAGTTTACAGCAGTCTCACCCTCTTTGTCCATGTCGGATACGATGGAAGCCTCATAAAGGCTCTCGTCCGCATCGATGGTACGGTCAAACAGGATTACTCGAACGCCTGCGTCCTGCGCATCCATCAGTACGGAATCCCAGCCAGCCGTATCAGCCGCGGAAAGCAGCAGATAGTCAACGCCGTCCTGGATGAACTTCTGAGCCGCGGTAATCTGCTCATCGTTCTTCATGCTGTATGCGAAGGATGCCTCATAACCGTTCTCTGCCGTGAAGGTAGCCTTCAGATCCTTGTCGTTAGCGGTACGATAACCGGACTCGTTAGGATCGTTGTTGATAATACCAACCTTAATTGTCTCGCCGCTTGCCGCAGGTGCCTCAGCCTCTGCTTCCTCTGCAGGAGCCTCCTCCTCTGCCGCGGGTGCCTCTTCTTCTGCCGGAGCTTCCTCTGCAGCGGGCGCCTCAGCCTCTGCCGCGGGTGCTGTCGTCTCCGCTGCCGGAGCCGTATCTCCGCCGCCACAGCCTGCCAGAGTAGCCATTACCATAGCGCCTGTCAGTAAAACTGCCATTTTTCTTTTCATTGATTGTTTCCTCCCTTTTTTCATTTTCTCCCCCATCTCTGAGATGAGAGAATACTGTCCTGGGCCGGGATTTTCTGTTTCCCTGTCCCTGAGATCACTTTAGCAAAATGTATGCATCTGTTCAACACCCAAATTCATCCTTTTGTGCAATTTGTATGGGTTCAACAATACAAATTTATGATATAATTCTATTTAATAGTACAAATTTGATTATTTAGGGTAATTTTTTATGATTTGGTTATTTTTTTATTGATTTTGCCAATTGCTTTGCCTGATGAGATTGCTTCCATTTTATAGTAATTCTTATCAAATGACGGAATTCAACGGTGTTTTTTTCCGCTAATTGGGTTTTTGTTAATAAAAAGTGAGAAATTTGTGAACAAACCATGAACAAAAAGGAGATTTTTTTACTATGACCAAGTATGAAGCGCTCTCGAAAAAGCTCACGGAAATGATTGCGGAAAATTTGAAGAAAGGAATCACCGCCCTTCCAACCGAAGAGGAGCTGACAAGACAATATCACGTCAGCCGTCAGACCGTGCGGGCGGCCCTCTCGCTCCTAAAAAGCAAGGGGCTGATCGAAAGCCGCCAGGGAAGCGGTTCTTACGCTACCGGGCTCTCCCCCGAACCCGACCAAAACCGGATTGTTATTCTCGTCTCCAGCAGCCACGAATATATCTATCCCCAGCTTCTCGCCGACATCCGCCAGGTTCTGAGCGAAAAGGGATATCATTCCGAAATTCTGACCACCCAAAACGATACCGGTGCCGAGCGGAAACACCTTCTTTCTCTCATCGAAAATCCGCCAAGGGGGCTGATCGCAGAAGGGGTGAAAAGCGCCCTCCCCACACCGAATGCCGACCTCTACGAAAAACTGAAATCCGTCGGCACACGTCTCCTGTTTCTCCACAGCGGCTACAACGCCCTGCCGGAAGAAATCTGCGTCAAGGACGACAACTACTACGGGGGATACCTTCTGGCAAACCATCTGACGCAGCTTGGACACACCCGCATAGCCGGACTTTTTAAGATAGACGACGCGCAGGGGCCGGAGCGGTATCTTGGAGCCGCCTGCTGCCTGCGCGATCTGGGCCTGGAACTTTACGACCGTCACATAGGCTGGTTTCAGACAAGAGATGTGGAAGCTTTGGAAAAAAAGCAGGATACCCGTTTTCTGGCCTCCTTCGCCAAAGAGCAGCTTTCCGGCTGCACCGCCGTCATCTGCTACAACGATGAGACTGCCTACTGGCTGGTGAAGGAGCTTTCCTACGCCGACATACAAGTCCCCCGGGACATCTCGGTAGTCTGTTTCGACAACAGTTACCTGAGCAACCTGAGCAAAGTCCGTCTCACCACCCTGTCCCACAAGCCGCACGAAATGGGAGAGATCGCGGCAGACACCATGATCCGCCTGCTGCAGGGAATCCTCTCCGTATCACAGGAACTTCCCTGGGAACTTGTAAAAAAGGAGAGCGACGGGCCTGCCCGCTCCTAAACTTTCGTTCCCGCCCGATATTCCCGGGGCGTGCAGCCTTGCGTTTTTTTAAAGACAAAACTGAAATAATGGGGATCCTTATAGCCGATTTCAGAAGCGATTTCCCCCGTATGCATCTGCGTCTGCCGCAGGAGTTTTTTCGCCTTGTCCATACGCTTGGCCGTCACATACTCCACAAAAGTCACCTGCATTGCCTGGGAAAAAATCGCGCTGAAATAATTGGCGCTCACATTCACTTCCCCCGCCACGGAATTGAGAGACAGCGTTTCCTGCGAATAATTTTCTTCTATATAAGAGAGCGCCTTCTTCAAAATCCGCTTGCTCTGGTTATCCGACTCTCTGTTCCGAAGCTCTATGGCTTTCTCAATAAGGCCGTCAAAATACCTGTGCAGTTCTCCGGCATCATACTGTCCCTCCGGTGTCAGCCCCTCTCTCTCCATGAGACCAAAAAGTTCCTCTCTGGAAAATCCCAGCTCCTCCACACAGGAGACTGCCACAAACCAGGCGTGCAAAGTCAGGTAGTTCCGAAACATGGATGACTGCATAGCCTCCCCCAGGCTGCCGAGAAAGTTCTCCACAAAATCCGCAATCTCATCCATTGTCCCCCGCAGAATAAAGTCTCTGATCAGCTCCGTGTCCATCTTGGCCGGATCGATATCCCTGATCCTGCCAGCCGCCTCCCCCGGAGCGGAATGACAGATCTCCTTCGTGAAAATGTGCGCCTCCGGCATCAGAAACCGGTAAGCAAACAGATGATTTGCCTTGCTGTAGCACTCTGCCAAAAGGCTCAAGCGTTCCACCGGCTCCCCGGCTGCCACATACCACTGCAAAATTTCCTGGGCGGGACGACAGATTCTCTCTACATTTTCCAGACATCTGGAAGTAACTTCCGGCAACTGCTCCGAACTTCCTTTTATCAGCACTCCATAGGTGTTCACATTCAGCCGGAAGACAAGATTTTCCGGGTAGCGGATAAAGTAGTGCAAAAGCTCCTCCCGCTTTCTCGCAAAGCCTTCCGACTCCATCCCCCAGTTTTCCCCTGTGCGCTTCTCCTGCAAATTAAACAACAAAATGTTGTAGCACGGCGCGTTTATTTTCAGGGAAAGCTTGGACGCCTCCTCGTATATGTCCTGCACCGGCATACGTCCCTCGAATACCTTGACAAAAAAATCCGTTCTGGAAAATTGCTCGTACTCCCGCACCTCGCTCTGAAACTTTTCCTGATAATTTTTCTGCTCCCGCTCCGTCTCAATCTTTGTCTTAAGTTCCGCAAGTACCTTCTGCATAGCCGCCCTGGTGATGGGTTTTAACAGATACTGCTCCACCCCCACGGAGATGGCGCCCCTCGCGTACTCGAAATCGTCATACCCGCTTATAATAATAATCTTCATATCGGGAAATTCCTGGTGCACCAGACGGCTTAGGGAAAGACCGTCCATAAACGGCATCTTGATATCCGTAAGGAGTACATCCGGCCTCGTCTTCTGGATCAGCGGCAGCGCCATCTCCCCGTCACTGGCCTCCCCCACAAACTGATAGCCGTACTGCTGCCAGGGAATGTTATCCCTGATCCCCTCCCTGACAATACTCTCGTCCTCCACCAAAAATACTTTCAGCATACTGATCTCCGTTCTGCAGCTTCGCCGCTTTTTACTAATAAGTCCTCTCCTGCAAAAGCTCCTGAGTCACATTCTCTATTGTAAAGATATCTTCCTCCACATAGTATCTTCTCTCCACCTGCTCTCCCGCTTCCAGCATGTCAATGACCCGAAGCAGATATTCCCCCTGGTTCGGATTGCACTCAATATCCACGTTGATATCCCCGGACGCCACCATCTCCAGAGCGTTTCGCACCGCGTCAAAAGAGAGGATCACGATATCGCCGCCCACGCCGACCGTCCTTCCCGACTCTCTGATGGCCTCAATGGCACCGAAAGTCATATCGTCATTTTGGGACACCACCACATCGATATCCTGGTATTTGCGCAGAAAATCACGCATCACTTCTTTTCCTTTAATAGAGGTAAAGTCAGCGCACTCCTTATCCAAAATATGCCAGCTCTCATGCTCCGACGCCACGGAGGTAAAACCTGTCGTCCGCCCGATCTGAGAGGAGGAGCCTTCCGTCCCCATAAGCATGACGATGTTGACTCGTTCCTCGGCGTATCCCCTCTTTCGCAGCTCTTTCTCCAGCCAGCGCCCTGCTTTCTCACCTTCCGCCACAAAATCGCTTCCCACACATGTCGCAAAAAGACTTTGGTCATCCACATCCACATTCCGATCCATGAGGATCACCGGAATGCCGGCCTCCTTCGCCTCCTGAAGCACAGTCTCCCATCCCGTCTCCACCACGGGGGAAAAAATAATGTAATCCACCCTCTGGGAGATGAAACTGCGGATTGCCTTTAACTGATTTTCCTGCTTCTGTCTCGCGTTATTAAAGATAAGAAAATACCCGTTCTGCGTTGTAAAAGCGTTCTGTACGGATTCCGTGTTGGCAGTCCGCCACCCCGACTCGCTGCCGAGCTGGGATACACCCACTACAATCCTCTTTTCCTCCTCCACCCGAGGTTCCTCGTCTATATCCAGAAAGAGCCTGCTGCCGAACATCATGAGCAGAACAATCATTCCCATAAGAATACCTGTCATCACCAGACTGTATGACCTTTTCCGAAACACGCTAAACCTCCTTTTTCGCCGCGCCGGGCACCGCCGGAATCACAATCTCTACACGGGTGCCTCGCCCCTTCTCGGAGTAAATCTCCATACCGTACTCTGCCCCGTAATTCATGCGGATTCTCTCATTGACATTGGCAAGGCCGAAACCTTTCTCCGTATCCTTGCATGGTTTTTTAATCTCTCCCCGCAGCTTTCGAAGCTCCGTCTCCTCCATACCCACGCCGTCGTCCTCCACCGTAAGGTGCACCTCTTTGCCGCAAAGTTTCCCTGTCACCAAAATGTTACCCTTCGCGCGCTTATACTTAATTCCGTGGTAAAGGGAATTTTCCACCAGCGGTTGAAGTGTCAGCTTTAGAATCTGATAACCGTAAAGCCCGGGATCGATCCTGATCTCGTAGTCTAAAATATCCCGATAGCGCACATGCTGGATCTCCAGATAGCTTCTGATGTGCAGCTCCTCTTCCTGTATGGTGATATATTCCTTCCCCTTGCTTAAGACAAGGCGAAAGAACTCCGAGAGGGACATGACTACCTGCACAGCCTTGTCGGAAGCATTGCCCTCAATCAGCCACACGATGGTATCCAGCGTATTGTACAGAAAATGAGGATTGATCTGCTCCTGCAAAAGACGCAGATCCGCCTTGCGCATTTTCCGCTCATCCTCCTTGATCTTTGACACAAGTCCTTCCAGGCTCTCAGTCATACTGTTTACGCTGTCGGCGAGAACCGCCACCTCGTCCTGGGTTTCCACTATGGCTCTCGCCGAGAAATCCCCCTCCGCCACCTGCTCCGTCACTCTGGAGAGAGCGTGAATCGGCCGGATAATATCGGTCACAAGCATGACGATCAAAACCGCCACCATAGCAAGGAGAAGCGTCAGCAGCACACCGCAAAACAATGTAAAAGTATGCACCTTGCTGTTGAGCTGCCCGGTCAGGAACTCCATGCTCTTTGTCTGGTAATAAATATAGGACTGGATATTATCCTGAATCAGCTCTGTCAGGATATAAATATTTTTGTCAAGCATCTCAATATTGGCGTCGTATCCGGTGTCCGCCTCCAGGTTCATGCGCACATCGTCCACCCGATCCTCCAACGTGTCGATATTGCGAAGAAGAATCTGCAGCCTGGCTCGGCTCTCGCTGTCCATTGTGATGCTCATAAGGTTGCCGAACTCTCCTCTCAACTCGTCCAAAAGTACGTAAGGATCCTCTAAACTGCCATCGCTCCCCACCGTGTCAAAAGTAACCGCGCCAACCACAAGCTTATAGAGGCTCTCATCCATCTCCTCCTTGAAATTCAGGTTATAATTGTTGGCAACCGTCATATTTCCCACGATGGCGTCATAAGCGCCGCTGTAATTGTGCAGCGCATAGAGCAGGTAGAGCACCATCACTAAAAAAGGCACCATTACCATAACCGAGAGCAGAATCAGTTTATATTTGATCGAATATTTAACTTTCGTTGGCTGCATAGGCGTTTCTCCTTTGTTCTTTCATTTTACCAATTTATTGCCAAAAGATAAATTGGTTTTTTCGTGTTTTTTTAGCATGCACATTTGCAATATACCTCGGAAAGGTGTATGATGAAAATGTATATACGCTTTAGAATGGCGCGTATATCTTTTATAGAAAACCTAAAGAAAGAATGGAAGTATCTGCGCCTTGAAACAGGACGGATACAAACGATCGATGAAAGAAAACACAGTTTTATCTACCGTCTATAAAAAGATTTGCAAAGATACCGGGAATCAGAACGAATCAGCCCGGCTGATTGCCGTAGTCCGCTTTCTGACGCTTTGTCTGCTGACTCACTCTCTGTCCTGCTGTATTCTGGTATCCATCACAGGACATATAGGCGCTCTTTGTTTTTGCGCCCTCTCCCTGGTTTTGTTTCTTGCGGTTTTTGTGCTGTCTTACCGCGGCAGCACCTTTACCTCCTACTGTATCCTGAATATATGCATTTTATTATGGACCATCATAAATGTATTAACCTTCGGCTGGAATATCGGCGTACAGCACTTTCTGGTTGTGCTGTTGGTTTTTGTGTTTTTTTCGAAATATAAGTTCGAGGCCGCAAAGGTAACCTACGCGGGAATACTGTTTGCCCTCCGGTTGTGTCTGTACTATTACTGCAAATATCATGAGCCGTCTATCCTTCTGGACGAACCACTGGGCAGCGCGATGCAGATTGTAAATACCTTCTTTGTCTTTCTGGCCATGGGGCTGGTGGCTTATCTGTTCAGCTCCTCCACGCAGGAGATGGAGGGCAAGCTCATCGCATACAACAAAAAGCTTCAAAAGCAGGCCAGCCTGGATCCTCTGACCGGTCTTTTTAACCGCAGACGCACCATGGAGTATCTGGAAAACCTTCTCTCCAACGTGGAGACGCAAGTAAGTATCTGTCTTTGCGACATTGATCATTTCAAGCGGGTCAATGATACATATGGGCACAACGTGGGAGACGTGGTTTTGAGAACTCTCTCGGACACTTTCCGCAAAAGACTGCCCCCGGATACCTTTATCTCCCGCTGGGGCGGAGAGGAATTTCTTTTGATTTTTCCCCGCTTAAACGGGGACGAGACATCCACTGTCCTGAACATCCTGCGGCAAAAAATCCGGGAAATCACTTTTGACGGCGGTGAGGAGCAATTTACGGTGTCCCTTACATACGGACTGGTGGAATATGATTTCCACAGCGATATCACCACTCTCCTGAAAGAGGCGGACGAAAAACTTTATGCCGGAAAAGAAGGCGGACGCGACCGGATCGTATTTTGATCCGGTCATTCTTTTTGTACTCTTTACATATAGTAATACAAATCTCTTTTTGCAGGTGTTTTCTTGAAACGATCGCTCTCACCCAAACAGTGGAGCCTGACTCTGGCTCTTTTCACGGTTCTTTGTCTTCTGACATTCTTGTGGTTTGGCCGTACACATCAGGATGCGAAGTTTTGCGCTTTTGCGGAAACTTTTTTCTTAGATGAAGTACAGGCGAATCCCATTCATTTCCACTATACCATAGACGATCCTTCCGCCTACGATATCGATGAGGCTTCCCTCACGCTCCCCGTCTATCAGGCAGGAGACGCCGCCAACGACATCTACGCGCTGTCCAGGGCAAGGCAGGCTTTAGAGGCTATCGATCCCGGCGCCTTAAACGAGGATAACAGGCAGCTCCATGCTCTTTTAAGCAGTTATCTGGAAGCTACGGCCAGCGTTTCTTCCTATCCGTATTTTTCGGAACCGCTTTCGCCCTCCTCGGGCGTTCCTTCGGAGTTGCCGATCCTGTTTTCCGAATATCGTCTGGACGACAAATCGGATATTGAAAACTATCTCTCTATCCTCACTCAAATTCCCGCCTACTTCGACGGACTCCTCCTCTACGAACAGGAGAAAGCGCAGGCCGGACTCTTTATGTCAGACGAAACCGCAGACAGGGTAATCGCGCAATGTACAGCTCTTCTTGATCGGGATGCCCTGGCAAACGACAGACACTTTTTGAATATCACTTTCAGGGAACGGCTGCAACGCCTGATCGACAAAAAAATACTGACGACCGAAGAGGCGGCTTCCTATGAAGCGCAACACAGCCGCTTGCTGACCGAGTTGATTGTCCCCTCCTACGACAAAATGGCTTTGGGCCTTGAACGGCTTAAAGGAAGCGGGAAACCGCTCTGCGGCCTGGCAGGACAGGAAAACGGCCGCGCCTACTACCGGGCGCTTCTTTGTCTGCGCACCGGCTCCTACAGGGATATTGCGGACATCAAGCAGTTGCTCGCAAGAGATCTGCGGCTCAATTACGAATCCCTGGCCGCCCTTCTCGCCCGCAATCCGGCCCTGAAAGACATGATCTCCCAGGCGCCCTCGCTCCTGCCGGAAATGACGCCGGAAGAGATTCTCTCGGACCTCCAGTCCGAGATCGGCGAGAAATACCCGCCTATCCCGGCAAACGCGGACAGCGCACCCATCCGCTCCACCATCAAATATGTGGACGAGAGTCTTGAGGCTTACAGCGCGCCCGCCTTTTATATGATGCCTCCGATCGACAATATTTGCGACAATCTGATCTGCTTAAACGCCAAAGACACGCAGGATGATCTCGCCCTTTATACCACCCTCGCCCATGAGGGCTATCCGGGTCATCTATACCAGACCGTGTACAGCAAACGCTATCAGGAGCAGCAACATATTTTACCCTTGAGAAA
The DNA here is from genome assembly GCA_910587095.1 of uncultured Lachnospiraceae bacterium. Classification (GTDB taxonomy): domain Bacteria; phylum Bacillota; class Clostridia; order Lachnospirales; family Lachnospiraceae; genus UBA3282. The sequence goes on from CAJUMJ010000024.1 coordinate 16,278, forward strand.
CGTCCTCTACTATGGCGGCTTTGTGGAGGGCTGGGCGATGTATGTGGAGCTTGCCTCCTACGACAGAGCCATCGAGCTGGCGAAAGAAAGTCATCCCGAGGCGGCGGCCTACTATCAGGTCTGCCGGCTGGACAGACAATTCAGGCTTGGACTCTACTCTCTCCTGGACATTGCCATCCACTACGACAACGCTTCTCTCAAGGATGTCCAAACGCTCTGCTACTGTCTCGGGATAAAAGACAACGCGAATCTCACGGCTCTCTATCAGTATATCGCCGAAGAACCTTGTAATTATCTGAAATACTATCTTGGATATCTGGAGATACTGGAATTAAAAAGACAGGCGGCCGTCCTCTGGTCCGAGCCCGGACAGATGACCGCCACCTATGAAAATACGGATTTTCTCTATCGCTTTCATTCTTTCCTGCTGCAAAACGGGCCGGCCGACTACCGTACCCTGGCCCGAAAGCTCGCCGCCTGGTAATTCCGCTCAGATCGAAGCCTAAACTGTCGAACGGAAAAACTTCGTCAGCTTGCCCAGGGCGCTCTGTAACGCCTCCTGCTCCTGTTTTGTCAGCTCCTTTAAAACCGCGTCTATCATCTCTTCGTGGAATCTCCGGTGATGAAGATAGGCCCGTTTCCCTTTTTCGGAGAGGGAAACAAGAACCACCCGCCTGTCTTCTTCGCTGCGGGTTCTGTCTACATAGCCTTTTTTTACAAGGCTGTTAACCGAAATCGTCAGCGTCCCCGTCGTAACCTCAAGTTCTCTCGCTATGCTGGTCATATTCTTGGCCCTGTCCGGGCCGATCGCCTCTATCACGTGCATATCGTTGGCCGTCACATCCCGGTACTCCTCCGTCCGGATCGCCCGCTCCTCCAGTGTGTTAATGTCCCGGAACAATCTGACTAACACCTCATTTAATGTACTGTTGATATCCATTGTTCTCCCCTTTGCAGTCGGACGCGGGAAAAAATGTCCGCTTCCGCCGTATTGCCTTTTGCGCTTTACACAGTTTAACAAAAAATAGTTTGAAAGTCAAACATTCTTCTCTCCCGAAAGTACTAATTATAAATTTTAGTTTATACTTTCTTTCGCTTTTCTTTCGAATTTTGACACATCCCATTCACAAATTACGGGTATAGTAATTATTGTAGTTAAGACAGAGCCGGATAAAGCATTCGGCCCGCAGGAATTCCTACATAGATTCTTGGGCGGTGGTTACACTACACAATATAATGGAGCTGCCGGTGCTGATTCGGTGCCGACCGGCTTCGCCTAACCATAACAGCGCGCATTTACCTGCGCCTGTTGACATATATTTGATCCAACATTTCTATCCTTCTCACACACGGGAAACGGCGCCCTTTGCGGAGCGCCGTTTTTCATGTAATTTATGCTGCCATTTCTCTGTAAAGCGCAAGTTTTTTGTTACAATCGCTTTTCCTCGCAGATGGCGACACAATTTCAACGACCAATCCGGCGCGCCCTGACAGCCCTTCGTATCCAGCCTGTCCCTGTCGCAAACCGCGGACAGTCCCCTAAATATGTCAGGAACGAAAAAACGATTGTTCCGCTCTCTGCTATGTCAGCATCTTTCCCGCCAGCACGATACTCGCCGCAATCCCCGCCAGGGTGGCAAGCAGCGCGCCCTTAAGTGTATGGCGCGTCTTTGTGACCTTTGCTGCCAGAAAATAGACGCTCATTGTATAGAAGATCGTCTCCGTGCAACTCATCATAATGGAGGTTGTGAGCCCGATCAGGGAATCCGGCCCATGGTTTTTAAAGATATCAAGCACAAGCCCCGTCGCAGCCGACGAGGAAAACATCTTTACGAGCATGAGCGGCACCAGCTCCGGGGAAAAGCCAAGCCTCCCCGCCACACCTGAAAAAAGCCCGCCCAAAAATTCCAGGAATCCCGAAGCGCGCAAAACACCCACGGCCACCATCAGCCCGATCAATGTGGGCATAATCTGTATCACCGTGTGAAAGCCATCCTTCGCCCCCTTGATAAAATCCTCGTACACATTACAGCGGTTTGAAATGCCGTACGCTACAATATAAAACAAGATAACAGGTATGATAATATTGGAAATATTGGATAAAACAGATGCCATAGCCAAACTCACGAAACGGTTTTATAAAAATCTATGCCATAATCGCCCCGTCTATACGTAACAATCCACACTGCAGCAATTTCCTGTAAATAGGCTAAGGAGATTTTAAAAAAGCGTTGCCAGCCGCGGTCAACGCTGTTACCATGAAAGCAGAAAGGTGGAATGACAAATGAGCACTCTGAAGAAATTTGATTTAAGTGAAATCCCTTACTATAAAGTACACGGGCGCACGATTCCGAAAATCCGCCCGCTGCCGCTTTTTTATAACGGAAGCGCTGTAGAGCTGAACGTATCCGGTTGCGAGCTTTGGGTTGATCTGGAGGTCAGTTGGCATACGCTGGAAATATGGGTGACCATAGAAGTTAACGGAGCGCCCGTAAGCCGTCTCATGTTAATGCCGGGAAATCATTCCCTGTGCCTGTTTCGCGGCATGAGCCCGGAACCGGTCAAAAACGTGCGCGTCACCAGAGAAACGCAGGCCATGACAGAGGACGAGGACTGCTGTCTTATCGTCCATGGTTTTCAAACGGACGGCCTCTTTTATCCCGTTCCTCAGGGAAAGTATACTTTGGAATTTGTAGGCGACAGTATTACTTCCGGAGAGGGCACCTACGGCGCGATAGGGGATCCTGACTGGATTCCCATGTACATGAGCTACAGCCGCGATTACGCAAAAATGACAGCCGAAGCGCTCGGCGCAGACGCCTGTATCATCTCAAAGGGCGGCTGGGGCGTACTCTCCGGCTGGGACAACAATCCAAATTGCAATATCCCCTCCCGCTACGAACAGCTCTGCGGCCTCTGCTGCGGTTCCAAAAACGAGAGCCTTGGCGCTTTTAAACCCTATGACTTCTCCACGAGAGAGACAGATGCCGTGATCGTCAATCTGGGCACGAACGACGCCTCCGCTTTTTTACAGCCCGCCTGGCATGATCCCGCCACGGGCAGGACATTTAAGCAGCGCCTCAACCCGGACGGCACCTGCCACAAGGAGGATTTAAACCGTTTTGAGGACGCTGTCGTCTCCTTCCTTCACATGCTGCGCAGGCACAATCCAAAAGCGCATATTGTCTGGTGCTACGGTATGCTCGGTTATGAGCTCTCCTTCGCAATAAATGACGCCATGACCCGTTATATAAGAGAAAGCGGCGATCACAACGTCATCTACTTACAGCTACCTAACACCACCGAGGAGACAGTCGGCTCCAACGGTCATCCCGGGAAGCTTTCCCACGAAAGGGCGGCGCGGGTGCTGACCGAGTATCTGCGAAGCTATCTATCTCTCTAGCCTCCATTTCCGCTATGCGGAATCTCAAAATCCACGGACGAACAAGTTCGTCCTGAAAAACGCCCGTTTTGGGCGTTTTTCGACGTGAAACGTAGTTGCCAAGCAACTCCGTTTCACGCCAACTCCATGAGCCCTAATTTTAGCGCTCCCATAATGCCTTGCTTATCATCGAGGCTCTGCACCACAATATAGGTATCGAGATCTTCGATCTCTTTTGTCCTGACATAACCGTTTAACAGCTCCTTAAATTTTTCTCGCACGAGCGGAAGAAGCTGTGTCTGGTGCATGACGCCGCCGCCCAAAATAATTCGCTGGGGAGAAACGAGCATCGTATAGTTTACAAGAGCCTGCGCAATGTACGCCGCCTCCATCTCCCACACCTCTTCCCTGTCGGAGAGCTCATATGCCTTTTTCCCCCATCTCGCCTCGATGGCCGGACCTGCCGCCAGACTTTCCATACAGTTTTTATGGAAGGGGCAGCGGCCCTCGTAAGTATCGTTCGGAAGTCTGTTCAAAAGAATATGGCCGCCCTCGGGATGCATCATACCGTGCAATAGCCTGCCGTCCACAATCACACCCACACCCACGCCGGTGCCGATCGTTATATAGACGCAGCTATGAAGACCCTTTGCAATCCCCCAGGTGTACTCTCCGAGTGCCGAACCGTTCACGTCCGTGTCAAAACCGACCGGCACGCCAAGCTCCTTTTTAAACGTTCCGACCATATCGTAATTTTGCCACGCAAGCTTCGGCGCGGTCGTAATGTAACCATATGTTTCGGAATTCCTGTCCAAATCGACAGGACCGAAACAGCCGATGCCGAGTGCTTCTATCTCCTTCCCTTTAAAAAAGGAAAGCAGCTTCGGCACGGTAATTTCCGGCGTTTCAGTCGGAATCGAAACCTGCTCCAATATTTCGCCGTTTTCATTGCCGATGGCACACACCATCTTTGTGCCGCCCGCCTCCAATGCTCCTAATATCATATACTGCCTCCTTCGTTTTCCACAATCTCCCTCGCCACGTATACCCCGCTGGCGGATGCGTGCGACAAGGAGTGCGTCACTCCGCTGCCATCTCCGATGATATAAAGCCCCCTGTGCTTCGTCTCAAGATGCTCGTCAATCTCCACTTCCATATTGTAGAACTTGACCTCCACGCCGTAGAGCAAGGTATCGTCGTTCGCGGTGCCCGGCGCAATCTTGTCCAGGGCATAGATCATCTCGATAATGCCGTCCAGAATCCGCTTCGGAAGTACAAGACTCAAATCTCCCGGCGTGGCGGCAAGAGTCGGTTCGATCACTCCCTCGGCAATCCGCTTTTCATTGCTCCTCCTGCCTCGCACAAGATCGCCGAACCGCTGTACAATCACACCGCCGCCCAGCATATTGGAAAGTCTCGCAATGCTTTCTCCATAGCCGTTGCTGTCCTTAAAGGGTTCGGAAAAATGCTTCGCCACAAGAAGCGCAAAGTTTGTATTCTCCGTCCGCTTCTCCGCTCCCTCGTAGCTGTGGCCGTTCACCGTCACAATGCCGTTGGTATTTTCATTGACCACAATGCCATGCGGATTCATACAGAAAGTTCTCACACTGTCCTCAAATTTTTCCGTGCGGTAAACGATTTTGCTCTCGTAGAGTTCATCCGTCAAATGGGAGAAAATTACCGCCGGAAGCTCCACACGCACACCAATGTCCACCCGGTTTGATTTCGTGTTGATGGACAGCTCTTTGCAAATTTTTTCCATCCACTTACTGCCGCTTCGCCCCACAGATATGACGCACTTGTCACATTCGTAAGCCGTTTTTTCGACAACTATCCTGAAACCGTCTTCTGACCGCTCCACCGATCTGACCGGCGTATCGAAATAAAATTCCACCTTATCCTTTAACTCGGCATACAGATTTTCCAGCACGATATAGTTGATATCCGTTCCCAGGTGGCGAACGGAAGCGTCCAGCAGATTCAGATTATTTTGCAGGCACAGCTTTTTAAAATGAGTTCCGGCGGTCGTGTACAGCTTCGTCCCCTCGCCGCCGTATTTCATATTGATCTCATCCACATAGCGCATCAACTCAATCGCCTTTTTCTTACCCACAAACTCGTGAAGCGTACCTCCGAAATCATTGGTAATATTATATTTTCCGTCGGAAAAAGCGCCCGCACCTCCAAAACCGCTCATAATCGAACAGCTCTGACAGCCAATGCAGGTTTTCACCTTATCGCCGTCTATAGGACAGTGGCGTTTTTTCAGCGTATGTCCCGCCTCAAACACCGCAATCTTTAAATCCGGCCTCTTTCTTGTCAGCTCGTAAGCCGAGTATATACCGCCCGGCCCCGCGCCTATGATAATCACGTCATATCTCATATATACCTCCGTACCGGGCATTTTTTCATTTCTCAATCTTTCCCGATCAAACTCCGAACCGCCTCCACGGCCACGCGAATTGCCATATCCGTGTCATGCGCCACCGGATTGTCCAGCCCGAGCTTTTCGCGCTCCTGGTTCGCCACTACGAGGAAACAAGCCCCGGCTCTCACCCGCAGATAACTCGCCACGGTGAAAAGCGCCGCCGACTCCATCTCGGAGGCAAGGCACCCCAGTCTTTTCCACGCCTCCCATTTATTCGTAAGCTCATAGGAAACCGGCTTCGTCTCCGGTTCATGCTGCCCGTAAAAGGAATCCTTGGCCTGCACCACGCCCACATGGAAAGGATATCCCTTCGCCTCCGCCGCCTTTGCCAGCGCATTGGTCACCGCAAGATCCGGCACCGCCGGAAATTCGATGGGCGCATACTCTCTGCTCGTTCCCTCCATGCGGATCGCGCCGGTGGCAATCACGATATCACCGCTCTTTACCTCCTTTTGCATACCGCCGCAAGTCCCGATGCGCAGAAAGGTATCCGCCCCGCAGCGCACAAGTTCCTCCATGGCGATAGCCGCGGAAGGCCCGCCGATCCCTGTGGATGTCACGCTGACCTTCACCCCGCCCAGCGTACCCGTATAGGTGATATATTCCCGGTTGTCGGCTATCAGAACAGGATCGTCTAAATACTGTGCTATCTTCACACAGCGTTTGGGATCGCCGGGCATAATCACATATCGTCCGATCTCACCTTTCGCCACCTGTATGTGATACTGCCTGCTTTCATCCTCCGAATAGTTTTTCATCCCCGCCTCCATGATTTCACTTTTTACAATACCCCAAAGCAAAAAACCGCTGCCTCACAGACAGAAATAATCCGTAAAGCAGCAGTCTCATTAAAACATAGCCGTCACTACATCAGCTTGCGGAACAGCTCTTTCAGATCCTCTACGCTTGTGTCCTTCGGATTACCCGGACAGCAAGCATCCGCAAATGCGGACTCCGCCAGGAAATCGAGATCTTCCTCTTTCAGCGCCTCGAGTTTCGACGGAATACCCACATCCTCCGAAAGCTGACGCACTGCCGCGATCGCCGCCTTGCGGTATTCATCCTGGGACATTCCTGTCGTGTCAACTCCCATCGCCTCGGCAATGTCCTTAAATTTTTCACCTGTCGTCTCCGCGTTATACTCCATAACGATCGGGAGCATCATCGCGCAGGCCACGCCGTGGGGCGTATCGTAAACCGCGCCGAGCGTATGCGCCATGGAATGTGCGATGCCAAGTCCCACATTGGAAAACGCCATGCCCGTTACAAACTGTCCAAGCGCCATACCCTCGCGTCCTTCCGGCGTATTGTTGACGGCGTCACGAAGATTCTCCGCAATCAGCTTGACCGCTTCCAGATTCAGGCAGTCGGCCAGTCTCCACGCCGCTTTTGTCGTATAGCCCTCAATGGCATGTGTCAGGGCGTCCATACCCGTCGCCGCTGTCAGGCTTTTGGGCATACTGGACATCATTTCCGGGTCCACAATCGCGATGTCCGGAATGTCATTGACGTCTACGCACACAAATTTTCTTTTCTTTTCCACATCTGTGATAACATAGTTGATTGTCGCCTCAGCCGCTGTGCCGGCCGTTGTCGGGACGGCAATGGTGTACACCGTCTTATTCTTCGTCGGCGCAACACCCTCCAGGGAGCGCACATCTTCAAACTCAGGGTTATTGATGATAATACCGATCGCCTTGCCGGTATCCATGGAAGAGCCGCCGCCGATGGTGATCATGTAATCCGCACCCGACGCCTTGTACGCGGCAACGCCAGATTTCACATTCTCAATGGTCGGATTGGGCTTGATGTCGGAATACACCTCATATGCCAGATTCTCCGCATCCAACAGCTCCGTAACTTTGGCTGTCACCCCAAACTTCACCAGATCCGGATCAGACGCCACAAATGCTTTCTTAAAACCCTTGCTCTTAATAATCCCCGGAATTTCCTTGATCGCCCCCGCTCCATGATAAGAAATGCCGTTTAATACAAAACGATTGACCATTGCCATACCCTCCTTTTTCTTTTTAATGTAACATTTTTATTATAACACAAGTAACAATTATTTTGAACGTTTTTTGACAATACCGTACCAGAGCAGAAGAAGCGTAGCCCCGGCGGCGAGCATTACCGCTATAGCCGCCACCGCGTCCGTCGCGTTTTTTGCGCTGTCTATGCCTGTCTCCCCCTCGGTTGTCTCCTCGTTCCCCGTCTCCATATCGATGTAAGCGATCGCGCATCGGGACAGCCGGTCGGTCGAGAAAGTAATCGTGTCCGGGCTTTCGTCTTCATCTGCAAGCTGGATAAGCCCCTGTTTGGCGCTTTCATCCGTCTGCAGTATCAGTATATAAAATTTCCGCTTCTCCGCCTTTAAATGCTCGGGAACGCCGATCGTCATCCTAAGCTCTTTAGGAAGCGCCAAAACCTTTTCCGTGTCCTTCCCCTTTGTCTCGCTCAAAGATATCTCAAAATACCGTCCGATCCGCATCCCGGGAAGCTTCCTCTGCTCAAACTCCTCTTTCGTCTCCTCGCTTTCCTTTCCCTCCGTATCCTTGATATAAAGCTCCATGGAGACAGGCAGGCCGCCCTGCAGCATACGAAGTTTCTCCTCCTTACTCAAAAGCTGCTCTGACACTTTCCCAAAATCGGGCACGCCGAAATTTTCATTCTCCTCATTCATAAAATCATTTCGCACCGTGAGTTGTAAGTCTCCCGTATTTTGTGCACCGGCCAGCAATTCTTCGTCTCTGTTTTCCTCAATCAGTTTTCTCGCCTCATTCTCGGAAATCCCAAGCTCGGCGAGGGTTCCGGTCAGCTCAGGTTCCTCTTTCGCACCGTTTTCTTCCGGCTCCTCCCTGTCGCTTTCTTTTTTCTCTTCTTTCTCCTTTTCGCTTCCTTCCGGCTGCTTATTCACCGGTTTTTCCGGATCGTCTTTCACTTCGCCCTGTTCTGTCTTCTTCCCAATGCCGGCGTCGGTCTTTGCCGGCGCTTTTTCAAAATCCACGGAGATGGTATGATCTCCCCGCACATCCGTAAAGTGGAAGGATGATGTTTTCCCTATCTCCCCTCCGTCAACATACACGGTGCGGATGGCATAGCCGTCCCCCGGAGTAATCGTATACAATACACCTGATCCTTCCGTAACCGTAGTTTTCCCCTGCGGCGTAATCGTTCCGCTCCCCGCGCCCACGTGGGCGTTAATGGTGTAGGACTTCACTTCTCTTTTTTTAAATACGGCGGTAAATGTCCTGTCACCTGTAATTTGGTTCACCTGCATTTTGCTGTCTCTGCTCACCGTGTTCCCGTTTTCCGTCCATCCGTCAAACTGATACCCGTCTTTTGGTGAAGCCTCAAGCGTTATGCTTTCCCCGTACTTCACGGTTTTATTCTCCGTCGCCGTTCCGGCGTTGCTGTCGTTGACATGCACGGTAATGTGGCAGTCCACCGGCTTAAATTCCGCCACATAAGTGGCGTCCCCGTGTACATCGTCAACCACATACCGGGCGTCCTGCGAGACTCTGTTATCATTTAAAAACCATCCCTCAAAGTCAAAACCTTTGTTTGGGCTCGCCGAGATCACCGCATATCCGCCCTCCCTGACAGAGCCGCTCCCAAATACCGATCCGCCATAATCCGGCGACGCCTCAAGCTGTATGTAACAGGTGGATGCCTGCACCGTCACAAGCGCAGTTGCGCTGTAAGTGCTGTCCTGCCTGGAAACCGCCTTCACAATCATGGAAGAAGCCGTCTCGTCAGAGGCCACATTTAAAATTCCGTTCCCGTCAATAAACGTGTTCGGACTCGTCTGTCCAAAAACACTCCAGGCAACCTCTCTGCTGTAATTGTTTTCGCCGGTCACCGAAGCCGTAAATGCACATGTGCCGTTTTTGGAGACGACGGCGGTTCCCGGCGAAACGCTCACAGACGTGACCGTCGGTCTTTCTTCCTCCGCGGAGAATGCATCCTCGCCGGTTTCCGCCGCGTGACACAAAAACGCCGGAGATAAAAATAACTGCGCCATCAGCAGATATACCGCCGCACGGCATACGGCTTTCCTGTCCATCCCTGTTCCTCCATGATCCCAACCATCAATCGTTTTTGTCCGTGTTGTTGTCTATATCGAGAAAAAACCGAGTACCACTCATAACCTGCCCGGAAATGAGCAGCAGCTTGCTTTTTAAAAACGGGGAGAGCGCTTCCTTCGCCGCCTCCCCGTCCTCAATCACGTTTTGTCCGTCTGTAAATACCAAAATCACCTTGCTTCTGGCATGAAACTTTTTCAGGTAGCCAAAAAGCTCCTCATAGCGCTTTTTACACGGACAACGGACATATTCCGCATATGCCCCGCCCGTCATGAGCATTGCCATCGGCGTTATCTTCGATTCTGTTTTCTGTCCCCAAAACACCAGATTAAGCCGGACATTCCGGAAAACCTCATTTCCTCTTTTCAGGGCTTTGACCACTGCCGCCACCGCACCCTCAAAATCCTCCGGCCGCATGGATGTATCGATCACGACCGACATCTCCAAATTCCCGCCCCGGTAATTTCCCGGGACGCGGAGAATGGCATCCACCTTTTTGGCAATCTGCAGTGCGCCTGTTTCCGTGAGCTGCATGATTATCACTCCCTCACTGTTCAGTATACCCTAACCCCTCATTTTTCTCAACACTCTTTGCATCCCTCCTTCCATGTTGCTCCTCACGCCCGGTACCTCCTTTCCCGCGCATCACACCCATAACCTCAATATCGATTTCAGACGCATCCACCAGCATAGCGTCGTCCGCTTTTTGCCCCTCGTCCGTGGACGGTATGACGCCGTTTAGCTGCCCGCGAACGCTTTCGGCTCGGAGCAAAACCGTCCGGTACAGCATCTGCGCCCCCGCATCGTACTCCTCATATGAATAAAGCGCCGTCGGATCCGTCTCTACCAGGCCGTCAATCTGGCCCCGGATTCGCCGATACGCCTCCTCAAACCGTCCGCCATACACATACTCCTCCGCCAGTTTTCTAAGATATTCATGATATTCGGCCAAATATGTTTCGTTCTCAAGCAGAGCGTCAAAAAAATCCGTTCCCTGAAAGGGTGTGTCGATGGCGTCATTCACCGTCTCGGACGCGCTGCTTTCGGCCCCCATATTCATCCCTCCAAAGGAAAGATTGTAATCCCAGGGAAACATATTCAGCATACCGTCCTGCTCATACAGATAGTAATTGTGCGCCATATTTCCCGAAAGGCTGTCAAGATTCACGCAGAAAACGTGTACCGCCATATATTTCAGTATATTATCCACATCGAGATATGTTTCAAGCTCTGTGCCGGCATCGATATTTTTGAGAGCCTTCACCACCTTCCGATGATCCTTCGACCCCGTACCGGTCACCTCACCCTCCCATATGTCGGAATAGGAATCCAGGTCGTCATCCGTATAGTTCAGATTCGCGCCGTTTCCTCCGCCCGGCATCTTTCCCATGTCAGACGGTTTTCTATCCCCCCTGTCGTGAAATGCCTCACCCGGATTTTCTCCCCTCTCCCAGGGTGGTTCCTTTTGCGCAAAATCCGTCCCCTCCTCATCCTGCGGCGGCCGTCCTCCGAAATCCCCGCCGTCCGGTCCGCCTCCCATCCGCATACTGTCAGGCTTATACAGCTCTCCGTCCTTCGTCCCGAAATTCCGCACAAGAAAGCTCTCCTCCACCGCCTCAAGCGCCAGATATACGCCCCGGTATTCGCCGTTCACGGATATTTTGGCATAATTGTACAAGGAAGCGTCCACGCCGAGATACTGATACATGTCATAGACCAGCGCCTCCTTCATGTTGGTTGCGTCGGCGTAATTATTATTCAGTATCAATTTATCCAGCCCAAAGCAGGTCTGTCCCTTCTCGTAATGATCAAATTCCAGTTTCAGGCTGAACCGATCCGTATCCGGGTCCATCGCAATGGAGGACAGACTTGTATTGCCTTTAGGGCGGATTCCCACATGATCTATTTTTTCCCCGTTGACGACCACATCGCAGGCATAATACTCCTCCGCCATGGCGTTTTCCAGCATGTCTTCCCATTCTCCCTCCGCCATCCGGATATCGATCTCTATAGGGGTATCCGTGTCAAACAGCTTTGTCGGATACTGCAGGGCAACCACATTTCCACCAAGCGTTTCCACAATCCTTTGCGAAAACAGCATCGCCAAAAAACAGAGTGCGACGGCCACAGCTACCATTACCCCGACAATCTTTGTCATATATTTGTGGGAAATCATAGCAGCCCCCCTCTATGCCATGTACTCGCCGTTATAGCTTACCAGAGTCACATTTTCCACGCCCTCTATGCCGTGCAGACCGTTGACAAAAGAAGTCGCCTCGTCTTTTAACCGCACCTCCGCCGTCAGCTCGATCCCGCTTTCATTTACGGTCTTGGATTTAACCTGGAATTTTTTAAGCGTCTCCTTCGCCATGGATAGCGCGGCCGTCTCGGCCTCCTCGTCATGACAGTTCATAATTAAAATATAGGGATTCTCATGTACTTTCCTGTTGGCGAAAACAAGCAGAATCACGCCGATCATCACGGATCCGATCACGCCAAGAGGAATCATACCTGCACCGATCACAATCCCCGCGGCAATCGCCCAAAACAAATATACGATTTCCATGGGCTCCTTGATGGCCGCCCGGAAACGGACGATTGAGAGGGCGCCAACCATTCCCAGGGAGAGCACCACGTTGGAGGTCACCGCCATGATAACCAGTGTCGTCACAAGAGAAAGCCCCACCAACGCCAAGGCAAAACCGCTTGAATACATAATTCCGTTAAAGGTCTTTTTGTAAACCGCAAAAATAAACAAACCTATCACAAGGGTAAACAACATGCCAATCAATGTGTCCACCGCAGAAAATTCCGTAATGTTCTCCAAAAAACCCGACTTAAAAATATCGTTAAATGTCATCTTTTCCCTGCCTCCTATACGCTAAAATCTGTGTGAGACGGTTCTTGGCGTCCCGTCCTATGGCGGGACGTCTTAAGAAACTCTTCTCACACTAACCACCATGTCACAGCTTTGCTGTGACTCAAAATCCGCGGACAAACAAGTTCGTCCTGGAGAATGCCGTATTTCAGGCATTCTCCTACGCGAGACTTAGAACTTCTTAGTGAAGCAGCCTCTGCTGCTGAACTTTAGAAGTTCTTCTCGCGTTTTTCACACTAGCCAAACCGGCGACATGCCGCATATTTTGAAAACGCCTCCCGGCGTATGGTGTTTGTCCGAACGATGTCCCTGATCAGCTCCGGAAGAAACGCGTCGTATTTGACTTCCATTACCATATCCCCTGGCACCTCGGCGGTATCGATATCCCTCACCCGCTCCTCAAAAAAATCCCTGTGGTACATGGTTGTCCGAATATGTGAGTCAAAGGTGATCCTCACATTTCCCGCCGGATAAATATACGGCTCCCGCATATAAGATACGAGCACCCTCGGACAAAGCATCTGATAGCGCATCTTCGCGTAAAGCTCCCGCACCAGCGGCGACGTATGTCCCCTCATCCAGCCGGTTTGCCCGTGCAGCAACAGCAGACATTCCTCCTTCGAAAGCGCTGCATCAATCTTCCTGCACAAGTCCCCTTCCTTGCTCTTCTTTTCCAGGGCAATAAAAGAAAAATCATCGTTGTAATACCGAATCCGAAATTTTTCCCGCCTGGATAGACCGTACATCTTTTCCCTCAAAGCCTTGTCTTCGTAGTTGTCAAAATAAATGCTGCGTATCAGGTATTTCCCGTCCTCATTCACATGTCCGTCAGGCCGCGCAATTTTCCTCAGACGGCTTATAAGCTCTATGTACTGCGGATACCGGATCCGGTATTTCAGCTCATGCCGAAAGCATCCATTATGGTTCACTCTTCTCTCTCCCTCCTTTTCTACTTCCCCGTCGGCCATTCATCGACGCCTGCCGCGGAAATTCATTTAAAGCAAGGTTAAGTATAAAGATCCTTCCTGAAATGTACTTAAAATAAAATGTGACTTTTTTCTGAACTTCCTATTCCTCTGTATGGGCAAGTGTGATCCGGCTTTGCTGGACACACCACACAAAAAAGGAATACCAGCCGAAGCCAACATTCCCTTTTTCACATCTGTCATCATAACCACCATGATTCCGCTCTGCGGAATCTCAAAATCCACGAACGAACAAGTTCGTCCCGGAGAATGCCCGTATTTGAGGCATTCTCCTGTGTGAGACGGAGTTGCAACGCAACTCCTAGAGTTTCTTGGCATCCCGTCCTATGACGGGACGTCTTTAGAAACTCTTCTCACACTAATACCACACGAAAACAAACCGATTTCCCGTCCGCGCTCTTAACCGTAGCCTGGCCGCCATGACTCTGCGCGATTGACTTCACCATAGACAATCCGATTCCCGTGCCTCCGGTGAGAACGGATCTTGATTCGTCAAGCCGGTAAAAGCGGTCAAAAAGCCGATCCAAATCAGAGACATCAGGAAGCTCGCACGTATTAAACACCTCGATACAGTTTTTGCCGCGCCTGCGATAAATATGCAGACGGATTTCCCCTCCCTCGTCCGAATACTTTACCGCGTTGTCAAGCAGAATGGACAGCATTCTCTGGACGGCATTCCTGTCCCCGTACAAGGTCAGATTTTCTTCGATGTCCTGGCTATAGTTTTTCCCTTTTGCTTTCATCAAAGTTACAAAAGGTTCCGCCGTCTCCCAGGCCGCCTCACTCAGAGAAAAACGGCTCTTTTCGGGAAAAGGCGTCTCCTCATCCAATCTGGAAAGAGCCACCAGGTCACCCACAAGTCTGGAAAGACGGGCCGTCTGTTTCTGGATACTGGCAATCCACTCGTCTCCCTCGTGTTCCATCGCCGCAATATCCGCGCTGGTCGCAATGGAAGTGAGCGGCGTTTTCAGCTCATGCCCCGCATCCGTGATAAATTGCTTTTGCCGTTCCAGGTTTTTCACATATGGCCTGATCGCCCGCCCCGAGAAAAGAACGATCAGGCAAAATACCATCACAAGGCTGAATAACCCCGTGGCAAGGGATACGAAAAGCAAAGAACGCATGGATTGTATCTGAATCGACGCGTTCAGGAAAAGCACCGTTGTCTCCTCTTCGCTGCGGCTTACCAGATAACGGTAATCCCCGTAATATCCCCTCTCTCTTTTTTTCGACAGGACGGCTCTTGTATATGCCTCCGCCCTCTCCTCGTCGACGGAAGATATGTGATCTCTGGCCACCGCTTTCACATTTCCGTTTCTGTCACAGTGTACGGCAAAAAACCGGGTTGTAAATTCCGCCTCCGGTCCCGTGCCCGGTATTCCCTTTATGGGAGGAGGAGGCATTTGCGGTTCCACACGCGCCCTCTTTTCACGCTCCATAAGTTTCCCGATCTGATGGTCCTGCATGGAAGCGGTTCTGTAATAATTGGCCACGTTAATCCCGACGATAATCACAAGCATAACCGCCCCGAACGCCGCCATGGCGGCAAGAATAAAGCGTCTGCGTATTTTTTTCAGCATGGCGTTTCCTCAAGAGAATACCCTGCCCCCCGAGCCGTCCTAATTTCAATATCGGCATGGAGCCCCTTCAGTTTCCTTCGGATAAATCCCACATAGGTCCAAACCACATTGACGTCCGCCTCGGAATCCTGCCCCCATATTTTATCCATCAGATGTGCCGTAGAAAAGACACAATGCGGATTTCTCATAAACAGCTCCATCAACTGAAATTCCTTATTGTTAAGCCTGACCGACTCCGCTCCACAGACAAGTTCATAACGGTTGCAGTAAAGGCGTACCTTTCCGAAAGCCAGACAGGCGTCCGCATAGCCTGTGTTTCTGCGCGCGAGAGCTTTCACCCTGGCAATCAATTCGCTGGTTGCAAAGGGCTTCGGAAGATAATCGTCCGCTCCCGCTTCCAGCCCGGTCACCCGATCCTCAATCTCCGCTTTGGCTGTGAGCAGCAGTATCGGAACTCCGGAACCGGACTCCCTGATGTGCCTGAGCGCTTCCAATCCGTCTACCTTCGGCATCATAATATCCAAAATCACGACGTCATAATCCCTGCAGCCGAAATATTCCAATGCCTCCGCTCCGTCGTATACCACGTCCACCGTGAACTTATTTTTTTCCAGAAGAAATTTCAGTCCCTTCGCCAGTTCCGCCTCATCCTCGGCAATCAAAATACGCATATTCCGCTAAAACAATCCTTTCGCTGCCCTACTGCTAGTGTACTGACATGTTCACTTTCAGTCAAATAATGCAGAATGAATTTTCAGTCTGCAAGGCGGCTGAACGAGGCGATGCGGTGGCATCGTTGAGTGAAGCCAACGCAGTAGATGGAAATTCAGGCAAGTTATTTGGCGA
>CAJUMJ010000025.1 GCA_910587095.1 uncultured Lachnospiraceae bacterium
GATCCTGCGGAACAAGCCCTTCGAGACTGACCATTTCCAGTGTATTTCTTTCCGACTTTTCTTTTATCAGCATGTCCTCACCCCTGATTTTATTATATCAAAAAAAGCCAGCTTTTGCTGACCTTTTTTGACAGTCTGGGGCGGTCCTTTACGGGCCGCCTGTTATTTTGCGTATTGTCCGAACATAGGTGTAAATTGTTGCAATCAGAGAGGCGGATATGCTATACTGAACTCAGGTTTATACTATACTCCAATGAAAGGGATGAGGCAGATGAGATTTAACATTGTCGGAAAAAATATTGAGGTGACAGAGGGGTTACGGGCAGCAGTCGAGGACAAGATCGGTAAACTTGAGAAGTTTTTTACCGAGGACACAGAAGTGCATGTTACACTCAGCGTAGAGAAGGACCGTCAGAAGATTGAGGTGACGATCCCTGTGAAGGGGAATATTATACGATCCGAGCAGGTCAGCAGCGATATGTATGTATCTATTGATCTGGTGGAGGAGATCATCGAGAGACAGCTTAAGAAGTATAAGAATAAGTTGGTGGACAAGAAGCAGGGCGGCGGCTCTTTCCGTCAGGAATTTATCGAAAAGGATTATATGGAGGAGGAAGAGGTACAGATCATCCGCACGAAAAAGTTTGATATCAAGCCTATGTATCCCGAGGATGCATGCGTTCAGATGGAGCTTTTGGGACACAGCTTTTTCGTATTTTGCAATGCGGAGACAGATCAGGTGAATGTGGTCTATAAGAGAAAGGGAAATACCTACGGGCTGATTGAGCCTGAAAATTAGAATGTGTATAAAGATTGCGGCAGGAGGGGAGATTCCTCCTGCCGCTTTGCCGTTCATAGCTTTCTGTACAGGGTAAGTCTCACCCGGTCTGCGCTCAGATCAATATCGGCGCGTTCGATCATCATGCCGACCAGGAGGAGCTGGCTGGTTTCTCCCGGATCGCCGCTGCCTGCGAGTTCCCAGTAGATATCCTGCATGCCGTCATTCTTCTGGCCGTTGAGATAATTGTCCAGAAGGTTTAGCTTGTCGGTATAGGCAGGATCAAAATCGGACTGTAAAAAAATGGTGACCTGGTCTGGCTTTCGCTCGATCCGTGTCTCGATACAAGTCGCTTCCAGAGCAAAGAAGAACATGGTCAGTTCCTCTACGATTTTAGCGGTCTTTTTTTCTTCATGTGTCATGTTATCCTCATTTCTGCGGCTGTTGCGCCGCTTTTTTCTGGCTCTTTTTCAGCTTATGGCCTTTGATAAAACTTTCCAGGGTGGGCACCAGTACAATGGCAACCAGGCCGGTGGAAAAACCGTTGTTGTACAGATTGAGTCCTCCGTAGAGGGAGGAGGTGCAGACAACAACCGTAGCGTGGAGCATACCGGCGATAATTCCGGCCGGAATGCCAAACTGTCCGGCGACAGGGGAAAGACCCGCGGCAAAGACGGCGCCCATCTGCATTCCCGCCGTGGTGGGAAGCATGTGAGTGAAAAAAGTGGATCCAAAAACGCCCAGGAGTACCGGCAGATAGTTGCGTGCGTGGATGCCGAAAGCGGCGAACCCGAAGGATGTCAAAATGGCGCCGACAACAGGGCCGGACAGATCGCCGCCTATGAGAAGTATGTAGGCGGTACAGATGAGGCCCACGATCCCCATATTGACTAAAGTGATCGGTGCTCCATCCATCAGGACGAAATCCGCCACGGCACGGCCGGGATGCTGCATCAGCTTAAAAAGCGGTTTCAGCTTCCAATTGTTTAAAAACAGGCCAAAGAGAAATGCCGCCAGAAAATACATGCAAAGGCCGACAAGCAGCCACCGGGGTCTTCCGTAGCTCCAGATAAACACGCTGTTGCTCTCCAGGCCGAAGGACTGGAGAACACATACCATCACGAAGGCGAAAAGGCCGCCCGCGAATCCCATGTTAAAGAGGTTGTAGCCCATGTGCATGGAGGCGGTATGTACGGAGAGGGGCGGCAGGACAAAACCCGCGAAGACGCCGACGGTAATTGCGACAGTCAGATTCAGCGCGAAAGAAAACGGCAGAAGATACACAAGCTCTGTCACCATGGGAGCCAGACAGGATCCGAAGAGGGCAGTGTAGATATAGCGGTTCATTCCGCTTCGGTGGAAGCGGGCAAAGAGCCAGGTGCCGAGGAGCATGGGCAGAACGTTGACCGGATTCTTGCCAAAGAGGGCGAAACCCGCATTGATAAAAAGAACCGCCATGGTGAGTCCTGTAAAGGGAATTTTCTGCCGGCGGATTAACAGGATTCCAAGTCCCAGCACCAGTCCCGCGTTAAAGAAAGCGGGGCCGAAACCTGCCAGCTTAAAGTAGTCCGTGACCAGGGCGTCTCTTGTGAGGATAATGGTCGCCATGCCACGCAGAAGTTCCAAGGGCGGGGCCAAAGCCAGAGCGGCTGCAAAAAGGAGCAGCACCGTGGCGACGCTGAATACGAAAAGTTCCCGTCCTTCCAGTTTCTTTCGAATGTTTTCTCCCATACGCAAATCCTCCTGTGAAAAAACGAATATATCTCTATCATAACAAGATATGCGAGGCAAGACAATCGGATATTTGACCGGCGCAACATCCTTATTGGAAGTTGTCCCCTGGAATAACGCTTCCGTGACGAACATATATTTACGGTGAAAGCGGCAGCCGGGCGGCGGAGAGTGTATTGCATGGATAGAAAGGAAAGACAAAGCGGGAAATTTGGATGGAGGGAGACGATTTTAAAGATCGGATCGCTTTTGATGCTTGCTCTTTGCTGTGTGTGTATTATCGGAGAGCTGTCCGGATGGCGGGAGGGCGGACGCTTATTTTCGGAGGATCAGGCGGTTTCGGTAACCGCGGACGGCAGTTTTATCAAATGGGTGGAACTCCACGTCACCTGCGAGGCGCTGGAGGCGGCCTACAATCTG
This sequence comes from uncultured Lachnospiraceae bacterium, assembly GCA_910587095.1. Lineage (GTDB taxonomy): Bacteria > Bacillota > Clostridia > Lachnospirales > Lachnospiraceae > UBA3282. The sequence goes on from CAJUMJ010000025.1 coordinate 2,930, forward strand.
GATGTGGACAGCTACAAAGATGAGGTTCACCTGGACTGGATCGAACTATTGGCCTATGTGGGGGCAAAGACCGGCGGCGCGTTCGATAAAAACAGCGTCCGGCAGATTGAGTACGCAGCGGAAAAACTCAAAAGCGGCGAAAACACAATGGAAGAGCTGACAAAGAATATGGAGTATTACGACTATTATCTGGAGGCGTATACCGCGGTTCTTGGCGGGATGGTGGGTGAGTTCACACTGGGAGGGACGCGCTACTACGGTCTGAAAGCTTTTTCTCCTATCGCGAAGGGGTTTGATTACAGTCATTACGACGATTTTGGCACTTCGAGAAGTTATGGATATTCGAGGCCGCATTTGGGGCACGACATGATGGGGCTGATCGGCACGCCGATCATCGCCGTTGAATCCGGCTACGTGGAAGCTCTTGGCTGGAATCAGTATGGCGGATGGCGTATCGGTATCCGAAGTTTTGACGGAAAACGTTACTATTATTATGCGCATTTGCGTCAGAATTATCCCTATGCGGAGGGCCTTGAGGAGGGGAGTGTGGTGACGGCCGGGGATGTGATCGGTTATATGGGGCACACCGGCTACAGCGCGAAGGAAAATGTGAACAACATAAAAACGGTGCATCTTCATTGGGGGTTACAACTTATTTTTGACGAGTCACAGAAGGAGGGAAATAACGAAATATGGGTGGACTGCTATGAGCTTTCCAAGTTCCTTTACAGAAATCGCTGTGAAGTCGAGAAGGTGGGAGATTCCAGAGAGTGGAGGAGGGTTGTTCCCATGACGGACCCGGCGGTGGAGGAGTATAATAAACAAAAGAAATTGTTGAAAACATACCTCGATTCAGATATACTTTTTATAGGGTCAATGCGAAGTTGGAATGGGGATACGAGAATTTAACTTAGGAGAGGGATTATGGGAAAAACAAAGAAGGTAACGTCGGAAACAAAGAGTCAGGCGGCGCAACTGAAAAAACTTGTGCGTCAGGCAGCGATGTCAGTGGTAACGGGAGGTGTGTTGCTGCTTGGATTCATTGGGTTTAGTATTGGAGTGTCAGCCATAAACACCGCCCAGGTCAACACAACCGTGGCGCTGAACCAGTATCGGGTTGCGTCCAAAACTTTGACTTACGACATACAGTCTTACGCGGTTACCGGAGATCAGAGATATTATGACGGCTACATGAAAGAACTGAATGAGGATCAAAACAGGGAAAAGGCGGTTGCGGCTTTGGAGAAGTGCGGCCTTAAGGAAGATGAGTGGACAAGCCTGAACCAGATTGCTTCGATGTCCAATAATCTGGTTCCGCTTGAGGAGGAGGCGATCGCTTATGTGAAGGCGGGCGATCTGGCTGCTGCTCAGGCGTGTGTGTTCAGCTCGGAGTACGGAAATTCCGTGGATCAGATCAATGAGCAGACGGATCAGACGATCCATAATATTTTGGAGAGGAAGAACCGGGGACAGTCAATGCTGAAGTTTTTTCAGTTTATTTTTGAGGTCCTGTTCGCGATATCTTTCCTGTATGTCGTGAAGGAGTTTGTAAGAACGATAAAGTTTTCCGAGAAAGAGCTTCTGGAGCCGATCTTGAAGGTGTCCGGCCAGATGGATTCGCTTGCGGGAGGGGAATTCCATGTGGAGCTTGATCTGGAAGAGAATGAGAGCGAAGTCGGCAGGATGGTTACGGCGATCGCGTTTATGAAACAGAACCTGCTTGGTATGATAGAGGAGATTACTCAGACGCTTGAAAAGATGGGGAACGGAGATTACCGGGTCGAGATTCAGCAGGAGTATGTAGGAGAATTCGTATCGATCAAGGATTCCTTCATTCAAATCGGGGAGAAAATGAGAAAGACGATCAGTACGATACGTGCCGTTTCGGGACAGATTGACAGCGGTTCGGAACAATTGGCGTACGCGGCCCAGGATCTGGCCGAGAACTGTACGATGCAGGCGGCTCAGGTATCGGAACTGATGTCGGCGTTTGACGCTATGACAAAGAACATGGAAGGAAATGCGCATGAGGCGGAGGAATCTGCAAGAATGGCCGCGGAAGCGGGCGGGACGCTGACAAAAGGCAACGAAAAGCTGCAGGAATTAAAGGGATCGATTCAGGAGATCGGCAAGTGCTCCGAGCAGATCGGTACGATTATAGAAGCGATAGAGGATATTGCCTCACAGACAAATCTTTTGGCACTCAATGCCGCAATTGAGGCGGCAAGAGCGGGCGAAGCGGGTAAAGGCTTTGCGGTCGTGGCGGAGCAGGTGAAAAATCTGGCGAACGAGTCGTCTAAGGCGGCCGGCAGGACGACGGAGCTGATAGAGACGACCGTCTCGGTGATGGACAGGAGTATTACCATTGCGGAGGAGACGGAGGCCAACATGAACGTGGTTATGACGGACGCAAAAGCGGCCACGGAAAAGATGGGACAGATCGAGCAGATTTTGAAGCGGGATACAAAGCGTATGCAGGAACTGAACGAAAACGTGATGCAGGTTTCCTCGGCCGTTGACAACAACTCTGCCACATCCGAGGAGACAGCCGCTGTCAGCGAGGAACAGAAGGTTCAGGTGGAGACTATGGTAGACTTGATGAGCAAATTTGAGATATAAAAGCACGGTCTGTTAGATTGCAAAAAGAGAATCGCTATGATACAATAGTAACGGCGACAATGACAAAAAAATAACAAACGTCGGCAAGCCTTGAATGCAGGGCTTTTCAACAAAAAATAACACAGATATGGAGGAGAAGAAAATGGCAAAAAAAGTAGTTTTGGCAGGCGCCTGCCGTACGGCGATCGGCACGATGGGCGGGGGCTTGAGCACCACACCGGCAGCGGAGCTTGGAGCAATCGTAATCAAAGAGGCATTGAACAGAGCGGGTGTAGCTCCTGAGAAGGTTGATCAGGTATACATGGGCTGTGTTATTCAGGCAGGGCAGGGTCAGAACGTGGCTCGCCAGTCCTCCATCAAGGCAGGCATTCCCAATGAAGTTCCGGCAGTTACCATCAACGTAGTCTGCGGTTCCGGCTTAAACTGTGTGAATATGGCGGCACAGATGATCCAGGCGGGCGACGCCGATATCGTGGTTGCCGGCGGTATGGAGAATATGTCCATGGCTCCCTACGCTGTTATGCAGGGCCGTTACGGTTACAGAATGAACAACGGCACTCTGGTAGACACGATGGTTAACGATGCTCTGTGGGATGCTTTCAATAACTACCATATGATTATGACTGCGGACAATATCTGCAGAGAGTGGGGCCTTACCCGTGAGGAGCTGGATGAGTTTGCACTTAAGAGCCAGACGAAGGCGGAAGCTGCACAGAAGAGCGGCGCGTTCGACAAGGAGATCGTGCCTGTTATGGTGAAGAAGAGAAAAGAGATGGTTGAGTTTAAGGTTGACGAGGGGCCAAGACCGGGATCTACCATTGAGGGCCTGCAGAAGCTTCGTCCGATCAATCCCGACGGCTTCGTGACGGCAGGAAACGCTTCCGGTATCAACGACGGCGCGGCTGCCATCGTTGTTATGAGCGAGGAGAAAGCGAAAGAGCTGGGCGTAAAGCCTATGGCAACCTTTGTGGCAGGCGCGCTTGCCGGCTGCAGACCCGAGGTAATGGGTATCGGTCCTGTTCCGGCTACAAAGAAGGTTATGGAGAAGGCCGGCTACAAGATTGAAGATTTTGATATTATCGAGGCGAACGAGGCGTTTGCGGCACAGTCCGTAGCGGTAGGCAAGGAGCTGGGCATTGATGTAGACAAGCAGCTCAATCCGAACGGCGGCGCGATTGCGCTCGGTCATCCGGTTGGCGCTTCCGGCGCGCGTATTCTTGTAACGCTGCTTCATGAGATGGAGGCAAAGGGCGCGAAGAAAGGTCTTGCAACCCTGTGTATCGGCGGCGGTATGGGTTGTGCAACAATTGTAGAGATGGATTAAAAGATAATGGCGAAACGCATTCGGAGTTTTTGAAATTGTACAAACAGTATAATCAACGCAGACGCGCTTGCGCTCCGTTCCGAACGTAACGGTACTAAGCTCGAAAGAACCTCACTAAGTGCTGACCGTTTTAATCCGAAGGATTTAAACAGGCTGCAAGGGTCTGCTTATGGTTAGACTGTTTGCACAATGAATGAAGCATTGTGATGCGTTTCGCAATTGCCGGAAAATTAAACATAAATAAGGAGATAAACAATGGAATTTGTATTATATGAAGTGAAAGGGCAGGTCGGCATCATCACGATCAACCGTGAGAAGGCGTTAAATGCGCTTAATTCCACAGTTCTGGACGAACTGAACGCAACCCTTGATGGCGTGGATCAAAATGAAGTGAGATGTCTGATTCTGACCGGCGCGGGCGAGAAGTCCTTCGTGGCAGGCGCGGATATCGGAGAGATGAGTACGCTCACCAAGGCGGAGGGCGAGGCCTTTGGCAAGAAGGGCAACGATGTGTTCCGCAAGTTGGAGACTTTCCCGATTCCCGTGATTGCGGCTGTGAACGGCTTTGCGCTGGGCGGCGGCTGCGAGATCTCCATGAGCTGTGATATCAGAATCTGCTCCGAAAACGCGGTGTTCGGACAGCCCGAAGTCGGCCTTGGCATTACGCCCGGTTTCGGCGGCACACAGAGACTGGCGAGAATCGTCGGCCCCGGCATGGCGAAGCAGATGATCTATACGGCAAGAAATATCAAGGCGGACGAGGCGCTTCGCATCGGTCTTGTAAACGCGGTTTATCCGCAGGCGGAGCTGATGGCTGCAGCGGAGAAGATGGCTGCGGGAATCGCGAAGAACGCGCCTATCGCTGTGCGCAACTGCAAGAAAGCGATCAATGACGGCCTGGAGGTCAATATGGACGAGGCGATTGTGATTGAGGAGAAGCTTTTCGGCGACTGCTTCGAGACGGAAGATCAGAAGTACGGCATGGCATTCTTCCTTGATAAGAACAAGGAGAAAGTGAAAGAGCCGTTTAAGAATTGCTAGAGCATTCATTTATCGAAGGCGGCCGCTTGGGTGGAAGAAGGAGTTCCCTCGGATATATTGCCACTTGAGTTGGTGCTTTTTGGACAAACAAAATTAAAATATTAAATTTATAAGGAGGACTTACGATGAAAGTAGGTATTATCGGGGCGGGAACCATGGGTTCCGGCATCGCGCAGGCATTTGCCATGACAGATGGTTATGAGGTTTGCCTTTGCGATATCAAAGAAGAGTATGCGGAAGGCGGCAAGGCGAAGATCCAGAAGAATATGAACTTCCTTGTAGGCAAGGAGAAGATCAGCCAGGAGAAGGCTGACGAGATTATGGGCAAGATCACCACAGGATTAAACGGCATCTGTGCGGATTGCGATCTGATCGTAGAAGTGGCTCTTGAGAAGATGGAGATCAAGCAGGCGATCTTTAAAGAGCTGATGGGCATCGTGAAGAAGGACTGCATGTTTGCAAGCAACACTTCCTCTCTTTCCATCACAAAGATCGGCGAGGGGCTTGACAGACCTATGATCGGTATGCATTTCTTCAACCCCGCTGACAGAATGAAACTGGTGGAGGTGATCAGAGGCGAGAACACTCCTCAAGAGATGGTAGATAAGATTACTGCGATCGCTACAGAGATCGGAAAGACGCCTGTACAGGTCAAGGAAGCGCCCGGTTTCGTGGTAAACAGAATTCTGATCCCGATGATCAACGAGGCAATCGGTGTTCTTGACGCAGGCACCGCTTCCGCAGAGGATATCGACGTGGCTATGCAGCTCGGCGCTTCCCATCCGATGGGCCCGCTGCACCTTGGCGATCTGATCGGTTTGGATATCTGCCTGGCGATCATGGAAGTTCTCTACAATGAGACAAAGGACGAAAAATATGCACCTCAGCCTCTTCTCAAGAAGATGGTGGAGGAGAAGAAACTCGGCAGAAAGACAGGCGTTGGATTCTTCGATTACTCGAAATAAGCACGGTAAGCATTTTACGTTTGCTTATTGTGGCAGCGGATAGATTACAGACAACCAAAGAAAGGATTCTGACTGCTTGCGGTATGGAATCGTTTCTTTGCGTTGTTTGGGCACGGCAGTGCCCGGTATCTGCCCATCTTTATTATATTATAAAATAAAACATGGAGGAATAAAAAATCATGGATTTTACTTTAAGCAAAGAACATGAAATGGCGAGAGCTCTGTTCAAAGAGTTCGCTGAAAAAGAAGTAAAGCCTCTCGCTCAGGAAGTGGATGAGACTGAGGTTTTCCCCAGGGCGACTGTCGAGAAGATGGCGAAATTAGGCTTCCTCGGTATTCCCGTTCCCAAGGAGTACGGCGGACAGGGCTGTGATCCTCTGACATATGCAATGTGTGTGGAAGAGCTCTCCAAAGTATGCGGAACAACCGGCGTTATTGTGTCCGCACATACCTCTCTGTGCTGCGATCCGATCCTGACCTACGGTACGGAGGAGCAGAAGCAGAAATACTTAATTCCCCTCGCAAAGGGCGAGAAACTGGGCGCATTCGGTCTGACTGAGCCCGGCGCAGGAACGGACGCTCAGGGGCAGCAGACCAAGGCTGTACTTGACGGCGAGGAGTGGGTGCTCAACGGTTCCAAGTGCTTTATCACCAACGGTAAAGAAGCTGACGTTTATGTCATTTTCGCAATTACAGGTACGGTTGAGAAGCGTGGCCGCAAGCAGAAAGAGATCTCCGCATTTATCGTGGAGAAGGGAACACCCGGCTTTACTTTCGGTACGAAGGAGAAGAAGATGGGTATCCGCGGTTCTTCCACCTACGAGCTGATCTTTACGGACTGCCGTATTCCGAAGGAAAATCTTTTAGGACAGCAGGGTAAGGGCTTCAATATCGCAATGCACACGCTGGACGGCGGACGTATCGGTATCGCTTCCCAGGCTCTTGGTCTGGCGGAGGGCGCTCTCGATAACACCATCGCTTACGTGAAAGAGAGAAAGCAGTTTGGCAGAGCGATCGGCGCATTCCAGAATACACAGTTCCAGCTTGCGGATATGGCTACCAAGGTAGAGGCGGCGCAGCTTCTTGTTTACAAGGCTGCTATGGCAAAAGCTACTCAGAAAGTATATTCCGTGGAGGCTGCGAAGGCGAAACTGTATGCGGCGGAGGTTGCTATGGAAGTGACCACCAAGGCGGTTCAGCTTCACGGTGGTTACGGCTACATCAGAGAGTACGACGTTGAGCGCATGATGCGTGACGCAAAGATCACGGAGATCTATGAGGGCACAAGCGAAGTGCAGAGAATGGTCATCTCCGGGGCTCTGCTTAAGTAAGACGGCATGTCGTTTGCATGATGCAGATGCCCTGCTTGCAGAAGCAGATGCAGCGGGCAAATGACAGGGAGCGGTGCAGCGCAGCACCGCGAACGAGAAAATACGAAGTATTTTCGAGTGCCGTCTTATAGTAAGACGGTACACATAAAAATTATAGAAGGAGAAAAATACAATGAAAATTGTGGTTTGTGTAAAACAGGTTCCTGATACCGCAGGCGGCGTTAAGTTTAATCCGGACGGAACTCTTGACAGAGGCGCTATGCTTACAATCATGAACCCTGATGATAAAGCAGGTCTGGAAGCGGCACTCAGATTAAAGGATCAGCACGGTGCAGAGGTGACGGTTGTGACGATGGGCCTTCCCAAGGCGGAGGAGGTTCTGCGCGAGGCTATGGCTATGGGCGCGGACAAAGGCGTTCTCGTGACAGACAGAGTACTCGGCGGTGCTGATACATGGGCAACATCCACCACGCTTGCGGGCGCGATCAGAAATCTGGAGTACGATCTGATCATCACCGGCCGTCAGGCGATCGACGGCGATACCGCTCAGGTAGGCCCGCAGATTTCCGAGCATCTTGACATTCCTGTTATCTCTTATGCGCAGGATATCAAGATTGAAGGCGACAGCGTAGTTGTTGAGCGTCAGTATGAGGACAGATATCATGTGGTTAAGGCAAAAATGCCTTGCCTGATCACCGCTCTTTCCGAGCTGAATGAGCCTCGTTATATGACACCCGGCGGCATCTTCGACGCTTATAAGAAGGAGATTACCGTTTGGGGCAGAGCGGATCTTAAGGATGTTGACGATGCGAACTTAGGTCTTAAGGGTTCCCCGACCAAGATCGCGAAGGCTTCCGATAAGGTGAGAAAGGGAGCAGGCGAGAAGGTTGCCCTTGATCCCGACGAGTCCGTAAGCTATATCGTTGACAAACTGAAAGTTAAACACGTGATTTAACGGTTTGGCCAGAACGAATTTTACAGGCAAACCATATCCACATTGACTGCGCTTTGCTCAATCAGGAGGACTGCTTCGCAGTCCCGGTAAAGTGCGAGGTGGGTGGAGGTCTGAGGGAATGCCCGTTCAATAAGCCGATTGAGCAGGTTCGATCACGGGAACTGCTTCGCGGTTTTGGTGTGAGTGCCAAAGGCACGGCTTTGCGCATGGGCGTGGCTGAACGAAACTTATAGAATACGCGTAAACGAGTGCGCAGAAAGAGGTATAAAATGAATTTAGAAGAATACAAGGGTGTATATGTCTTTGCGCAGCAGGTAGACAATGAGATCAGCGGCATCGCTTTTGAGCTGCTCGGCAAAGCAAAAGACCTCGCGAAAGATTTAAATACAGATGTTACAGCGGTTCTGCTCGGCTCCGGGGTAAAGGAACTGGCAGACCAGCTCGCTGAGTACGGCGCGGACAAGGTGATCGTTGTGGACGATCCCGAATTGAAAGATTACAGAACGGAGCCTTACGCACATGCGCTGTCTTCCGTGATCAACAAGTATAAACCCGAGATCATGCTGGTAGGCGCTACGGCTATCGGAAGAGACTTAGGCCCGAGAGTATCCGCGAGAGTGGCAACCGGTCTGACGGCTGACTGTACCGTTCTCGAGATCGGTGATTTCCCGTTGCAGGCAGTTCCCGGCCAGGAACAGCTTCACAACCAGCTTCTCATGACCCGTCCCGCGTTCGGCGGCAACACCATCGCTACCATCGCATGTCCTTACAACCGTCCTCAGATGGCTACGGTTCGTGCGGGCGTTATGCAGAAGATCGATCCCATCAAGGGCGCGAAGGCAAATGTGGAAGAGTTCAATCCCGGCTTTACTCCCGACAATAAGTATGTGGAGATTCTTGACATCGTGAAGTCCGTGGCTGAGACTGTTGATATTATGGACGCTAAGATTCTCGTGTCCGGCGGCCGTGGCGTGGGAAGCCCTGAGAACTTCAAGATCCTTGAGGATCTGGCGGAAGTGCTCGGCGGCACTGTAAGCTGTTCCCGTGCGGTTGTGGATTCCGGCTGGAAGCCGAAGGATCTGCAGGTAGGTCAGACCGGTAAGACCGTCCGCCCGAACGTGTATTTCGCAATTGGTATCTCCGGCGCGATCCAGCACGTGGCAGGTATGGAGGAGTCCGACATCATCGTTGCGATCAACAAGGATGCGGATGCACCGATCTTCGATGTGGCTGATTACGGTGTGGTAGGTGACTTGAACAAGATCGTTCCGAAGCTGACAGAGGCTTTAAAGGCGGAGATCGCTGCAGCGAAGGCATAAACGGAGCTTTGTTCAATAAGAGAATGTGAAATGAATCGGGAATGCACGAAACGGCATTCCCGATTTTATCTTGTATAAAGCGAAGACAGAAAGAAATAGCCCGGTACGGAAATAAATAAAATCAAACTATGTAATTGCGAAACTCCATTTCATCTGTTAAAGTTGTACAAATAGTATAATCAACACAGACGCGCTTTCGCTCCAATCCAAATTAAACATGATTTTCAGTTTTTTTCGTTTTTCTGCTTTTAATGAAATAGCTTATGAACAGTACCAGTCCGACCGCACCTGTAATCATAGAAGGTATCATTAACCGCATATAATTTACAGGGGCGCTGGCATATTGCCCTGTTGCGATATATCGGTACAGCATATACTGGGTACTTAGCGTGGTGCTTTGCAGCGCAAACACATAGGCGAAATTTAATGCGCTGACCATAACAAAGATCAACCCTCCGATGAGTAACAGCGTCATTTTTCTGTTATGAAGATTTATTTTCATCAAATCTTCTAAAGTTATCTGTTCGTCATTTCTATTTGTCACACCTGTATCCGCATCCGTGAGCAGATCATCCAGTGACACGTGAAAAATCCTGCTTATTTTAACGATACTTTCTAAATCGGGAGAGGTGCTGTCTGATTCCCACATGGAAATTGTCTGTCTGGACACATTAATTTTTTCTGCCAATTGTTCCTGCGTCATTCCCGACAGTTTTCTTAACTGGCTGAGTTTATTTCCGATTTTCATTTTTCCTGCCTCCTTCATTCGTTAGTACATTTGATTATAAGTAATTTGGCTGTTTTTTCTATCAACATATCTTCACATTTGCGCTAAATATGGTAACATGGGGGAAAAGTAACAGTTCAGCCTTCGGCTTCACTGTCACCGTGGTTACGAAGTAACCACAATGCACACAAAATGCTCCAAAGTAGCATTTTGGCGCTTGCACAACTCCCAAAATCGCATACAGAGCGATTTTACTCGCGGAATAGTGCATGGCTGAACTGTTACAGGGAAAATTTTGCCATACGTCTTTTCTGTTTTGTTTTCGCTGTGGATATGGTAGTATGGTAATAGAGGGAAAAGAAAAAAGGGGACGAGATTATGGACAGTTTCGGATTACAGCCGTACGATCAGCGGAAAAATACTTTCGGGCCGCCGGCGCAGCTATACCTGCCGCCGAAAAATAACAAAAAAAAGGTGATTGTCATCAGCTTGTGCGCGGGGGCGGTGATTCTGGCGGTGATTTTGGGCGGATGGTTTTGGCATATGCAGTCGCCCGCATACAAGGTCGGAAGGGGAATGCTTCGTCTGGCGCGTGAGGCGAAGGAGCTTCAAAATCCGCTCTTAAAAAAGGTTGGAGCAAATGAATTCGGACGGATGTACGCCACGCAGGGGATTCAGGCCGACACGAAGATGAATGTTACCATGGACACATTTTTGGGTGAAATTACTCTTGGAGTGGACACGGATTACGCAAAGGACATGGCGGCAAGGGAAATGTCGTCTTCCACGACTTTAAGTCTGAGGAACTATGAGTTTGGGCATGTGGAGCTGTATGGAGACGACGAGAATTTCTGCTTTTCCGTCCCGGAGCTTTTTTTGGAGAACTTGTATATCGAGAATGAAAATGTGCCTGGCCAGTACAACAGATCCTTGTGGGCGGAGCTGTTTGGGCCGGCAAAGCAGGAGGAGCTCTCCATAAAGCTGTTTCCGGATCTTTGGTTTATGGAGGACGAAGAGGGGGCCGGGAACGCTTTTTTGCAGCGCTATGCCGAGCAGATTGCGGAATGCAGACGGCATATGACCATAGAAAAAGCGGGAAAGGACTTGTATAGAGTCAGCTTTGACGAATTGTACTTCAATGAACTGGTCAGACAGATACTATATGATTACGTGGATTTTACCAGTTTGGGGCGGGAAGAAGCCATGGGTATCCTCAGTTATTTCAACGTGATTTCCGTCTCGGACGAGATAAGCTTTTTGTTTGAGATTGACGGAAGAAACAGGATCGGGAGTATCCGTGTGGAAGAACCGCTCCCGCTGTGCCAGGGGAAGATGAGCTTTTACGGGGAAGTATATTTCCTCGGAGAGAATCGCGGCATAGAGCGGATGCAGGGAAAGATCCATGTGAAAAAGGAGCTGGAGAAACAGACGCAGGAGGCCGAGATCGTCTGGCAGACCGTACAGAGTATGGAGCTTGAGAATTATCGAATGGAGGCGGACTTAAAGTGCAACCTCACGGAGGACGGGAAAAAGAGAAATGTGAGAGTGGAAGGCGATCTGCAATGTGACGGGAGAAACAACAGCTTTGACTCTGAGCTGACGGTGAAGCTGCCGGATGAGGAGCTGGAGGTCAGGCTGGACGGCGGCCTTTCCCACATCGTGCAGGGGAGCAGCTTTAACTTGGAATTAGACGAGTTTTTGCTGAGTGAAAACGAGGAAGAGCTGGTTAAAGTCAAGGGAGATATCCGCCTGTCACCGCTCACAAGGCGGGTGCAGCAGAACGTGAAGCCGAAGACAGCCTTTTTTGAAATGACAGACCGGGAGTGGAATGCCGTGGGTGAGAGGCTTTACCGGGAGTATGGCTATCTGCTGGATGCGCTTTACGGGTCGATGTGGTACTAGTACAGCAAATTATCAAAAATTAATTATTCGCTGTACCGGCGTACTGTGCCATTCACATTTCACCAAAGGGCTTGCCTGAATTTCCGACCGTTCATGCCGGAGGGAATTTCGGGGAGAAGTTCTGAGAGCAGCGGTGTAACCGTGCCTTACGCAGTAGAATGCCTGAAAATGGCATTTTCTGTATGGATTTGAGTGACGGCAAAGCTGAGACATTTGCCGGGGAGGGAAAATGGGAGATAATGATAAAGAAATGATTGAGGAAATTATGCGGCATCTTGACGCAGAGTCCGAACAGGGGGTATACCGGATGAGTATTACCTTTGACGAGGAGAGCGAGGAGGCGAAGAATGTGTCTCATAAATGCTGCAATGCATATGGCAGACCCGCTTCGGAGACGGTGGGGCTGCTTGATATGTACACGGATATGAACGCGGGGGAGCCGGACGGGTGTGAGCGAAGAGATTGACTTTATGAGTCAAACTTCTTGTGATCCAGGACTGGGAAAAGAGAAGAGAGGGGCGGAAGATAAGCCTTAATGGCAGAATAGCGGGGATTGGGCATCCCGACTAGCTGAAAGCTGTCCGTGTGGAAGCTGGAGAGGTATTTAAAGCGCAGGATCAGGGGAAAAGGAGCGTTCGGATACCGGCGCAACGTATTCATAAATATGGGTTTGCGTTTTGCGAAAAAAGGTGCTGATAGATGAAGAGCAGGGGAAAAAGGAAGATATCACATAAATTGGAGTTTAATTAGGTATAGAAACTTGCAGTTTTGGGAAAAAAGTGTATAATTAACATTGTATGGGTGTTATCATACTTATTACCAGGAGGATTTGGTTATGGCATTGTTATTGGGTGGATTTCTGATAGTGGTTATCATTCCGGTGGTGATTTCCGTGGTGTCCGCAGTGGTTTCGGGGATTGCGGCGGCAGTGGAAGACGAGGAAGACTAATAGCCGGTTTTCTGCAGGAATGAAAGAGCATAACATTTGACGACATGAAACACAGATTCAGGGATAGGGCAAGATTCCACGGTGTGGGGTTTTGCCCTTTTGAGACAGAGGGAGGAGCGGACGTGGAATCCAAGAATTTTATCGAGCAGATCATTGACAAGGATCTGGCAGAGGGTGTTTATGAAACTGTGCACACCAGGTTTCCACCGGAGCCGAACGGCTATCTGCATATCGGCCACGCCAAGAGCATTCTTTTAAATTCAGGGCTGGCGGCCAAGTATGGCGGCAAGTTTAACATGCGTTTCGACGATACAAACCCAACGAAAGAAAAGAGTGAGTTTGTAGAATCCATCAAGGCGGACGTAAAATGGCTGGGTGCGGACTACGAGGACAGATTGTTTTTCGCCTCCGATTATTTTGACCAGATGTACGAGGGCGCGCTGAAGCTGATTAAGAAGGGCAAAGCTTATGTTTCTGACTTGACAGCGGACGAGATGCGCGAGTACCGGGGGACGCTGACGGAGCCGGGAAAAGACGATCCGAACAGGGATCGCAGCGTGGAAGAGAATTTAAAGCTTTTTGAGGAAATGAAGGAAGGAAAGTACGCTGACGGGGAAAAGACGCTGCGGGCGAAGATTGACATGGCTTCTCCGAATATCAATATGCGGGATCCGATTCTCTACCGTGTAGCGCATCTCTCTCACCAGAATACAGGAGATAAATGGTGCATTTACCCGATGTATGATTACGCGCATCCCATAGAGGATGCCATAGAGGGAATCACGCATTCTATCTGTACGTTGGAGTTTGAGGATCACAGACCGCTGTACAACTGGGTGGTGGCCGAGCTGGAATATCAGCATCCGCCCAAGCAGATCGAGTTTGCGAAAATGTATCTGACAAATGTGGTCACAGGCAAGCGATACATTAAGAAGCTGGTGGAGGACGGGATTGTGGACGGCTGGGATGACCCCAGGCTCGTATCCATCGCGGCGCTGAGAAGACGAGGATTTACACCGGAGTCGATCAGGCTCTTTGTGGAGCTGTGCGGTGTATCCAAGGCAAATTCCTCGGCAGAATATTCTATGTTAGAGTATTGTATCAGAGAGGATCTTAAGTTAAAACGGCCAAGAATTATGGCGGTGACTGATCCGGTCAAGTTAGTGATTGACAACTACCCGGAAGGGGAGACAGAGTGGCTTCCCGTGGCAAATAACCCGGAAAACGAGTCTCTCGGTATACGTGAAGTGCCCTTTGGCAGGGAGCTTTACATTGAGCGCGACGATTTTATGGAGGAACCGCCGAAGAAATATTTCCGTCTGTTCCCCGGAAACGAAGTCCGTCTCATGGGAGCCTATTTTGTGAAATGTGTCGATTTCGAAAAGGATGAAAACGGGAAGGTGACGGTGGTGCACTGCACGTACGACCCGGCTTCCAGAGGAGGAAACAGCCCTGACGGCCGCAAGGTGAAAGGGACAATCCACTGGGTAGCGGCCGATTCGTCGGTGAAAGCGGAGGTCAGGCTCTATGAGAATATCATCGACGAGGAGAAGGGCGTCTACAACGAGGACGGCAGCCTCAACCTGAACCCCAATTCCCTCACGGTGCTGAAGGAGTGCAGGATTGAACCGTCGGTGAAGGATGCGAAGCCCTATGAGAGCTTCCAGTTTGTCAGACAGGGATTTTTCTGTGTGGATTGCAAAGATTCCAGGCCGGATAACCTTGTTTTTAACAGAATTGTATCTCTTAAAAGCTCCTACGTATTGCCGAAAACAGAGAATTAGGGTAAAATGTACACGTAGGCAATGAGCAGTGCGCAGACAGAAGATAAATGAAGAGGGGAGCAAGCTCACCGAAGCATTTATCTGAAAGGCTGCATAGGGCGAAGCCCGTGAACGAGATGGAGCGAAGCGAAATCGAGTTTGCACAGCGGGCAAAGGAGCAGACAGAAGATAAATGAGGAGGGGAGCATGCTCACCGAGGCATTAATCTGAAAGGCTGCATAGGGCGAAGCCCGTGAACAGAATTTGTACTGCAAAGAGAGTAAGCGCAGACGTTGTAAACATATATGATAGTATAAAAAGCAATTTGGGGAGGATAAAAAAATGGCAGGACTGTTATCAGGCTTAGAGCAGTTTGGACTTAATAATCTGGAGGATATGAACCTCTATGAAACGCCAAAGAAATCGGAAGAGGCAGAAGGAGGAGCTGCGGCTGTGCATACGGTACAGGAGCAGGATCTTCTTTTTGACAAATCTTTCACCTGTCCTCTGTGCGACAGGGAATTTAAGGCGAGAACCGTCAAGATCGGCAAGGCGAAGCTGGCGGGCAGCGATTTGGATCTTCGCCCCAGATATGAGCAGATTGATATGTTAAAGTATGACGTTATCATGTGCCCTTCCTGCGGCTATGCGGCGCTCAGCAGATTTTTCAAGTACCTTACATCTCCCCAGGCGAAGAATATTCAAAAGACGATCTCAGCCACCTTTAAACCGCAGAAGGAGGCGGCGGAGACTTACACTTATGACGAGGCGCTGGAGCGCTACAAGCTGGCTCTCGCAAACGCGATTGTCAAACAGGCGAAAGCAAGCGAGAAAGCTTATATCTGTCTGAAGACGGCATGGCTTCTCAGAGGTAAGGCGGAGAATCTGGATCCCGAACAGCCGGATTACGAGGAGCAGAAGAAGAAGTGTCAGGAAGAGGAAGACGAATTCTTGAGGAATGCGTTGGAAGGTTTTCTGGCGGCCAGACAGGCGGAGAGCTATCCGATGTGCGGCATGGATGAGCCTACCGTAGACTTCCTGATCTCGGTGACGGCGATGCGCTTTGAGCAGTACGATGTGGCCAGCCGCCTGATTTCAAATCTGGTTGTCTCCAAAACGGTCAATCCCCGTATGAGAGACAAGGCCAGAGATGTGAAGGAAATGTTGATGAAGAAGATTAAGGAAAAGAATGCCGCGAGCAGAAAATAACGGCGGCCGGATGTAATGAGAGAACTGCCAATCAATATCCGGCTGGATGCCGGAAGCAGTAAAACGTTATACGAGCAGATTTATGAGTATATCCGGGAGGAAATCAGAAAGGGGAGCCTTTTGCAGAATGAAAGGCTTCCCTCGGCGAGATTTCTCTCGGATTATCTTCAAGTGTCCAGAACTACGGTGGATATGGCCTACGGGCAGCTAGTGGCGGAGGGATATTTGACGGCAAAGCCGAAGAAAGGCTATTTTGTCGGCGATGTGAAAGAGCTTTATGATACCGGCGTAGAGGTAAGGCATGAGAAGCCGGAACATGACGAGGTAAAAAAGCCTCCGGCGTGGCGTTTCGACTTTTCGCCGACAGCCATTGATATGAGCTGTTTCCCCTATGCCACATGGAAGAAGATTACGAAAAATATTCTGGTGGATGCCAGAAGCAGCATGTTTGCCTTGGGAGAGCCGCAGGGGGACATGGAGCTTCGAAGGACGATTTGCCGGTATCTGCACGGGTCCAGGGGAGTGAATTGTGAACCGGAGCAGATTATTGTCGGGGCAGGGAACGATTTCCTGCTTCTTTTGCTGGAAAAGATATTGGGGCGTCATATCCATGTGGCGATGGAGAATCCGACTTACATCAGGGCTTACCGTATCTTTCGCTCATTTGCCTATCCGATCTCCCTGATTCCCATGGATGAGCGGGGAATTTGCGTGGACAGACTGACGCTGAGCGGAGCGCAGCTCGCCTACGTGATGCCGTCCCACCAGTATCCAACAGGCGTTTCCATGCCGATCGGCAGGCGTATGGAGCTTTTGCAGTGGGCGGCGGAGGGACAGGACAGATATTTGATTGAGGACGATTACGACAGTGAGTTTCGCTATAAGGGGAAACCTCTGCCTTCGCTGCAAGCATCTGACAGACAAGGGCGTGTGATCTATATCGGAACATTCTCCAAGGCGATAGCCCCGGCTATCCGTGTCAGCTACATGGTGCTTCCTTACCCGCTGTTAGAAAGATACCGTAGAGAATGCGGCTTTTTTTCTTCCACGGTATCCAGAATTGACCAGACCATTTTAAACGAGTTTATCAGGGACGGATATTTTGAGAGGTATCTCAATAAGATGCGCAAACTTTACCGCACAAAGCACGATCTTTTGCTTGACGAGCTAAAGGAGCTTGAGGAAGATTTTTCCGTAAGCGGTGAGAACGCGGGTTTACATGTCCTGCTTACCGATAAAAGAGGCAGAACCGAAGAGCAGCTTGAACACGCGGCGGCGGTGGCGGAGGTGAAAGTATACGGGCTGGAAGCTTTTCGCATGGAAGGGACGACGGAAAAGGGAGACTTGGCAACGATGATTTTGGGCTATGGCGGACTGTCTCCGGAAGAAATTACAGAAGGCATCGGCATATTAAAAAAAGTCTGGCGTTGAACCAGACTTTTGATTATGCAAGTCGCGCAGCGAATGGGAAAGAAGAGCGTCCCTACTCGATATCTGTGCGTGTCAGCGATAGGAAAGCTTTTTCATCATATTCAGATAAGCGCAGGTTTCCTCGTAAAACATGTCAGGGTGGAATGAGGCGTCCTGGAAACGGGCGTCCATCAGGCCGTCGAGCGTGTAGGTGAGCATCTGATCCAGTTTTTCATAGTCAACCTCCTCGCGGAATCTGGAGCGGTCGCTCTGGTTTTTTAAAACCGCCTGGATGTCGCTCAACACGTTTTTCTGGCGCTCGGTGGCCAAAAGCGCTTCGCTCACGTCCTCAAAACGGCAACGATCCAAAAACTGCTGCATGTAGGGATAATTTTTGAGAACCTGCATTTTGGCATATTCCATCTGCCGGCGTATTTCAAAATAGTCCCGCTCGGAAGAGGGGACGCCGCCGGTCAGCTCAAGCTTCATAAAACGCACACTGTAGTCAAAGAGGAAGCTGTAAAGGCCAAGTTTACTCCCGAAATAATGAAATAAGAGCCCTTTGCTGATACCGGCCTCCCTAACGATATCGTCTGTGCTGGCATGTTTATAGCCGCCTGCAGAGAATACTTTCAAGGCGGCATTGATCATGCGGTCCTGCTTTTCTTTTTTCAGATCAAAAAATTTTTCGTTCATGTCTTCCTCAATTCTACATAAACTGACCTTCTTGGTCGACTCTAACTATAACACAATGCCGTCGGGGATTCAATGACCTGCGAAAAACTAGTTTGAATATTTTTTCAAACCACTAGATCTTGTGGAAAAAAGGAGGATGAAAAGATTAAATTTACAAAGTTTTCTCTTTTTTTATACATATTCTCTTTTCATTTTCACAAAATAGTATTAATATAATGGTAATAGGAACCGGCACGGTGAAAGGAGAACACTGATGGCAAAGAAATTTGGTAAATTATTTATGGTGGCAGCGGCTCTGGGCGCCGTAGCAGGAGGAATGTACTATTACCTGAAGGACAGGGATGCGTTGATCGACGACGATTTTGACGACGATGATTTTGACAATTTCGACGAAGAACCGGAGGAGAAGGAAGCGGATCGAAATTATGTGGATCTCGATCTCGGAAAGAAGGAAGAGGAGGCCGGTGAGGCCGATGAAACTGCCGAGGCTTTGGAGGAATCCAAAGAGGAAGCCAGGGAAGAGTTTAAAGAAGGCATTCAGGCGCTCAAGGCTGAGGCGACGGACAAAATAGTCGGAAGCAACGTAAAGGATGTGGAAGAGTTTTTCGATGACGAAGATGGCGACGATTCTACGGATGCGGTTTAGTCCGGTCAGCTAAAAAGCGGAGAGAAGAGTAAAACATTATAAATTGCAAAGAGGGGCGATCTCAGATGAGGACGCCCTATTTGTTTGCCTTATACGGCGGATCTGCGGGGTAGCCGCCTTTCAATTTCTGCATACCGCGTTGAATGGCATCCTTGGAGGTTTTCCAATCGGCGTCCTTGTTGCGGTAGTCGAATTTTTCCACAAGCCAGGAGACGTCCTCCGAAAGACGCGCCATATTTTCCTCCATCAAGGGGAAGAGCATTTCATAGAACTCGGCTTTTTCCTTATCGTTTAGGCGTTTATCCGCTGCCTCACACAGGTCGCCGAAGTGGCAGAGACAAAATCCCTTGCCGCCTTTTACTTTTGCGCGAAACTCAGGATCCTTTTTAAACATCACAAAGAAAGTGTCCAGGTAGCGGGCGTAAGTGTCCGCAAAGCGTTTGCAGATATAGCAGGAAGATTCCTTTTCGGCGACCCATTTGCCGATGGGATTCGTGTGCCCGGACGTTTTTTTAAGTTTGTCCTTTAATGAGGTTTTGCCGGGGGTGAAGCTTTTAATCTGTTCCTGCAGCTCCCGGTTTATTTTCTGGTAGTGGGTTTTCAGAATCCAGGCGTTTCCGAGCGTGTTTCCATAGTCGAACATCTTTTTGAAATGGTTTTTGCAAAAGCCGGCCTGATCCGTCTGCTCGCGCACATCGCTCTCCATATAGGAAGCGCCCGAGCCAAGAACGAAATCCAGAAGATCCTGCTCCACATTCCGTTCAATATAACAGAAAGGACATTCGTCCTGCGCGTTTATGGCGTCGTTTAAGGGAATGGTATATAGCTGTTCTTTCATAGAGACTCTCCTTGTCGCTTGTTTTTTTCCTGCGCTTATTATAACATAATAACAAAGCGAAAGCAGTGAAATACTTAGGAAAGAATTGCAGAGCAATTCTTAGGTCGCAGACTGCCGAGTCTGCGACGAGTAAAACACTTAGGAAAGAATTGTAGAGCAATTCTCAGGTCGCAGACTGCTAAGACTGCGACGAGCGAAAGCAGTGAAATACTTAGGAAAGAATTGCGGAGCAATTCTTAGGTCGCAGACTGCCGAGTCTGCGACGAGTAAAACACGCAGGAAAGAAGAGGAGAGAAAGCCATGCGGAAGGGACTTCCGGAATTAAACGAGGACAGGGACGGGATTTTGTCACAGGTAAGATGTTTTGCTCTTGATATGGACGGGACAATTTATCTGGGAGAAAAATGGATAGATGGGGCAAAGGAATTTTTGGATCGCATAGAGGCTTCGGGGAGAAGATATGTCTTTTTGACGAACAACTCTTCAAAGAATGCGGCGGTTTATGTGGAAAAGCTCGCCAGAATGGGGCTTTTCGTAGGGGAAGAGAAGATCATTACCTCGGGACAGGCAACCATCTATTATTTACAGCGGCATTTTTCGGGTAAGAAGGTGTTCCTTTTAGGAAACGAGCTGCTCAAGGAAGAATTTTCGCAGGCGGGAATCCGATTGGAGGATGCAGATCCCGAGGTGGTGGTGACGGCTTTTGACACGTCTCTTGATTATCGGAAAATGTGTAGGGTATGTGATTTCGTGAGGGCGGGGCTGCCGTATCTGGCCACGCACCCGGATTACAACTGCCCGACGGAGGACGGCTTTATACCGGATGCGGGAGCCATTCACGCCTTTATCCATGCCTCGGCTTTTCGCTATCCGGACAGGGTGATCGGCAAGCCGAACGAGGATATAATAGAATATTTGACAAAGAGAGTGGATTGCGGGCGGAGTCAGATCGCCATGGTTGGGGACAGGCTGTATACGGACATCGCGGCAGGCGTCAACCATGGATTAAAAAGCGTGCTTGTTTTGAGTGGGGAGGCGACTATGGAGGAACTGGAAACTTCCGAGGTGAAGCCGCAGCTTCTCTTTTCTTCGGTACGCGAAATGTGCCCCTTTTTGTAAGCTTCGGTAGAAAATAAGAAGACAGCAATGGAGAATGCCTTTGGAAAGCGAAGCGGCCTTTCTTGCGTTTTGGCAGGGCAGGCAGTGACCTGCGCGAATAGACAGAATCGGAAAGTGACGAAGACGGCGTACGAGGGGTGCAAGCATCTCGAATCTGCTTATTTGTGTATCTATGGTCGTAGACAACAATTATGCAAAGTGCATAATTGGCCTGAATAATTTCTGTGTAAAATGGAAAAAATGGAATATAAATGAAATACCCTATTGCAAAAATTGTAGTTAGGTTATATACTTAACCCAAGAAAACGGAAACGTTACCGGTGACGATACCGAAACCGTTACCAGAACGATTTCCAAACAACAAACTGTTACTTTAATAAATGAAAGGGAGAGGAAAAAACAATGAAAAAGAAAATTGTTAGCACAATGCTTTGCGTAGCGATGGTTTCCACCATGTTAGCAGGCTGTGGCGGCGGTTCTGACAACGGCGGCGCGTCACAGGCGCCCGCGGCGGACAGCTCCACAACAGAGGCTCCGGCTGCTGACGCAGGCGAGGCGGCAGCTCCGGCAGCAGGCGGCGGTTCGGTATATTGGCTGAACTTCAAGCCGGAGTCCGATGAAGTGTTACAGGAGATCGCAGGGGACTACACGGCTAAGACGGGTGTAGAAGTGAAGGTGGTTACCGCCGCTTCTGGCACATACTCCACGACGCTGTTATCCGAGATGGATAAATCCGCTCCTCCGACACTGTTTGTCATCGGTAACCAGGCAGGCGTAAAGGACTGGAAAGATTACGCGCTTGATCTGACGGGCACGGCGATTGCCAACGAGCTGAATACGGACGCTTACAACCTTTATGACGAGACAGGGAAGTTGGTTTCCATCGGTTACTGCTACGAGTGCTACGGCATTATCGTAAATCCGGATCTGATTGAAAAAGCGGGTCACACAATGGACGAGATCAAGAACTTCGACGGTTTGAAGGCGGTGGCTGAGGACATTCATGCGCGCGCTGGCGAACTTGGATTTGACGCTTTCTCCTCCTCCGATATGGATGGTTCTTCTTCCTGGAGATTTACGGGTCATATGGCGAACCTTGAGTACTACTACGAGCAGGAGGGTACACCCTGGACAGAGTGCCCGCCGACCATCACCGGCAAGTATATGGATAACTTCAAAAACCTGTATGACCTTTGCATCAACAACAGCCTGACAGATCCGAAGGAGCTGGCTACCGGCGGACATGATGCGGAGAACGAGTTCAAGACGGGGCAGGCGGCATTCTTCGTAAACGGTTCCTGGGAATATGACGCGGTGAAGAACGATGTGCCCAACGCTACGATGATCCCTTATTACTGTGGTGTCGCAGGAGAGGAAAAGGCAGGCTTAAACTGCGGTACAGAGAACTGCTGGGCAATCAACAGCAAGGCTTCCGCAGAGGATCAGCAGGCTACGATGGACTTTATGGTATGGTGTGTGACCGATCCTGACGCTTCCCGCAAGTTGGTAGACAGCTTCGGCGTTATGCCTTACAAATCTGCGGCAGAGTCCACCAATGGCTTTTTGGCAGCAGCGGACAAGTACACGGCTGACGGATGCTATGTGATGAACTGGGCGACCAACTTCCAGCCTAACGTAGATTCTTACCGCGCAACGCTGGTAAGCGCTCTGAACCAGTATAACGCAGATCAGTCCGATGCAAACTGGGAGGTCGTACGCACGGCATTTGTGGACGGCTGGGCAGCAGAGTACAACGCAGTGAACAACTAGGAAGAGACGGCAAAACTGCGGAAAATAAAAATAATATTGATAAATCAAACAGGCGGCGGGGCGGGTGTTTATCCGCCCCGCCTTTGCCGGGTATTAGCAGAGCCTAGACGGCTTATGAAACAGTGTACTTAAAAATAAACCAGGGGGTGATACCATGAAAAGCAAAAAAATTACCGCCACGAATTCTCTTCAAAAGGCGACAAAACGTTGGGGCATTCTCTTTATGGGTCCTGTACTTATTGCATTTGTCATTGGATTTGTATGGCCTTTCATCCAGGGTATCTGGCTGTCCATGTGCCAGTTCCGTTTGATTTCCGACGCGAAATTTATCGGTTTTGGCAACTATGTGAAGACTTTTCAGGATGCTTCTTTCCGCCACGCGTTCTGGTATACGGCAATGTTTGCCATCGTATCGCTGGCCATTATCAATGTGCTGGCGTTTATCGTGGCATATATCCTGACGCTGGAAATTAAGGGAAGCAACCTGTTCCGTACCGTATTCTTTATGCCGAACCTGATCGGCGGTATCGTACTGGGCTACATCTGGTCAATGATCTTTGACGGCATACTCGGACGCTATCAGACTTCCATTCTCTTGGAAAGCAAATACGGTTTTTGGGGACTGATTATCCTCATGTGCTGGCAGCAGGTCGGCTATATGATGATCATTTATATTGCAGGGCTGCAGAATGTACCTGGGGATATTCTGGAGGCGGCCCGCATCGACGGCGCGACTTCCATGCAGACATTGTTTAAAGTGACGATTCCTAACGTGATGAGTTCCTTTACCATATGTATCTTCCTCTCCCTGACAAACGGCTTCAAGCTCTTTGACCAGAACCTGGCGTTGACCGGTGGACAGCCGTTTATCATTCAGCCGGGCGGAACGACCATTAAGACGACAGAAATGCTGGCGCTCAATATTTACAATACATTCTACAGCTCCAACACGACTTCTCAGGGTGTGGCGCAGGCAAAGGCCGTGGTTTTCTTTATCCTGGTGGCCGGACTCGGACTGCTTCAGTTGAGCTATACGCGTAAGAGGGAGGTGCAGCAGTAATGAATAAGAATAAAATGTCATCCGCGAACGGACACAAAACCATTCTTTCCGTGATATTGGCTGTGGTCAGCATCATCTATGTACTCCCTGTGCTGGCGGTGGTGATCAACTCCTTTAAACAGAACACCTTTGTAAAAACCGATACGTTTGCGATTCCAACAGGGGAGATGAGCGCAGGCTTCAGCAACTTCGTAAACGGCATGACCTTCGGTAATTATCCCTTTGCGAACAGCGTGATGTACAGTGTTCTGATTACGTTACTTTCCACGTTTTTAATCTTGCTTTGTACTTCCATGGCGGCATGGTATATCGACAGAGTGAATTCCCTTTTGTGTAAGGTAGTCTATTTCCTGTGCGTGTTCTCCATGGTGGTGCCTTTCCAGATGGTGATGTTTCCGCTGTCCAAAACGGCGGATAAGCTGCATCTGAATACACCTTGGACGATTCCGATCGTCTATCTTGGATTCGGTGCCGGACTTGCAATCTTCATGTTTGTCGGATTTGTGAAAGCGATTCCGCTTGAAGTGGAGGAGGCGGCGTCCATCGACGGATGCGGGCCTGTACGAATTTTCTTCCAGGTGGTTGTGCCGATGTTAAAACCGACGATGATTTCCGTTGGCATTCTGGAGATCATGTGGGTGTGGAACGACTATCTGCTGCCTGTGTTAGTGCTTGACATCAATAAATACCGCACGATCCCGATTCACATCCAGTATTTGAAAGGCAGTTACGGTACGGTGGATCTTGGTGCGACGATGGCGCTTATTCTGATGAGTATTATTCCGGTTATCATTTTCTACCTGTGCTGCCAGAAGTATATCATCAAGGGTGTAGCCGCGGGTGCGGTGAAAGGTTAAAGAGAAAAACTTCGGAGAATGCCCAAAATGCGGCATTCTCCGCCGGAATTATGATCAGGGGTGGGACCCCTTGATCATGCTTGCCTTTTTCGACAAAATATTGTAAAATTTTATAGAAATCGATTTCCGTGAAGAGGCGGAACGATTGACAGGAAAGGAAAAGTGTAAGTTATGAGAAAGAGCGGTGTTTTGCTGCCTGTATCCGCGATCCCTTCAAGGTACGGGATCGGCGCCTTTTCCAGGGAGGCATATACTTTTATTGATCTGTTAGAAAAAGCGGGGCAGTCCTATTGGCAGATTCTGCCGCTCGGCCCTACAGGCTATGGGGATTCTCCCTATCAGTCTTTTTCCACTTTTGCGGGAAATCCCTATTATATTGATCTGGAGACGCTGGTCGAGGACGGCTATCTGACAAAGGAGGACTGTGGCCGGTACGACTTTGGGGATGACGACGTTTATGTGGATTACGAGAAAATTTATCTGTCCCGGTTTAAGATACTTAAAACAGCGTTTGTGAACAGCCATATTGAACAGGATTCCGATTATCTGCGGTTTGTTGAGGAGAATGCCTACTGGCTGAAGGATTACGCCCTCTATATGGCGGTGAAGAATGCTTTTGGCGGCAAGAGCTGGGCTGAGTGGGACGAGGACATCAGGCTCCGCAAAGAGGCGGCGATGAAGAGCTACGCCGAAAAGTATGCGGAGGAAGTGGCTTTTTACCAGTTCCAGCAGTATTTGTTTGCAAAGCAGTGGTTTGCGCTGAAAGCCTACGCGAATCAGAAGAACATAGAAATCATCGGGGATATTCCAATTTATGTGGCGTTTGACAGTTCGGATACGTGGGCAAACCCGGAACTTTTCCAGTTGGATGAGACGCTGACGCCTGTGGCGGTGGCGGGCTGTCCGCCGGATGCATTTTCCGCTACGGGACAGTTATGGGGAAATCCGCTGTACCGCTGGGATTATCATAAAGAGACGGATTATGAGTGGTGGATGAAGAGGATCGCCTACTGTTATAAACTTTACGATGTGGTGCGGATCGACCACTTCAGAGGATTTGACGAATATTACTCCATTCCCTTTGGCGATGAGACGGCGGAGTTCGGGCGCTGGGAGAAAGGCCCCGGATACGATATCTTTCAGACGATGAAGGCAAAGCTTGGGAAAAAGGCCGTGATCGCGGAGGATCTCGGATTTTTGACCAGATCAGTCATTAATCTGGTGAAAAAGACCGGGTATCCCGGCATGAAAATTTTACAGTTTGCCTTTGATTCAAGGGAGGAGAGCGATTATCTGCCCCACAATTATGTGTCGAACAGTATTGTCTATACAGGAACACACGACAACGATACGACGCTTGGCTGGTATGAAAAGCTAAACCGCAAGGATAAGGCTTTTGCCAGAAGGTATTTGAACATCAGGTCAAACAAGGATGTCCAGTGGGAGTTTATCAGGGCGGCTATGGCGAGCGTATCCGATACCTGCGTGATTCCGATGCAGGATTATCTCGGACTTGGGACGGGGGCCAGAACCAATATGCCTTCCACGCTTGGGACGAACTGGAAGTGGCGGATGCTGCCCGGCCAGTTTACCGAGGCTTTGGCGGAGAGAATACTGGATATGACAAAGCTTTACGGAAGAGCAAAGCAGTAAAGCTATTATAAATTATGAGATTAGCACGGAAATAAATAAGGGAATAAAGCGGAAACGGGTACGGGGTGTTCAGATGGCAGAGATTACAATAAAGGATATAGCGAAAAAGTGTGGCGTGGGGGTCAGCACAGTCTCGCGCGCCATCAATAACCACCCGGACATCAATCCGGCTACCAAACGGATGATCATGGATGTCATCGATGAAACCGGCTTTATTCCAAACAACAGCGCCAGAAATTTGAAGAGAACAGATGCCAAATGTATCGCGGTGCTGGTAAAGGGAATTACCAACCCCCTGTTCAGCAGCATGATTAAGATAATCGAGGAGGAGACTCAGCGCAGCAGATATGCGCTGGTGCTCCGTCATGTGGAGGAGCAGGAGGATGAGATCGACGTGGCGCTGGAGCTGGAGAAGGAGAAGCGGCTGCGAGGGATCGTCTTTTTGGGCGGATTGTTCGACCACACGGAAGAAGAGCTGAAGAAGCTGAAAGTGCCCTTTATCTTCAGTACCATAGGAGTCAATATATCAGATCAGGTGTGTAAAGTGGATTTTTCCAACATCGCAGTGGACGACAGGCTTGAGAGTGAGAAGATGACGGAATATCTGCTGGGGCTTGGTCACAGGAGGATTGCTCTGATTACGGAGAAGATGGGACCGATAGGCAGTCTGCGTACCCAGGGTTACCGTGAGGCTTATGCGAAACGTGAGTTGGACGTTCCAGAGGAGCTGATCTGTTACGTCCGTGAGGAACTCGATCATTATTCCATGGAAAACGGGTATCTGACGACAAAGGAGCTTTTGGAGTCGGGCGAGGAGGTCACAGCCATTTACGCGGTGTCGGATTCGTTGGCGATCGGGGCATGCCGCGCCGTGCTGGAGGCGGGAAAAAGGATTCCCGAGGATATATCCGTGGCCGGATATGACGGGATTGAGCTGGGCGAATACTACAATCCGAAGCTTACAACCATGAAGCAGCCGGTGGAGGAGATAGCCAAAAAGACAATATGGCTTCTGCTGGATGTCATTGCACAGAGGGAGGAGCCGCAACAGATTGTCTTTCCGGCGGAACTTGTTGTGCGGGAGTCCACGGGGCCGTGTTGAGAAGCCTTGATGTCCGTCAGTTTGCAGCGGGGGTTTGGCTGGGCTTTCTACAGCTTGCGGCGGCTTAAATTGGAATTGTGATAGGCGGGATCGTTTGTGACGTCTTGACTAAACCAGTCAAGAGGGAGAAACGCTTCCGCCGTTTTTTCGTCCGGAAATTCCACCTCGGCGATGACCAGAGGGGCGAAGGGAGGATCGAAAATGTCCAGTTCCACGGATAAACTTATCTGGTCAATAGAGTTTTCAGCGGACGACAATTGTGTCATATCAAATTTCGGATCGGAAATTGGTATCACATAGCGTTTTTTTGAAATCACATTTCCGTCTGCCTTTTCCCGCAGATGATAGTAGGATTCTTCATTTAAGGGGAGATTGTACTCCTCCCTCGCAAGAAGCCCCTTACCCTTGTAGGTCAGGTAGTAGGAAACGTCCTCCTTCCGTATTCTGACGACCGGGTCGGTGTTGAGATAAGCCTGCTCGATAATATGACAGGGGTAGGACTTCAGATTGACCGGCAGGGTTGAGACAGTAAATTTGCGTTCGATTTCCATGTATGGCTCCTTTTCCCTCAGTTGTTTTCCCGCATAACAAGACAGGGGTTTCCGTAAGCAACCGTGTTGTCCGGGATATCCTTTGTGACTACGCTTCCAGCGCCGATGACCACGTTATTTCCGATGGTAACGCCCGGCATAATAATGGCTCCGCCGCCAATCCAGACATTGTCCCCGATGGTGACAGGCGCTGTCTGCGTCTTGCAGAACATGAAAGAGCCGTCCTCCTTCGGTTCCCCGAACCGCTCGCGCACGTTTGTTGGATGAAAGGCGGTATAGATCTGGACATTGGGGGCGATGAGCGCATTATCCCCGATACGGATTGCGTTGTCGTCCAGAAAGGTACAGTTCATGTTCACTTCGCAGTTGTTACCAAAATAAATATTGTTGCCGTAATCGGCAAAAAAGGGCGCGGTGATCCAGAGGTTTTTCCCTTTTTTGCCGAGCAGCTCTTCCAAAATCCGGTCTTTTTGCACGGCGTCTTCGGAAGGCAGACTGTTGTAGGCTTTCACCAAATCCTTTGCCTTGTGCCACTGCGCCAGTAATTCGGGATCTCCGCAGTCGTAGAGTTGTCCCGCTAACATTTTTTCACTTTCTGTCATTATAATCCTCCTGAAAGTTAGTATGTATTCCAGGAATCTCTCGTGCACCTGACTCAAATCATCTCACAAAATCAGGCGCAAAGAGACTCTGAGAGCATATTAGTCGCTATTGTAGTATAAGACTTTACACGGCATAATGGCTGAGAAGAACCTCTCGACCAAATGTATATGATACATATACGATAACAGACGCAAGGCTGTGTGGCAACACGAAAACCTGTTTTATTTTGCCGTGCTGTGTTATGATTAAGTTGTATAATTCAGAGAATACCGTATTGCCGGCTAAAACGACGCGCCAAACCGCTGTGCCGCCGCATTTAAAACGAAGGAAGGAATTAGAAAGATGAACCGGGATTTGACAAAAGGCAATGTGACAAAATCGCTGCTTTTATTTGCAGCGCCTATGATACTGGGCAATCTGCTACAGCAGTGCTATAACATAGCGGACACCTGGGTAGTGGGGAAGTTTGTAGGTGCGCAGGCGCTGGCGGCGGTGGGTTCTTCCTATGCGCTTATGACGTTTTTAAATTCTTTGCTGATCGGTCTTTGCATGGGAGGCGGCGCTGTTTTTTCCTATTATATAGGAAAGGAAGACAGGGAAAGGGTAAGGATCTGCGCACAGACGGCGTTTGTGCTGATTGGCGTCCTGGCCGTAGCGCTCACGGTGTTTTCGCAGGTTTCGATGCACCCGATTCTTGTGCTGCTGCGCACGCCTGCGGAACTTTACGAGATGACAAGGGAATATCTGGCGGTCGTCTTTTGGGGAATTTTCTTTATTTTCCTGTATAATTATTTTGCCTTTCTGCTTCGCGCGCTCGGCAATTCTGTAGCGCCACTGTATTTTTTGGGAGTGGCCTCGATTTTGAATATTGTCCTGGATTTGTTTTTTGTGTGCAGTTTGGGGCGTGGGCTTTCCGGGGCGGCGGAGGCGACGGTGATCGCGCAGGCGGTTTCGGGTGTGGGACTTGGCATATATCTTTGGATAAAGGAGCCGTATTTCCGGTTTTCCTGGAAGCGTTTTTGGCGGGAGGAAAAGCCGGTGGGAGAAATCTGCGGTTATTCCCTGATGACCGGCGTGCAACAGTCGGTGATGAATTTCGGCATTTTGATGGTGCAGAGCCTTGTCAACAGCTTCGGGCCTGCGGTGATGGCGGCTTTTGCGGCAACGGTGAAGATCGACACCTTTGCCTATATGCCGGCGCAGGAGTTCGGCAATGCCTACTCGATTTTTATTTCGCAAAATTTCGGCGCGGGAAAGGCGGAGCGGGTGAAGCGGGGGACAAGGAAGGCGATGACTGTTTCCGCCGTTTTCTGTGGTGTTATTTCAATTTTGGTGTTTGTGCTGGCGAGATTTCTCATGCTGATCTTTGTGGATGCGGGAGAGACGCAGATCATAGAAATCGGGATGCGGTATCTGAGGATTGAGGGCGCTTTCTATATCGGCATCGGCATTTTGTTTTTGCTGTACGGATATTTCCGTGGCGTTAACAGGCCGGGTGTTTCCCTCGTTCTGACGGTGATTTCTCTTGGAACGCGGGTTGCGCTTGCATATATACTGGCGGCGCATCCGGCAATCGGTGTTCTTGGGATCTGGTGGGCGATTCCCATCGGATGGGTGCTGGCGGATGTGACGGGAATTGTGCTGATGCGGCGAGGTGATAAAAATCTTTTGTCATAAAATTTCTGTTAGGGTATAATATAATTGTCTGTGAGGCGTAAAGGCTGGTGCGGCGAATATATCAAAGACTTAATTTGCGCTGTACCGGCCGGAATTGAAAAAATGGCAAGCGTTTCGGAATGGAGGAAAGCATGAGCAAAACGGCAATTTTTTTTGCAACAGGTTATGAGGAGATCGAGGCGTTGACGGTGGTTGATATCCTTCGGCGCGCGGGGGAAGAGATTACCATGGTGTCCGTCACGGGAGAGCGGAGAGTCACGGGTTCTCACGGTGTGGAAGTGACGATGGACAAGGTTCTTCCGGAGGTAAATTTCGGTGAGACAGACGTGATTGTCCTGCCGGGAGGCATGCCGGGCACGAAGAATCTGGAGGCTTGCGGTGCGCTGATGGAGCAGGTGGATGCTTTTATGAAGGCGGGCAAGACGGTGGCGGCTATTTGTGCCGCTCCATCGATTTTGGGACACCGCGGCCATTTAAATGGAAAGAAAGCCTGCTCCTTCCCCGATATGGAAGCGGAGCTTGCAGGCGCGGACGTGAGGCAGGAGCCGGCGGTGATCGACGGCAATATCGTCACGGGGCGCGGCATGGGTGCGGCGATTCCCTTCGGGCTTGCCGTTTTGGAAAAATTGCAGGGGAAAGATGCGGCGGAGGAGATGGCGGGAAAAATCATGTATCGAGGATAACGTGGTTTTGCACCATGCTGCATTCGCAAAAACGCATCTGCGATGCTTCCTTTTGCTCATTATATGGCTCTCGCCATATAAATTTATGCTGAAATTGCTCTTTGAGAGCAAGCTCTCACGAGCCATTTCATCCTAATCTCCATGTCACAGCTTGGCTGTGACTCAAAATCCACGGACGAACAAGTTCGTCCTGGAGAATGCCTGTATTTTAGGCATTCTCCTGTGTGAGACTTAGTAATTCTCCACGAAACAGCCTTTGCTGTGAGTGGCTAGAAGTACTTCTCACACTACGCATGGTTCTGAACTGGAAAAAAATACTATTATAATTTCATTTCATCCGAACATACTAACATCAAGATAAGCGGCAAACAAAGTGTGCAGTCAGGCGGCCAAGCCAAAAGACAGGCGCACGGAGAATGCGCTTGTCTCAAATATAGATAAAGAATCAAAAAGATTCAAATGTATTTCGGAGGTGAAAAGAAATGGCAAGCAACAAGACGAATAGAGTAGAGGTTCCTGAAGCAAAGGCAGCAATGGATCGTTTCAAGACTGAGGTGGCGTCCGAGCTGGGCGTAAACCTGAAAGAGGGTTACAACGGTGACCTTACTTCCAAAGAAGCAGGTTCTATCGGCGGTGAGATGGTTCGTAGAATGATCAAGAAGCAGGAAGAGCAGATGCAGTAACAGCAAGATAAGAGAAGATGCCCCGTTTGTGAAAACACAGGCGGGGTGTTTTCGTGTTGTGTGTGTGGCGGGCTCCGCTTATTCGCGGAAAAAATAACTGGTATTTTAAAAAGGCTTGTGCTATAATGTTTTGGTGATTGTAGCTGAAAACTCGAGAGAGGTTAATATATAGAAAACGAAGTAGCTAACAGAGGAATTGAAGGAGGAACCCATAGCATGAGTTTACAGGTGGAAAAATTAGAAAAAAACATGGCGAAGCTGACGATTGAGACAGAAGCGGCCGAGTTTGAGAAGGCCGTGGAGAAGGCTTATCAGCAGGAGAAGAAGAAGATCAGCATACCGGGCTTCCGCAAGGGGAAGGTGCCCCGCCAGATGGTGGAGAGAATGTACGGCAAGGAGATTTTTTTCGAGGAAGCGGCGAATATCGTGATTCCCGACGCATACGACAAGGCGGTTGACGAGTGTGAGGAGGAGATCGTATCCTCTCCAAAGATCGAGGTAATCCAGATTGAGGCGGGCAAGCCTTTTATTTTCACGGCTACGGTGGCGTTGAAGCCGGAAGTGAAGCTCGGCGAGTACAAGGGCGTGAAGGTGGAAGTGATGGACACCACGGTGACGGACGAGGAAGTGGATGCCGAGATCAACAAAGAGCGGGAGAACAACGCGAGAAATATTACGGTGGATGACCGTCCGGTGCAGGATGGCGATATGACGACCCTTGATTTTGAGGGATTTGTGGACGGCGTCGCTTTTGAGGGCGGCAAGGGAGAAAACTATCCGTTAACCATCGGTTCGGGCGCTTTTATTCCCGGATTTGAGGAGCAGCTTGTGGGCGCGAAGCTCGGCGAGGAGACGGAAGTGAAGGTCACTTTCCCCGAGGACTATCAGGCGGAGCATCTGCAGGGCAAGGAAGCGGTCTTTAAGTGCACGGTGAAGGAGATCAGGGCAAAGGAACTTCCCGAGTTAAACGATGAGTTCGCGAGCGACATCTCCGAATTTGAGACGCTGGCTGAGTACCGCGAGGACGTGAAGAAGAATCTGGAAGAGAAGAAACAGAAGGATGCGAAGAACGAGAAGCAGGAGGCGGCCGTGAAAGCGGCTGTGGACGCTGCCGAGATGGAGATCCCCGACGCGATGTTGGAGACGCAGCAGAAGCAGATGGTGGATGAGTTCGCGCAGCGCATTACCATGCAGGGCATCGCTATGGAGCAGTATATGCAGATGACCGGCGCCACCTATGAGCAGATGGTGGATCGCGTGAAGCCGCAGGCGGAGGAGAGAATCCGTTCCAGGCTTGTACTTGAGGCGATTGCGGAAGCGGAGAAGCTGGAACCGACGGAAGAAGAATACGAGGAAGAGTTAAAAGTGATGGCCGACGTCTACCAGATGGAGGTGGATAAAGTCAGAGATCTCATGGGAGAGCGCGAAAAGAAAAATATTCTTAAGGATCTCGCGGTCAGAAAGGCGGCGGAGTTCATTGCGGATAATGCCGAGGAGAGCAGGGAATCATAATTGAGTTGGATTAACGGAGGTGTAATATGGCTTTAATACCTTATGTCATTGAACAGACATCCAAAGGAGAACGTTCTTACGATATTTATTCGAGATTGTTGAAGGAGAGAATCATCTTTCTCGGCGAGGAGGTAAACGATGCCAGCGCCAGCGTGATTGTGGCGCAGCTCCTCTTTTTGGAATCGGAAGATCCCGAAAAGGATATCAATCTGTATATCAACAGCCCCGGCGGCGTGATCACCGCGGGCATGGCAATATACGATACGATGCAGTTTATTAAGTGCGACGTTTCTACCGTTTGCATCGGCATGGCTGCCAGTATGGGCGCGTTTCTGCTTGCGGGCGGCGCGAAGGGCAAGAGGATGGCGCTGCCAAACGCCGAGATCATGATTCACCAGCCTGCGGGCGGGGCGCAGGGGCAGGCGACCGAGATTGAAATCACGGCGAAGCATATTCTTGCGACCAAGGAAAAGATGGCCAGGATCATGGCGGAGAATACGGGCCAGGATTTTGAAGTGATTATGGCCGACACAGAGAGAGATAATTGGAAGAGCGCGGAGGAAGCGCTTGCCTATGGGCTGATTGACCGCATTATAACCAGTCATGCCAGCACGGAAGGGCAGGCATAGGAATTCTGTTTCGATGCGGGGAAAGGTTGGTGTGAGGAATCACACTCCGGAATGAGGATTAAGATGGCAGGAAAGAGTTCTGATGAAAAAGTAAGATGTTCGTTTTGTAATAAGATGCAGGATCAGGTCAAAAAGATGATTGCCGGCCCCAGCGGCGTCTATATCTGTGACGAATGCGTGGATATCTGTGCGGATATCATAGAGGAGGAGTACGAGGAGGACGAGGCGGCGGAGGAGCTTGAGATCAATCTGCTAAAGCCGGTGGAGATAAAAAATTTCCTAGACGAATATGTGATTGGACAGGAGGAAGCCAAAAAGGTAATGGCGGTTTCCGTCTATAACCACTATAAGAGGGTGATGGCGCCGAAGGACGAGGATGAGGTGGAACTGCAAAAGAGCAATATCATCATGATCGGACCCACCGGCTCCGGCAAAACTTATCTGGCGCAGACTTTGGCAAAGATTATCAACGTTCCCTTTGCGATTGCGGATGCGACAACGTTGACCGAGGCAGGCTATGTGGGCGAGGATGTGGAGAACATTCTGCTCAAGCTGATTCAGGCGGCGGATTACGATATTGAGCGTGCGCAGTACGGTATCATCTATATTGACGAGATTGACAAGATTACAAAGAAAGGTGAAAATGTCTCTATCACCCGGGATGTGTCCGGTGAAGGCGTCCAGCAGGCGCTTCTCAAGATTATCGAGGGCACGGTGGCAAGCGTGCCGCCCCAGGGAGGCAGAAAACACCCCCACCAGGAGCTTTTGCAGATCGATACGTCAAATATCCTTTTTATCTGCGGAGGCGCTTTCGACGGGCTGGATAAGATAGTCGAAGAGCGGCTGGATCGCCATTCCATTGGCTTTAACGCGCAGGTGGCGGAGAAAAGCGGTAAGGAGATCGGCGCGATCCTGAAGGAGGTAACGCCTCAGGATCTTATGAAGTTCGGTCTGATTCCCGAATTTATCGGCCGCGTGCCGGTGACGGTGGCTCTGGACGGGTTGGATCAGGAGGCGCTGGTGCGTATACTCAAAGAGCCGAAGAATGCCCTGATCAAACAGTATAAAAAGCTTTTCGCGTTTGACGAGGTAAAGCTTTCCGTGGAGGACGACGCCGTGGTGGAGATTGCGAAGCTGGCTCACGAAAGAAAGACCGGGGCGAGAG
Source organism: uncultured Lachnospiraceae bacterium (assembly GCA_910587095.1). Lineage (GTDB taxonomy): Bacteria > Bacillota > Clostridia > Lachnospirales > Lachnospiraceae > UBA3282. The sequence goes on from CAJUMJ010000025.1 coordinate 37,688, forward strand.
GCTTGCGCTCCATCGTGGAGAAGGTAATGATGGATGTCATGTATGAGATACCTTCAGACGACAGCATCGCGGAGTGCATTCTCACCAAAAAGGCTGTTGACGGGGAGGAGAAACCTCTTGTGAGATACCGTGACAGATTGCTGCAGGCAAGATAAAAAATCGAGTGCGCAGTTGCATGAAAAGATCGAATCAGGTGTCTGCTTCGTTGCCTGGGCTTTATGTGAAATGGATGATATACTGAGATACGATTGAGAGAATGAGCGTCGCCAGAACCTTGGCGGCGTTTCTGACACTTAAGTAAATGTTGCAAAAGGATGATACAAAGGGATGATAAGATGGATAACTTAAATCAACTGGGGAGTGGAGAAGCGGGCGCGGATGCGCTTGCTCTTGTGGGGGAAAATTCCATGCCCGCTGTGACGCTCAGAGGACTCACGATCCTTCCGGGGATGGTGATTCATTTCGATCTGAGCAGGGAGGCGTCCATCGCTTCTGTGGAGCGGGCTATGCTGAGGGATCAGAGATTGCTTGTGGTGACTCAGAAGGATCCGAACAAGGAGAATCCGGGAGCGGAGGATGTCTATGACGTGGGAACAGTCACATTGATCAGACAGGTCAGCAAGTTGCCCGAACATGTTCTGCGGGTGCTGGTGGAGGGCATTTCCAGGGCAAGAATCCAGGACTATTTCCGGTCGGATAGCGGAATAGAGACGCATGTGACATATGAAGAAGACGACAGTGCGGATATTGACGAGGTATCGAGGGAAGCGATGACCCGAACGGTCAAAGAGACTCTGGAGGCTTATGGAGCGTGTTTCCCCAAAGTGGGAAAAGCGGTGCAGGATCAGATCGGTGAGGACATGGAGCTTGGGAGGATGTTGGACAACATCACCATCAATGTGCCGCTCGCGACAGATGATAAACAGAAGGTATTGAGCGCCATATCGGTGAGAGAGCGATTTGAGATTCTGACGGGTATGCTTGCCAGCGAGGTGGATGTAATCCGCATCAAGAACGAGCTGGCAAGAGATATCAGAAAGCGGATTGACAAGAACCAGCGGGATTATATTTTGCGGGAACAGATGCAGTATATCAGAAATGAGCTGGGAGAAAACAACACCGATTCCGATGTGGAGCAGTTTCTCGGGGATGTGGAGAAGCTGCAGGCGAAGCGGGAAGTCAAGGAGAAGATCAGAAAAGAGATTGCGCGTTACAAAAATGTGATTGGCAGCAGTTCAGAGAGCGCGGTCGAGCGCGCATACATTGAGACGCTTTTGGAGCTGCCCTGGGATAAGACTTCTAAGGACAGCAGGGATATAGCCGGAGCGGAAAGAATTTTGAACGAACAGCATTACGGTCTGGAAAAGGTGAAGGAGCGGATGCTGGAATTTCTGGCCGTGCGTATGCTGACGGGGAAGGCCGGAAGCCAGATCATTTGTCTGGTGGGCCCGCCCGGCACGGGAAAGACTTCCATAGCTAAGAGCGTGGCGCAGGCGCTCCATAAGAAATACGTGAGGATATGTCTTGGCGGCGTGAGGGATGAGGCGGAGATCAGAGGACACCGCAAAACTTACGTCGGCGCTATGCCCGGCCGTGTGGCGGCGGCGCTTAAGCAGGTTGGAGTCAAAAATCCGCTTATGCTGCTAGATGAGCTTGACAAGCTGGGAAACGACTATAAGGGAGATCCCTCTTCCGCGCTTTTGGAGGTGCTGGATGGGAAACAGAATTACGCGTTCAGGGATCACTATGTGGAAATTCCGATAGATTTGTCGGAGGTTCTCTTTATCGCGACGGCAAACAGCAGGGACGGGATACCACGTCCTCTTCTTGACCGCATGGAGATCATAGAGGTAAACAGCTACACGGTCAACGAAAAGTTCCATATCGCCAGGGAACATCTGGTGGAGAAGGAGCTGAAAAAGAACGGGATCAAAGAAGGGGAGCTTGCGTTCAGCGACGAAGCGCTTCGCGATATGGTGCGGTTTTACACAAGGGAAGCCGGGGTCAGAGGTTTGGAACGGCAGATCGGCGCGGTCTGCAGAAAGGAGGCAAGAGAAATTCTTGCCCGCCGGAAGAAGAAATTGACCGAAGAGGTCTGTGTAACGCCGGAGAACCTGGAGCATTATCTGGGCAAGCCAAAGTACAGACAGGATATGGTCAACGAGAAGCCGGAGGTCGGTATTGTCAGGGGACTCGCATGGACCAGCGTGGGCGGCGATACCCTTCAGATTGAGGTCAATATGATGCCGGGAGGAGGAAAGATTGACTTAACTGGTCAGATGGGTGACGTGATGAAAGAGTCGGCCCGCACGGCGCTCAGCTACGTGCGTTCCGTCAGCGGCAAATATGAGGTGGCGGATAATTTCTATAAGAAAAAAGACTTCCATATCCATATTCCGGAGGGGGCGGTGCCAAAGGATGGCCCATCCGCGGGAATCACTATGGCGACGGCGATTTTGTCGGTTGTGACGGACAGGCCGGTGCGCGCTGACCTTGCAATGACCGGAGAAGTCACTTTGCGGGGGAGGGTGCTTCCCATCGGCGGATTGAAGGAAAAGATATTGGCGGCGAAGACGGCGGGGGTAAAAACCGTCCTGGTGCCGAAGAAAAACGAGAAAGATATAGAGGAGATTCCAGAGGAAATCAAGGATGGATTGGAAATCGTTTTTGTGGAGACGATGGAGGAAGTGGCGGGGCATGCGCTGACATGATGGTGTACTCTCGAAGTCTCTTTGTGCCTGATTTTGTGAGATGATTTTTTGTAAGATGTGCATAAATTTATGTGCATATGGCGGAAAATCTGCCACAAAGGCCGGTGCAGGAGAGATTCCGAGAGTACATGCTGATAATATGGAGGAAAGAATGGTCATAAAAAACGTAAATCTGGAAACGGTGTGCGGCATTACAAGCACGCTGCCGCAGAACGGTCTGCCGGAGTTCGCATTCGCGGGTAAGAGTAACGTGGGTAAATCTTCCCTGATCAACGGCCTGATGAACCGGAAGTCTCTTGCAAGAACCAGTTCTTCTCCGGGAAAGACGCAGACGATCAATTACTATAATATTAACAATGAGATGTATTTTGTAGATCTGCCCGGCTACGGATACGCTACCGCCAACGAGAAGGTGAAAGCGCAGTGGGGAAAGCTGATTGAGGATTATCTGCATCAGTCAAAAAAGATCCGGGCGGTATTCCTTCTTGTGGATATCCGTCACGCGCCTTCGGAAAATGACAGGATCATGTACGACTGGATTCTGGAGCGGGGATATCAGCCGATTATCATCGCCACAAAGCTTGACAAGATAAAGAGAAGCCAGGTAGCGAAGCAGACAAAGCTGATCTGCGACACGCTTGAAGTAGTGGACGGGACGATTGTCATTCCCTACTCTTCTCTGAACAAACAGGGGCGGGAGGAGATTTACGGGCTGCTTGATTCGATCATGGAGAAGACGGACACCGGGGAGGATGCGGCCGTGAGGGATACGATTTAGAGGAGAGTCTATGAGGAGAGCCATTAAGATTTATCTGAAAGTGGTAATGAATCTTTTTACGGCGTTTGCCGTGCTGCTTTTTTGTGTTTTTCTTCTGCCAAGATGTATCTGGTTTTTTATGCCTTTTATCGTGGGCTGGTTTATCGCCCTGATTGCGTCTCCTGTGGTGCGGTTTTTTGAGGAAAAGCTGAAAGTGAAGCGAAAGGCCATGTCCGCCCTGGTGATCGTGGCGGTACTGGCGGTTGTGGTGTTCGTGGTTTACCTGATTATCACCAGACTGATCAGGGAGGGCGTCAGCTTTATCAACGAGCTGCCTTTTATCTGGAACAGGATTTTGGCGGAATTCAATAAAGTAGGGGCAAATCTCCAGGGCGTCTACGACAGGATGCCGGAAGATATGCAGGCGACTGTGGATAATTTTATCGTGGAAGCGGGAAACTATATGAGTAACATTATGAGCAGGATCGATCTGCCTTCTTTCGAGGCGGTAGGTAATGTGGCGAAGCAGATTCCCGATATATTTTTAAACGTGGTAATGTGCCTGCTCTCAGCCTATTTTTTTGTGGCGGACAGGGGGTATATGTCTGCGGCGGCGCAGAAATTCCTGCCGACATCGGTGCGCTATTATCTCAACTTAATCCGCAGGAGCTTCAGGAACGCGGTGGGAGGATATTTTCGGGCGCAGTTTAAGATCGAGTGCTGGATTTATGTTCTCCTGGTGATCGGCCTGATGTTTTTGGGAGTGGACTACGCTCCGCTTGTAGCTTTCGGAATTGCCGTTCTGGATTTTCTGCCGGTATTCGGCACGGGAACCGTGATGGTTCCGTGGGCGGTAATAGAGCTTTTGTCCGAGAATTACCGGATGATGTTTGGCCTGATTGCGATCTGGCTGATCGGACAGCTTGTAAGACAGGTAATCCAGCCGAAAATTGTGGGCGATTCTATCGGGATGGATGCCATACCGACACTGTTTTTGCTCTATATCGGATACCGCCTGGCGGGTGTGATTGGTATGATTCTGGCGGTGCCGATCGGCATTATTTTAGAGAACCTTTACGAGGAGGGCGTCTTTGACACGACAAGACGGAGTGTGCGGATTTTGGTGGCGGGATTTAATCATTTCAGGAAGATCCGCCCGGAAGACATGGCAGTGGTGGAAGAGTACGAGAGAGAGACGAGAGATATTTACAGTCAGGGAGCACGGCAGGGGAAAGCGGCGGAAGAGCAGTATCACGAGGCGTCCCAGCTTAAACTGGAAGAGCCGCTGATTATTAAAAAGTTTATGGATAAGAAAAAGACGAAATTATGACAAGACTGCGGGGAGAGTGCGTGTGCAGAAAAAGAATACCGCGAAGCTCTTTTTTGCTATCTACATTTTGATTGTCATAAAGGTTATTGTATTCAAATTTCCTTATGAGGAGATGATGGCGATTGTGGCGTCATGGCGCAAGGACGTTATTCTCGAAGGGCTTGGCACGGCAAATTTCACGCCTTTTAAGACAATAAAAATGTATATAGAGTATGCCTATAAATTGAATAGTGTGGAAAATCTGGCCGGTAATGTGCTGGTGTTCGTTCCCTTTGGCTTTCTTTTTCCAATGGTTTTTAAAAACGGAAAAAGCTTTTTAGTTATGCTTTTAAATGCTTTTGTGTTCGTCCTGGGAATCGAAGTGTTTCAGCTTTTCAGCGCTTTTGGCGCTTTTGATGTGGACGATATTCTTTTAAACTGCGTGGGGGCGGCGATCGGCTTCGTGGTATATAAGGGTGTACTGGCCGGATGCAAAAAAAGAAAGGGACAATTGTAGTGGAAAAGATACTCAAAAAAATGAAAACAAATGTGGTGGCTTCCTCGCTTTTATGCGTGGCTCTCGGTCTGATTCTGCTGCTCTGGCCGGGGCTGTCCATAAAGATTGTGTGCACGGCTGTGGGCGCGGTGCTGATTATGAGCGGGGTGATCAGGATTATGGAGTACTTTTTTGTCAGGGACGGCAGCATGTATTCACAGATCAACCTGATTTTTGGAATTGTCCTGTCGGCAGTGGGAATTTGGATTGTTTTAAGCCCGGAAAAGGTGCTCTCGCTGATTCCCATTATCCTCGGCATTGTCATTACTCTACATGGTTTACATAATGTTAAACAGGCGATTGGTCTGTGCCAGGATAAGTACGATAAGTGGTGGATTGCCTTGCTTCTTGGTATTCTCACGGTTGGGTTTGGCGTGCTTTTGATCTGTCGTCCCTTTGTGGCCATCGACACGATGGTTATGTTGATCGGTGTATTTTTGATCTACGACGGATTGTCCAATGTCTGGATTGTATCGAGAATTTCCAAGGCGGCCAGGATATTCAGACAGGAGGCGGAGGCGGTAGAAGTGGAGATAGTGGAGTAACAGTTCAGCCATAGCTGATAAGATGGACGAATCATGCTTGCATGAATGAGTACATCTTATCTGCTATGAGCAGAGCGCCCGTATATGAGCAAAGTTAGATGCAAAGCATCGGGAAAGCGCTGGAAGCGCCTTTGCGAATGGCGCGGGCTGAACCGTTACATCGTGAAGGGAGACTGAAAATTCAGGTCTTGTTTATTTTCGGGTAGTGCTTTATGATATAGGTGTAAACGGATCATCAGAAAGGCGGAGGTATCGGTATGACAATCGGAGCAATCAGTTTTCAGCCTTATGTGTATAACGTAAATGCGGTCAGCCCGGCCAGTATGAACAGACTGTCCAGAATCTCTGATAATGTGCTTGACAAAAAGACAGAGTACAAGGGTGTTTCGGAGAATGAGAATCCCTTAAAGAAAGGCCAGACGCTCGACTTTCAGGGAATGCTGGAGATGCAGATGCGGCGAGGCAGAAGCAACGCGGAAAGAATCATGAAGCCTGCGCGGGATGAAGTGCAGGAGACAGATGATGCGCGGCTCGAAAGCGGCGGGTCTGCGGATGAAGCGCGCAACGATCGGATGACCGGCTTGCAGCAGGAGGCGGGGAGTGCGTGGCAGACGGTCGCCCCGGCGGGAGAAAACGAAAGCGGCGGCGTCAGCAGTTTCCGTATGCAGCAGGCAATCCAGGCGTATGAGATGTTCATGACGGCGTAGGTTTTGTAATTGGGCGGTACAGATGAAAAATCCCCCTCACAGGCTCTCGGAGTCCTTGAGGGGGATTCTTATCGTTATGAAAGCGTATTTTTCTTTATAGAGCTGATCCCTCTGTTTACGGCAGGAATGGAGAGGACGACGAGCGTGACAGCCGCCTCCGCAAATATATAGATTCCGTTGTACACCAAAGAATAGGGCAGGACGGGCCAACCCTCCCAGGCGTATTCGCTAAAAAAGATCCAGCCCGAAATGACCACAAATACATATCGGCCGAGAACGCCGGTAAGATAGCCTTTGAGCAGTCCTTGTTTTGCGTTTGTGAACAATCCCGACAGGCCGAGCGCGCCGAAAGCCAGGAAATAGTCTACCACAAGCTGAACGGGAAAGATCACGTAAGGGTCTATGAGAAGCTGCAAGGCTCCGTAAGCGACGCCGGTCATCAGCCCGGCTCCGAGCCCGAAAAAGTATCCGGGGAGACAGATGACGAGCATGGAAAGCAGCGTGGCGGAACCTCCCCAGGGGAAACTGATGATTTTGATTTCCGACAAAACGGTGCCAAGAGCGATGGCCATGGCGCAGAAGACGAGCTGTCTGACGCGTAGCCGGCCGTCTGCTGCGATGGGCTGCGTCTTTTCCCGCGCCAGCTTTTTAGAGATAAATTTGTAGAACATAAAAAATCCTCCTTTGTCTTTTGGAATAAACAAGGAGGGGAGAATGCAAATGCGGCGCCTGCATCTACAATTGCTTCCCTACGGCGGTACTAACCGCGTCAGGTGATGAGGGTTAGAGTCCGTGCGCATGATCGCGCGGCTCAATCTCAGCGAAAGCTCCCCTAGCAAGTTATTCGGTTTTGCGGCTATGGCCGCGGCGGATGTGTTCCGCTTTCTTAACTATAGAATCTTAAGAGGGAAATGTCAAGGAGTTTCGGTTGGCGGTTTTCCTTTTCCCCTTCCGGTATACAATAACCGCGCTGACGATATCGGCACAGAAAACGAATTGAAGAATACTGTGGAGAATCCATTCGCCAGGCGATAAGATTCCTTCCGCGTGGCCGCGCTTTACGGCACAGATGCCGACTAATCCGCTAAAAAGGATGGACGCGCCGTCTAAAATCATCAGGATCAGGGAAATGCCGAATGTAAATATGGTTATCATACATAGGAGGCCGACCGCAAAGATCAGCAGGTACGCCGGTATCTGCACAAGTTTTATGACTACGTTGACGCGGGCAAGATCGAGCGCGTCCTTTTTGCGGGCAAGACCGCTGACAAGAAGGGCGACTGCGCTGACAAAGGCGAGCAATCCAAACATACAAAGAAAAAGGAGCCCGCGATAGAAGCTGTTTCCGAAAAAGCGTTCCATCAAAGACGGCTGAAACAGACTGTATATCAGGAACAGGATGAAATACGGGAAAAGGATAATAAAAGTGTATGGAAGTATTTTTTTCATGGCAGGCAAATTTCCTCCGAATTTATGTGCTTAAAAGATATCATAGAAGACGCGAATGCGCAAGAGGATGATCGGCAGTAAATACTTTTTAAAATAGTGTTTATTTGCGGATTTACATGCTATAATAGACCACAGGAAATAAAAAGAGACTAAGGAGCGACGATAGAATATGAAATATGCATTGATCGGCTGCGGCCGTATTTCACCGAACCACATAGCGGCGGCGCAAAACAACGAATTGGAGCTGGTGGCAATCTGTGATATTGTCCCGGCCTGTATGAAGGACAAGACGCTTAAATTTAAGCTGGACGTGGGTGTGAAGCAGTATGTTGACTATAGAGAGATGGTTGAGAAGGAGAAACCGGAGCTGGTGGCAATCTGTACGGAGAGCGGCGAACATGCAAAGATCGCGCTGTTTTGCATTGAGCATGGCTGCAACTGTATCATAGAAAAGCCCATCGCTCTTTCCATTGCGGACGCGGACGCGATTATAGCCGCCTCCATCACGCATCATGTGAAAGTCTGCGCCTGCCACCAGAACCGGTTCAACAAGTCGGTGCAGATTATACGTGAAGCGATCGACATGAACCGTTTTGGGAGACTGTTTTACGGGACGGCCCATGTCAGGTGGTGCAGGAACCACGAGTATTATGACAGGGCGTCCTGGCGGGGCACCTGGGAGCAGGACGGCGGCGCGCTGATGAACCAGTGCATCCACAACATCGATTTGCTGCGCTGGATGATGGGCGGCGAGGTCGATGAAGTGGTCGGCATGACGGACAGGCTGAACCACGATTATATCGAGGCGGAGGATATGGGAATCGCCCTGATCAAATTCAAAAACGGCAGCTACGGTATCGTGGAAGGGACGACGGACGTTTATCCGAGTAATCTGGAGGAGACGCTTTATATTTTCGGGGAGAAGGGAACCGTTAAAGCGGGCGGACAGTCCGTCAATGTGATAGAGGAGTGGCGGTTTTCCGATCTTCTGGACGATCCGGCACAGGTTAAGGCGAGATTCCACGAGAATCCGCCGAACGTGTATGGATACGGTCATACGCCGCTCTACGCGGATATGATCAATGCCATAAAGAACGACAGACAGCCTTATGTCACCGCTATGGACGGCAAGCGGGCGTTGGAGCTTGTGCTGGCGATCTACAAGTCGGCGGCGGAGGGATGCAGCGTGAAGTTCCCGCTGGAGGATTGCGCGACGATTGACTTTAAGGGGAGGTTTTGACAGTCGCGTTTTGACATGGGAAAAAAAAGGGAAAGATTCGGGAGGATCATTTGTGGAATACAATGTGCGTGAAATAGACGGCCGCTACGACTTTGCCGTACAGGGCGTTTCCTATATAGGAAGCCCGAAGCCCGCTACGGCCATGTATGTGACAAAAAAGGTTGCCCACCTGTTGGAAAATATCAGGGGACTTAAGGGGTGTCTGGTATTCGCCCAGGAGGGCATAGAGGCGGATCCTGAGCTGCAAAGGGACAACTGTATTGTATTTTCCGGTAATCCGCAGCTTGCCTATGTGAGGTTCGTAAGGGCGTTTGCGGAGCAAAAAGAGCGGATAGAAAGAGACAGAAAATATGTGCTTACAGAGAAAGGGTATTATCTTGGGGAGAATGTGAAGATCGGGGAGAATGCCTGGATTGAGCCGACGGCTTTGATTGGACATGACGTGGTGATAGGGAAAAATGCATTTATTGGAGCCGGTGCGGTAATAAAAAACGCGGTGATCGGAGACGATTTTGTGTGCAATGCGCATGCGGTAATCGGGTCACCGGGATTTACCATGTGTGAGGATGAAAGCGGCAATAAAATGCGGATCCCTTCGCTTGGAAAAGTGGTGATCGGCGATTTTGTGGAAGTCGGCGTCGGTGACAATATTTCTGTCGGCAGCGGCGGAGATACCGTAATAGAGGACTACGTGAAGCTGGATGTCCTGATACACGTCGGACACGATGTATATATGAAAAAGAATGCGGAACTGACAGCCGGAGCGATTGTCGGCGGATTCGATCAGATCGGGGAGCGGGCGTACTGTGGTTTAAATGCGGCTATCCGGAACCGGGTAACGGTGGGAGACGACAGCTTTATCGGCATGGGGGCGGTTGTGACTAAGAGTGTTGAACCGGGGATTACCGTAGCTGGGAATCCGGCGAGAACATTCGAGCGTAAAAACAAGTAAAAAATTACAGTAAAACAGAATGTCAGGGCAATACTGACATCATCTCGCGCACACGGTGTCGGTAGGTGTGCGCTGCGGCCACCTTATCGTGGCCGTTTTTTGCTATGGCGGCTCTTTCGTCCTCGTGGCTTAAGTAGTAGGCTGCCTTCCGCAACAGATCCTGCTCGTTTTCATAGTATTCAAAGTCCAGTCCCGGAGTAAAGTTTTCGAGAAAGTCTTCCTGGTAATTGCTTAACAGAAAGCCGCCGCTTCCCATGATATCAAAGGCGCGCAGCGGGATGCCGCTTTTGATGCTGCGAAGGGATATATTCAGGTTAATACGGCTTTGCTTAAAGACCAGGGGCATTTCGGAATAATAGTCGGCAGTGCCGTGGTTACGGAGACCTGGCAGGGCAAAGGAGGGATCCAGGGTAAAGAGGTCAACGGTGTGCTTTTCGGTGAGGGCGGTGAGCAGGCGGAGGCGCTCGAGCCCCGTGAGCTTGCGGTTGATCACGTACTGGGCATAGAGATATTCTCTCGTCTCGACTCCGTCCGGGTTGGGGTCCATAGGAAGTGCCTCATATAACTCTTCCATTACAGGTGACAATGATTCCTGAATAAAGTTGTAGCCCTGTATATTCATTTGGGCGCTCATCAGCCCTTCCAGATATCCTTTTGCATAGTCGGAGAGGGATTCCATGCGGTCAAAAAAATTGTGCGACTCGTTGTAGAGGGAGCCGACAAAGGAGATGTCGAAAACGGGTTTTCCGAAACCGAGGGCGTCGAGCCTGTCGGTGTTTGCCGCCATGGGCAGATAGTCGACGGTTTCGATGCCTGCCTGCCTGAATTCGTGGCAGAGCGCCCGGTCAAACACGTAGATATGATTGCAGGGGTTGATCGCCGTATAGGAGTAGAGCATCACGTAGGGGCTGTCGTAGATCCAGGAGATATAGGGCAGCCCTTCCCGTTTGCAGACATTGGAAACCAGGGGAAAATAGTTAAAGGAAAAGACGACGGCGGGTACGGTATCACGGAGTCTTTTTGTGAGTGCGGCCTCGATCTGTTCATCCCTTCTGGCGTCCTTATTGGAAAAGGGGAAAGAGATTACCTGATGGCCTTCTTTCCCAAATGCGTCTTTTATGTCGGCGTTTCCGAAGCTTGCCCACTCGATAAAAAGTATTTTCATGGCGTGTCCCCGCTTTCTGAAGCTTTTGTCGCAATATGTCCGTATCCGGAATTAATTATTCGCTGTACCAGTATATCACAAATGAGGCCGGTAAGGGAAAGGTATGCAGGAAAAAATGGTTGACAATTTGTTTGATTGAGCGTATTATGATTCCATATTTAACCTACTAAATAAGTAGGAAATAATAAAAATACAGTTTTTCAGAGAGTGAGTCAGGTGGCTAAACTGCCGGCTGACTTGGCCTGGAATTTTTTGAAGGGAGTTAATATGGCAAATATTAAGAGGAGCGCATCGGAGCTGATCGGGAACACACCGTTAATGGAGGTGGTCAACTATGAAAAGGAGAATGGCATCACGGGCGCCACGATTTTGGTGAAGCTGGAATATTTCAATCCGGCGGGGTCGGTGAAGGATCGAGTCGCCTTGTATATGATTGAGGAGGCGGAACGGGAGGGGAAACTGAAGCCCGGCGGGACTATCATAGAGCCGACAAGCGGCAATACGGGAATCGGCCTTGCGTCCGTGGCGGCGGCCAAGGGATACCAGACAGTGCTGACGCTTCCGGAAACCATGAGTGTGGAGCGGCGAAAGCTCTTACAGGCTTACGGCGCGAAGCTCGTGCTGACGGACGGTGCGCTGGGCATGAAGGGAGCCATCGAAAAAGCGGAGGAATTGCAGGCGCAGACGCCGGGCTCCGTCATTTTGGGACAGTTTGATAATCCGGCCAACCCGGCAATCCATAGGGCGACTACGGGACCGGAGATATGGGAGGATACGGACGGGAAGGTGGATATTTTTGTGGCGGGCGTGGGCACAGGCGGCACCATAACGGGCGTGGGCGCGTATCTGAAAGAAAAGAAACCATCCGTGCAGGTAGTTGCGGTGGAGCCGGACAGCAGCCCGGTTCTCTCGGGGGGACAGCCCGGGTCGCATAAAATTCAGGGAATCGGCGCGGGTTTTGTGCCTAAGATACTGGATACGGGGATCTACGACGAAATCATACAAGTTTCCGGCGACGACGCTTTTAAGGCAGGCAGAGCCATCGCCGTTGAGGAGGGGGTACTGGTCGGAATTTCTTCGGGAGCGGCGCTTCATGCGGCGGCCGAGCTTGCCAGGAGGCCGGAGAATAAGGGGAAGGTGATTGTGGCGCTTCTGCCTGATTCGGGGGACAGATATCTTTCCACACCGCTGTTTTCGTAAAATCCCGGTGCGCCTGCGCGCCGAACTGCGACAGAAATCTTGACATTTTGCGGGAATCATACTATAGTGAGCAAGGTTATATAAATTAGGAAGAGTATTTGTACTGCCGGAAGCGTTGAGGCAAAGAACAGCGGTTCGGCGCGGAAAGAGTCGTATGCTCCGAAATGAGGATAAAGAGATGGCGGGAATAATTGAGGTAAAGGATTTAAGCAAAACCTTTGAGACGGACGACGGGAAGGTGGATGCGTTACAGAATATCAGTCTGTCTATTCAGGCGGGTGATATCTATGGGATTATCGGCATGTCGGGAGCGGGAAAAAGTACGCTGGTGCGGTGCTTAAATTTCCTGGAGCGTCCTACGTCGGGCACGGTGGAGATTGAGGGAAAGGATCTGGGAGCGATGTATGAATCGCAGCTTCGGGAAACCCGGAGGGATATTTCCATGATTTTCCAGCACTTTAATCTTCTGATGCAGAAGAACGTCATCGACAATATATGCTTTCCGCTGGTGATCGGGGGCATGAAGAAGAGGGAGGCGAAGAAGCGGGCCGAGGAGCTTTTAGAGATCGTTGAGCTCTCGGAGAAAGCGCAGGCTTATCCGTCCCAGCTTTCCGGCGGGCAAAAGCAGCGTGTGGCGATCGCCAGGGCTCTCGCGGCGAATCCGAAGATTCTGCTGTGCGATGAGGCGACGAGCGCGCTGGATCCCCGCACGACCCAGTCGATTTTGCGGCTATTGAAAGAGATCAACAAAAATTACGGCATTACCATTGTGATTATCACGCATGAGATGTCGGTGGTCCGTGAGATATGCTCCCACGTAGCCATTATCGGCGAGGGACGCTTGGTGGAGCAGGGAAGGGTTTCCGAAATCTTTGCTCATCCGAAGACTGCGGAGGCAAAGGAGCTGATTTTGAAGGGAAGCGGCACGGAGCGCCGCACGCTCGAGGGTCAGCAGAGAGAATTGATGCGGGGCAAGTGCTGTATCCGCATTGTGTTTTCCGTAAATTCTTCTTTTGAACCCGTGATTGCGAACATGGTTTTAAAGTTCGGACAGCCTATCAATATCCTGCGGGCGGACACAAAAAACGTGGAGGGTATTGCGCGGGGAGAGATGATCCTCAGCCTTCCCGACGACCGAAAGACGCAGAAGGAGATGAAAGAGTATCTCTTGGAGAGGGGACTTGCGGTGGAGGAGGTGAACGGATATGTGGACTAGTGACTTGACATTGATGATGGCGGAGGGCGTGCGGGACACGCTTCTTATGACGCTGATGTCAACTTTATTCGGCTATCTCCTGGGGCTTCCGTGGGGGATTGTCCTTGCTGTGACGGACAAAACGGGAATACGGCCAAACGCCGTCGTCTATAAGATTTTGGATGTGGTTGCCAATATTATGCGCAGTATTCCGTTCTTGATATTATTGATTCTTGTGATGCCGATAACCAGAGCGATTGTGGGGAAGACCACAGGGTCGGTGGCGACCATTGTGCCGCTTACGTTGGCTGCGGCCCCTTTTATCGGGCGTATGATTGAATCCTCCATCAAGGAGGTGGATCACGGCGTGGTGGAGGCGGCGCAGAGTATGGGCGCCGACACGCTGACGATCATATGGAAGGTGCTTCTGGTGGAGGCAAGAACGTCTATTCTGGTGGGCGTGACCATTGCGATCGGCACGATTCTCGGCTATTCCGCCATGGCAGGCGTAGTCGGCGGCGGCGGCCTTGGAGATATCGCCATGCGTTACGGCTACTACCGCTACGAGACGCTTATCATGATCGTGTCGGTGGTGCTTTTAGTGATACTGGTACAGATCTTCCAGACGCTTGGAATGCGGCTGTCTGCGAAGCTGGATAAAAGGAAGTAAGGATGGAGGAGGAAAAATTATGAAAAAAAGATTTGTTGTAACTGCTGTGACGGCTGCGCTTGCGCTCTCGGCGCTTACGGGGTGCGGCGGGAAGAAGGATGATGGCACTATCACGGTTGCGGCTTCCGCGACGCCTCATGCGGAGATTTTGGAGCAGGTGAAGCCGATTCTGGAGGAAAAGGGTTACAAGCTGGAGGTGACGATATTTAACGACTACGTACAGCCCAACAAGGTGGTGGAGAGCGGCGAGTATGACGCGAACTATTTCCAGCACATCCCATATCTGGACTCTTTTAATGAGGAGCAGGGCACCCATCTGGTGAATGCGGGCGGCATTCACTATGAGCCTTTCGGCATTTACCCGGGAACAAAGAGCGACCTGTCTGCGCTTGCGGAGGGGGATACCATTGCGGTTCCGAACGACACCACCAATGAGGCGAGGGCTCTTCTGCTTTTGCAGGACAACGGCATTTTAACCTTAAAGGAGGGCGTGGGCCTGGAAGCGACCGTGCGGGATATCGAGGACAATCCCTACAATTTGGAGATCCAGGAGCTTGAGGCGGCGCAGGTGCCGAGAGTGAAGGAAGAAGTGGCGTTTGTGGTCTTAAACGGAAACTACGCGATGGAGGCAGGCTTCTCCGTGGCGAAAGACGCGGTGGCCTACGAGCAGTCAGATTCCGAGGCGGCGCAGACTTATGTGAACGTGATCGCGGTGAAAGAGGGAAATGAGAACAGCGACGGTATCAAAGCGCTCGTAGAGGCGCTCAAGTCCGACACGGTGAAGGAGTACATCAACAATACGTATGACGGGGGCGTGATACCCTTTAACTAAAAAGAGAATGCCTTATTTCAGGCACTCTCCTGCGCAAAACTGAGAAGTTCCAAGTCGGCTATGCCGGCTCGGAACTTCTTTTCACCTCCATTGTAAAGGCTGTTTCGTCTGGAAGGCGTTGCCTTGTATGAAAGGAAAAGAGATGTCCTTACAATTTTATTTTGGCGCTTCCGGCGCCGGAAAGAGCAAAAAACTGCATAATTATATGATAGAAGAGTCAGGGAAGCATCCGCAGAAAAATTATCTGCTGATCGTTCCGGACCAGTTTACGATGCAGACGCAGATGGATCTTGTGACGGAGCACCCCCGCCATGCGATTATGAACATCGATGTGCTCAGCTTCGGAAGACTGACGCACAGGATCATTGAAGAGGTGGGAGGGGCCAAGCTTCCGGTTTTGGACGATACGGGGAAAAGCCTGGTGCTTCGCCGGGTGGCAAGGGAGGAACAGGAACGTCTCATGGTGATCGGAAGCCATCTGAACAGAATCGGTTACATCCACGAGGTCAAGTCGGCCCTGTCCGAGTTTATGCAGTACGGCGTCGGGGATAAGGAACTTGAGACGCTTATGTCCTACGCAAAAGACCGGGGGGCGCTATACTATAAACTGAAGGATCTTGGTATTTTGTATAAGGCGTTTGAGGAGTACATAAAGAATTGCTTTATTACGACCGAGGGGACACTCGACAGGCTGAGGGAGGCTTTGCCGAAGTCGGAGATTGTGAGAGGCAGCGTGATTGCCTTTGACGGCTTCACGGGGTTTACGCCTATTCAGAATCTGGTCATCCAGGACTTAATGAGATTGACCGATAGAGTCATAGTCACGCTGACGCTGGATGAGAGGGAGAATCCTTACCGTCTGGAGGGGGAGCAGAAGCTGTTTTATCTGTCGCAGAAGACGGTGGCGGCCTTGAGGCGGCATTCGAAGGAAGCCGGGACGACGGAGGAGGAAGCGGTCTGGTGCAGGGAGAAAATACGGGGACGGCTCCCGAGATTTTCCCAAAACCCGGAACTCGCCCATCTGGAACGCAATCTGTTCCGCTATCCGTCCTGCGTCTACAAGGAGGAAGTAAAAAATATCCATCTTGTGGAGGCGTCAACGACCGCTTGGGAGCTTCGGCAGACTTGTATCGCGATTCGCAGGCTTCTTTTGGAATCCGACGAGCTGTGTTACCGCGATATTGCCGTAGTGACCGGAAATATGGAAGTCTATGGGAAGGAAGCGGAGGAGGTATTCGCCAGATTTGACATTCCGATTTACTTGGATCACACGAGGAGCATCCTGGGCAATCCCCTCACGGCTTATGTGCGCAGCGCGCTGCGGATTTTTTTGCAGGATTTTAGTTTTGACGCGGTATTCCATTACCTGCGCTGCGGGCTTACGGGGTTTTCAGGTGAGGAGACAGACAGGTTGGAGAACTATGTCCGCCGATTCGGAATCCGGGGACGGAAGCGGTGGAGCGAACCGTTTTTGTATCGGGAGGACGATCCCGAGGGGGAGGAGGCCGCGCAGGAGAGGCTTGCGGCATGCAACGACATGCGTGCCCGGCTGCTAAAGGAGCTTTCTCCCTTTTTGACTCCTCTGCGGACGGCGGGAGAGATGATACGCGCACTCTATGATTTTCTGGTAATCAACGGGATACAGCAAAAGCTTGGGCGTTATGAAGCGTCTTTTGAGGAGAAAGGCGACCTTGCCCGCGCGAAGGAGTACGGGCAGATTTACCCGCTGGTGATCGATCTGCTCGATCAGATGGAAGGACTTCTTTCTGGGGAGGAGATGACACTGAAAGAGTTTGCGGATATTTTGGATTCCGGTCTTGCTGAAATTACGGTGGGGACGATTCCCCGGAATGTGGATCGCATTCTGGTGGGCGATATCGAGAGAACCAGATTAAAACAGGTGAAGATTCTGTTTTTCCTTGGTGTGAACGACGGCAATATTCCGAAAGGCTACGGCGGCGGAATCATCTCGGATCTGGACCGGGAATTTTTGCGGGAGTCGAATGTGGAGCTTGCCCCGTCGCCCAGAGAGCAGATGTACATACAGCGGCTTTACTTATACCTGAACATGACAAAGCCTTCGCAGGCGCTCTACATTTCCTACGCGAGAGTGGGGGAGGACGGAAGATCCCTGCGGCCGGCCTATCTGGTAGAGCTTTTGCGGGGGTTGTTCCCCGGTCTGTCGCTCGAGGCGCCGGAACGGGAACCGGTGGAGGAACAGCTTTTTTCCGGTGCGGACGGGGTGGGATTTTTCACGGATGCTCTGAGGGAGTATGCGGCGGGACGACTGGATCGGTCGCAGAAAAGGACGCTGTACACGTTCTACCGGAGTTACGAAAAAAACGAGCGGTACAGAGGGCAGATGGAAGATCTGATAGAGACGGCGTTTGCGCGTTATGAGGATCGGCCGTTGACTAAAATGGTCGCAAAGGCTCTCTACGGAGTGTCGCTCTTAAACAGCGTAAGCCGACTGGAAAAATACGCCGCCTGCGCCTATGCGCATTTTTTACAGTACGGCCTGCGCCTTAAGGAGCGGGGAGAGTATGGCTTCGAGGCGGTAGATATGGGGAATCTTTTCCACAGCGTGCTTGAGACTTTCTCGGAGAAACTTGCGGGGAGCGGCTATACGTGGATGGACTTTCCGTCGCAGGAGGGGCAGAGGCTTTTGGCAGAGGCGCTTGAAAGCTGCGCCGCTGCTTACGGGGAGACGATTCTCTACAGCAATGCCAGAAACAGACATCTTCTGGACAGGATCGGACGTATCTTAAACCGGACGGTGCAGACCTTACAATTCCAGCTCAGAAAAGGGCAGTTTTTCCCGGAAGCTTTTGAGGTGTCCTTTGACACATTGGATAATCTGGAGTCTTTAAACATTGCCTTGAGCGAGCAGGAGAAGATGAGGCTTAGGGGGAGAATTGACCGGGTGGATACCGCGGCAATCGAGGATCGGGTCTATGTGAAGGTTATCGATTATAAGTCCGGGGAGCGGCGATTTGACCTGGCGGCGCTTTATTACGGGCTACAGCTCCAGCTCGTGGTCTATATGAACGCGGCTGTAGAGCTTGCGCGGAAAAAACATCCGGATAAGGAGGTGGTTCCCGCCGCCATGCTTTATTACCGGGTGACGGATCCCATGGTCGAGGGGGAGAACCTGACCACGGAAGAAATCAACGCAAAAATTTTACAGGAATTAAAGATGACCGGTATAGTCAGCGAAAGCGACGAGGCTGTCAGACTGCTGGATAGCGAGTTTTCGGATAAGTCGGATATTTTGCCGTTGGAGCGGAAAAAGGACGGGAATTTCTCCGCTGTATCCAGTGTCATATCGGAGGAGGATATGCGGATGGTTTCGAGTTATGTAAACCATAAAATCCGTTCTCTCGGGAGGGAGATATTGGATGGAACTATTTCGGTCAATCCCTGTGAACTGGGCAGCGAACGAGCCTGTACCTATTGCGCCTACAGTCATGTCTGCGGTTACGGTTCCGGGATGGCGGGGTATCAGCCGAGGAAGCTGCAAAAGCTTAAAAATGAGGAAGTATTTGAAAAGCTAAAACAGGAGCTGGGAGAGGATACGGGGGGCGGTAAACCGCTCTGACATGGAGGAGAAGCATGGGTATCGCATTTACGAAGACACAGAGACAGGTAATTGAGAAGAGAGGGTGCAATCTTCTGGTTTCTGCGGCTGCAGGCTCAGGTAAGACGGCGGTTTTGGTGGAGCGGATCGTGGAGATGGTGTGCGACAAGGAACATCCGGTGGACATTGACAGACTGCTGGTGGTGACTTTCACAAACGCGGCGGCGGCGCAGATGCGGGAGCGGATCAGCCGTGTCCTGAACGAAAGGCTTGCCGCGGATCCGGAAAACGAGCATTTACAGCGACAGGCCACACTGCTTTACAATGCACAGATCACCACCATAGACAGCTTCTGTCTCTTTATCCTGCGAAATCAGTTCCACACGATCGGGCTGGATCCCGGGTTTCGGATCGCGGAGGAGGGGGAGATGAAGCTTCTTCGCGCGGACGTGCTTTCCGAGGTGATAGAAGCCGCGTACCGCGCGGAGGATCCGGCTTTT
Organism: uncultured Lachnospiraceae bacterium; assembly: GCA_910587095.1. Classification (GTDB taxonomy): domain Bacteria; phylum Bacillota; class Clostridia; order Lachnospirales; family Lachnospiraceae; genus UBA3282. Next base: position 57,053 of record CAJUMJ010000025.1, read on the forward strand.
TTGAACTGTATGGAATATTTCAGTTCGGGCAGCCGTGATGACGCCGTGGAGAAGGAGGTTTTCAAGCTCTACGATTTTGCCATGAGTATGCCTTTCCCGGAGGAGTGGCTTCTGGAACGCAAAAAAGATTATCGCCTCCGGCCAAAAAAGGGCGGGGCGTCGGAGGATGAAACGGCGATCGGGCAAGAGGGAGAGGACTATGACGGAATTCTGACCCTTCCGTGGGCCGGAGAGCTTTTAAGGCATGTGCAGCTTACTCTCGCCGGGTGCCGCCATAAACTGGATGCGGCTTTGCGCCTCTGCGATGAGCCGGACGGCCCTTACTTTTACGCGCCTCTTCTGGAGCGGGAGCGGGAAGCGGTTTGTGGGCTTCTTGGGCTTTTTGGCGAAAACGGGGAGAGGACGCCCGGGTTTGACGGTCTTTGCGGCGCTTTTGGCGCGCTTGTCTTTGATCGACTTCCCGCAAAGAGAGACGAAAGCGTCTCTTTGGAGAAGAGGGAGGCGGCAAAGGGGCTTAGAAACGAGGTGAAGGAGGCTGCCGCCTTGCTTGGCTCGCTGTTTTTTGGCGCCGGCGAAGAACAGGTGGGCGGGCAGATGGCTGTCTGTCAGGCAGCGGTGGAAGCGTTGGTTGATCTGACCCTGGATTTTAAGGAAGCGTTTGACAACGCAAAGAGAGAGAAAAACATCCTGGACTTTAGCGATATCGAGCATTTTGCCCTGCATACGTTTCTTCGCCGCACGAAAGAGGGGATTTTGCCCACGGAGACGGCGCTCGTCTATCGAAGCCGCTTTCATGAGATACTGATCGACGAGTACCAGGACAGTAATCTGGTGCAGGAGTACCTGCTTAGCGCAATCAGCGGGGAAGCCGAGGGACGGTATAACCGTTTTATGGTGGGGGACGTGAAGCAGAGCATCTATAAATTCCGTCTGGCAAGGCCGGAACTGTTTTTGGAAAAACACGATTCCTACGGGCAGGACGGGGAACGTGCCATGCGCATTGACCTGCATCAGAATTTCAGAAGCCGCACGGAGGTACTTTACAGTGTGAACGCCGTTTTTGAGCGGATTATGGGAAAGGAAGTGGGAGGTATTGTCTACGATGAACAGGCGGCCCTCTACCCGGGAGCATCCTACCCGGAAGGGGAGGACGAGGCGTCAGAGACAGTCTCCCATGTGACGGAGCTTCTCTTGTTCCGGACGGGGGAAAAGCCGGAAGAGATTTCGGTGAAGGAGCAGGAAGCCTACGGGGTGGCAGCGAGGATTAAGGCGCTTCTTCGCGACTTTTTGGTCACGGACAAGGAGACGGGAACTCTCAGGAAAGCGTCATGCAGGGACATTGTGATCCTGTTCCGCAGCCTTTCCGGGTGGGATGAGGTATTTAAGCGGGTGTTGGAGCAGGAGGGAATTCCCGTCCATGTGACGTCCAGAACGGGGTATTTTGAGGCTTCGGAGATACAGGAGCTCCTTCATTTTCTGCGGATTCTTGACAATCCCCTGCAGGATATTCCGCTCTATGGGGTTCTTCATGCGTATATGGGCGGATTTTCCGAGGAGGAGATTGCCATGGTCCGTGCGGCCTATCCCAAAAAGAAGTATCTGTATGACGCGCTTAGCGCCTGTGCGGAGGAAGCGGGGGACAGCGCGGAGACGCTGATTGGCGAGGCGCTTTTACAGAGAATCAGGGATTTTCTCGCAAAAGTGAAAAAGTACCGCGCGTTCGCCGTCTACTCTTCGGTACATGAACTTTTGCAGATCATTCTCCGGGAGAGCGGCTATTTGCACCATGTGGCGGTGCGCCCGGAGGGGGCGAGAAGACGGGCCAATGTGGAGATGCTTCTCGTGAAAGCGGCGGATTACGAGAAGACCAGCTATTTTGGGCTATACCATTTTCTGCGCTACATAGAACAACTGCAAAAGTACGAGGTGGACTGCGGGGAGGCCGCCATGCAGGACGAGAATGCGGATGTGGTGCGCATCATGAGTGTGCATAAGAGTAAAGGATTGGAGTTTCCGATCTGCTTTGTGTCAGGACTTGCGGGAACTTTTAAGAAAAAGGAGTCGTCCGGTTTTGTGGTGCTGGATGTGGATGCGGGTATCGGCGTTGACTATGTGGATCTGGAAAGAAGGGTGAAGAGTAAAAATCTGCGCAAAAATGTGATCTCGGTCAAGCTGAAAAAGGACAGCCTGGCGGAGGAGCTTAGAATTCTCTATGTGGCCATGACCAGAGCGGAGGAAAAACTTATTTTGACCGGGACGGTTAAGGATGCGGAAAAGACGGCGGCAGGGCTGCTTGCGCTCAGGCAGCGGGAGGAGAAGCTGCTCTCCTATGATGTGCTGATGGGCCAGGACAGCTTTTTACGGCTCATCCTCTCCGCCATTTCAGGGAACAGGTGTATGGATGGTTTTTACGAAGCCTGCGGGCTTGAGGCGGAGAAAAGCTGTGCGGAGTACGGGGAAAATACAGGATTCAGCGTAAAATTGACCGGATGGGATGATGTCGTGGGGGAAAAGATTGAGGAGACTCTTTTTGAGGAGGAGGCGAAAAGAAAGCTTCTTTTTTCCGATTCCGCGGACGACGTGGACGAGGAGCTTATGACAAAATTGTCAGATCGGTTTTCCTATGTATATCCCCACGAGAACCTGAAAGAGCTCTATACAAAAACTACCGTCTCGGAATTAAAGATGGCCGGAATGCAGGAGGAGACGGATTTCTCGGCGAAGCTTTTCAAGGAGGAGAAGGAGACGCCTTATCTGCCGGGATTTGTAAAGGGCGACGAGCGCGTCAGCGGTTCTATGCGGGGGAGTGCGTTCCACAAGGTGATGGAGCTCTTCGATTTCAAAAAACTGACCAAAGAGGTCAACGAAAACCGGAGCCTGGCGGAAGCGCTTTTGCGGGAAGAGCTTTCGCGGATGAGGGAGGAGGGACGACTTACGCAAGCCTGCTACGAGGCTGTGTCGGTGACAAAGCTGTCCGGCTTTTTGACGTGCAGGGCAGCGTTCCGCATGGCGGAGGCGGCGCGCGCGGGGAAACTATTTAAGGAGCAGCCCTTCGTCATGGGACTTGCGGCGAGCCGCCTGAAGAGTGATTTTCCCGACGGGGAGACGGTTTTAATCCAGGGAATTATCGACGTGTTCTTTGAGGAGGATGACGGTTATGTGGTGCTCGACTATAAGACGGACGCGGTGGATACGCCGCAGGAGCTTGTGAAACGTTACCGGGTGCAGCTTGCCTATTACGGAGAAGCGCTGGAACAGATTTCAGGATTTCGGCCGGACAGGGAGGGGAAACCCGTGAAGGAGCGGATGATTTACTCCTTCAGGCTGGGGGAGGAAATATGGGTCTGAGCGTTTAAAATAAGCGAAAAGGGATGGATAAAATGGTTCCTTCGTGTTATGATGTTTATAGTTGCGGTAGCCGATATGAATTGACAGACATACCATAAATGATGCGTGAAAAGCGAAAAGGAGAAGAGCGATGAGATTAGTGACACGATCTGATTTTGACGGACTGGCGTGCGGCGCACTCCTGAAGGAAGCCGGACTGGTCGACAGTTGGAAATTTGCACATCCGAAGGATTTGCAGGATGGCCTGGTGGAGGTTACAGAGAATGATGTGCTGGCAAACGTTCCCTTCGTGGAGGGATGCGGGCTCTGGTTTGACCACCATTCCAGCGAGCATGAGCGCAATGAGCTGAAAGGCAAATATAAGGGGGAGAGCCGTATTACGCCTTCCTGCGCGCGCATTATCTACGAGTATTACGGGGGTCAGGAGCGGTTTTCCCATTTTGACGATATGATGGAAGCGGTCGACAAGGTAGATTCAGGCAATCTGACCATAGACGAGATACAAAATCCCCAGGGATGGATTCTGGTGGGCTTTCTGATGGATCCCCGCACGGGGCTTGGCAGATGGCGCAATTTCACCATATCCAACTATCAGCTTATGGAGAAGCTGATGGAGTGCTGCCGCACCATGAATACGGAGGAGATTCTGGCGCTGCCCGACGTGCAGGAGCGCATCACCGTTTACCGCGAGCAGGATGAGAAATTCAGGGAGATGGTGAAAGCGCATACAAGGGTGGAAAAGGACGTTATCATTTCGGACTTGCGGGGTGTTGAGCCGATTTACTCCGGCAACCGGTTCCTGATTTACAGCATGTATCCCGAACAGAACATCTCAGCCTGGATCGTCAACGGCCGGGGCGGAAAGGGATGCTCGGCGGCGGTGGGCTACAGTGTCTTAAACCGTACGTCCGGCGTCAATGTGGGAAGCCTGATGCTTAAGTACGGCGGCGGCGGACACAAGGCTGTGGGAACCTGCCAGTTTTCGGACGAGACGATGGATGAACAGCTTCCGAAGCTTTTAGACGAACTTGTGAACTATGATACATATTATAAAGTTTAGAGGAAAAAAAAAGAGACAACTGCATGAAAAGACCAAAGCCCCGGAAAAAAGATTTTCGGGGCTTACGTTTCTTCCCGTATTTCTGACCGCTGTCTGCATTATATCCACAGGGCTGATGGCGGCCTATATTTTGTGGTTTTACCAGGGCAGCTACCAGGAGGAGACGTCCGGGGAAAAATACGACAGATATTACATCATGATTACCCAGGACGACAAGTCCGCTTTCTGGCAGTCCGTCTACGAGGGAGCCTGCGAGAGGGCGCTGCAGGAAAATGTCTACGTGGACTGGCTGGGAAACGACCGCTTTCAGGATTACGGGGTGGAGGAGCAGATGGAGATTGCCATAGCCTCCGGTGTGGACGGGATTATCGTGACTGCCAGCGAGGCGGAGGAGATGACGGCTCTGATCGACCAGGCAGCGGCAAAGGGCATTCCCGTGGTGACGCTCTACGGGGACAACACTTTGAGCGCGCGCTGCAGCTTCGTGGGAGTGGGCGGCTATAACCTCGGCAGGGAATACGGAAGACAGGCTCTCAGGATCGTGGAGGAGAGACTGGCCGGAACGACGGAGACGCTTGTGGTGGGGACGCAGGATCGTCCTGTGAGAGTGACTATATTGGTCAACTCGTACACGAAGGGACTGGACCAGAATATTCTCTATTCCGGTATACAGGATACGATCGAGCAGGAGCGGGGGGATGCGGTAATCGAGCTTTCTTTACACTCGGTGGACGACACAAACGCCTTCTCGGTGGAAGAATCCATCCGCGATATTTTTATGGAAGGAGATATTCCGGACATTCTGATCTGCCTGAACGAATTAAACACGACCTGCGCTTATCAGGCGGTGGTGGATTACAACAAGGTGGGAGTCGTCAGCATTCTTGGATATTATATTTCCGATACGATTTTAAATGCCATCGACAGAAACGTAATTTATGCAACGGTTGATATCGACACGCCGCAGATGGGCGGCTTTTGTATTGACGCTTTGCAGGAATACCATGATCTCGGATATACCAGCCAGTATTTTACGGCGGATATCAGTCTGGTTTCCAGGGAAAATGTGGACGAGTATCTGAGAAGAGAGGAGAGGACGGAGAATGAGTAAAATGCGTGACGTCTCCTTACAGCTTAAAATAAGCAGCATCTACATTATTACCAATCTTTTGGTGGTGCTTGTAAATATTGTTCTGATTGTTGGTATCAACAGTATGTCCGGCAGACTTGATATGGTGTATCAGGACAACCGCCATCTGAACGAATTTTCCGATGCCGTAAACGCCTTGCAGGATGACATGACGGATTATCTGAATGTGAAAACGAGCGATTCCCTGGAAAACTATTACCGCAGCGAGCAGCTTTGCCGGAATATGATGGCGGATTTGAACGAGGAGGTTACGGGCAGCGTTTTTGACCGTATGGAACGGAACATCAGACATATGACTGAGGTGTATCTCGACGAGGTGGCAAAGACCATAGAGGCCAAGCGCGGGCGGAATGTGGAAAAATACCGTCTCCACTATGAGAACGCCACAAGGATGTACGATTATACCGATACCTATATCTCCGACTTGAATATGGAACAGTTTCGCAGCAATTCCGAACGCTACAGCGAATTGCAGCAACGCTTCCGGCTCTTTGAGGTGGTGTCGGTCGCAGCCATCTTACTGGTGATGGCAAGCAATGTCTGTATCATCATCAGTTTCGTAGGCACGGTGATCCGGCCCCTCAAAAAGCTCTCGAGCCAGGCGGACGAGGTGGCGAAGGGGAACTTTAAGATTGCTCTCTTGCCGGTGGAGTCGAAGGACGAGGTGGGCGTCGTGACGGGCGCGTTCAATTCCATGGTGCTTAGCATCGGCAGATATATCGAACGGATCAGGGAGAGCATGGAGGCGGAGCGGGCCTTGAAAGAGCGGGAGCTTCTCATGGAGGGCCATTTAAAGGATGCCAGGCTTAAATATCTGCAGGCACAGATCAACCCCCATTTCCTGTTCAACACCCTGAACGCGGGCGCCCAGCTTGCCATGATGGAGGGGGCGGACAGAACTTACGACTATATCCAGAAGGTGGCCCAGTTTTACCGCTATAATATGAAAAAAAGTGAGGAGACGGTGACTGTGGCGGAGGAAATCGAGATGGTGGACTCCTATATTTATATTCTGAACGTGCGGTTTGCTGGGGATATACACTATGAGAAACGCACCGACGAGTCGCTCCTGTCGGTGGAGATGCCGGGTATGATTCTGCAGCCTATCGTGGAAAACTGTGTCAACCATGGCATTCGGGAGATGGGGGATCGGGGTGTCATTCTTCTTTCCTTATACGAAAAAGAGGGAAAGGTATGTATCAGCGTGAAGGATAACGGCGTCGGTATGAGCCGGGAAATCATAGAGAAGGTTATGAGCGGAACTTACAGGGAGGATGAGATGGCGACGGGCGGAAACGGTGTCGGCATGGACAATGTGATCTCCCGCATGAAGCTTTTTACGGACAATGAGAATGTGATGGAGATAAAGAGCGAGGGCAGAGGGAAGGGAACGGAGGTTTGCCTGTACCTGCAGATTTGAGAAGTACGCGGAATATGGAGGTAAAGATGAGTCGCTATAAAATTATGCTGGCCGATGATGAGGGTATTGTGATCGATTCCCTGAAATTTATTATAGAGAAGGAGTTCGGGGAGGAGTGCAGCGTCGAGTATGCCAAGACGGGCAGGAGCGTGATCGAGCTTGCGGAGAGCTTTCGCCCGGATATCGCCATCATGGATATCCAGATGCCAGGTATCAACGGGATTGAGGCCATGCGGGAAATACGGGAGACAAACACAAACGTGGTCTTTATTGTGATGAGCGCCTACGACAAGTTTGACTATGCCAAGGAGGCTATCAAGCTGGGCGTTTTGGAGTATATAACCAAGCCCATGGAAAAGAACCGTATCATTGCGGCTTTAAAGAAGGCAATGGAGCAGATTGACAGGGAGAAGGATAAGCGAAGCAACGACTTGCTGATCAGGGAAAAGCTGGAGACTGTCATGCCGATCATAGAAAACGGCCTGCTCTACAACCTGCTCTTTCAGGAGCATTTCAAAGAAGACATCGAAAATTATAAGCAGTTGTTAGGTATCCATCAAAATCAGGCATATGTGCTTGCGGTGGTCTGCGGGGAGGCCCAGGAAGGAAACCATATGACCAACGCAGTTGGCAGCAGCGTGAAGATGCAGCAATTCGGGGATCTCTTGAGGGAGTATCTGAAAGGGGCGTATCCGGGGGCGATTCTCGGCATGTCCATGGCGAACAAGCTTCCGGGACTGGTGCCATGTGAGGAAAGACAGATGTCTTACGAGGAGAGGATCGCCCTGATTGAAAAGTCCAGGGAGATTGTCAGGGAGCTTAAGAAGCGGACGCAGATCAGCTTCCGCATCGGTATCAGCGCCATTGCGCCGCTCGAGGAGGCAAGGGAGGCTTATAAGGAAGCGATGAACGCCCTGATTATGACAAACGGAAGCGTGGCGCATGTGGACGACCTGCCGATCGGCTGCGCCCATGAGGAAACTTACCCCATCGATCTGGAAAAGAAACTCTTTGCGGAGGTCAAAAACGGGGATGCGGACCATGCCGTTGCCACGGCGGAAACCTATTTTGACCTGGTAGCGAAGCTGCATGGAGACTATCTGATGAATATCCGGCTGAAGGTGTTGGAGTTTGTGCTCTATGCGGAGCATCTCGCCTATAATTCCGGCGGTATGACTTATGAGTTCCGCGCCAGATCGGACTATCTGCCGGCAATTATGAATATGGACGATATAACGTCTGTAAAAGATTGGTTTATGGAAAAGATGGAGACGGCAAGCCGAAATGTCAGCACGAAGGCGTCGGAGAAGTCTATGGGAGCAGTGGAGGCGGCGAAAGCTTATATTCGGAATAACTACAGCAAAGATATCTCCCTGGACGAGGTGTCGCAGGCGGTCAATATCAGTCCTTACTATTTCAGCAAGATATTTAAAGAGGATGTGGGAGAGGGTTTTGTGGAGTATCTGACCAAAATCCGCATGGACAAGGCGAAGGAGCTTTTGACCACCACGGAGTATTCCATGAAGGAAATATGCTCCATGGTAGGGTATGCGGATCCCAATTATTTCAGCCGTTCCTTTAAGAAGAATGTGGGCGTGACGCCGACGGAATACAAGCAGCTTTAATTCTCGCGAGCAACGAGCCAAGTGACTTGCTTAAAGCCAATCTGCGATTGGCCTGACATTTGGCGACTGCCGCGAGGGTCAAACACCGCAGCTTGCTGCGTGATACTTGACCATGGCCGGGGTGGATTCATTGCGCAGTATATTATATAATGATAAGAGAACGTTTCACTAAAAGTAATCGGAAAGGAGAATGAATGGTGGATATGGGAATGACAGACAAACAGTTTAACGGTTTTGTAAGATTTTTGCTGGATGCGTTGAAAGATGCAATAGAAGAGAAGGAAAGCGAAAAGAAGGATGAAAAACTTAAAAAAATTGCGGAGAATCTGCAAAAGACATTGGAAGATTAGTGTATGGGGAAAAAACAATTTGCATGTTTTATCATGGCGCTTATTATGCTGCTTACCCTTTACGGCTGCGGAAAATCGGAAAGCGGAAGGGAGGATGATATAGGGGAGGAGGAAAAAATTCAGATCGGGCTGAGTTTCGACTCCTTCGTGATTGAGAGATGGCAGAGAGACAGGGACGTGTTTGTCTCCGTGGCCAAGGAGCTGGGGGCGGAAGTCAACGTACAGAACGCGGGCGGCGTGGTGGAGGAGCAGAAAAATCAAATCGACTACTTTATACAGAAAGGAATGGATGTGATCGTCATCATCGCCATCGATCCGGCTTCCCTGCGGGAGAGCGTGAAAAAAGCCAAGGACGCGGGGATCAAGGTAGTCTCCTATGACAGGCTGATTGACGATGCGGATGTGGATCTCTATATCTCCTTTGACAATGAGATGGTGGGCGACATGATGGCGAGAGCCCTTCTGGCGGAGGGAATCGGGGGAGGCAGCGTGGTGATGATCGGTGGTTCTCCCACGGACAATAACGTGCCGCTTGTGGAGGGAGCTTTCAGGAAGGTGATGGCGAAGCACAAGGTTGCGATTCTCGATTCTATTCACGCGGACAATTGGCGGGCGGAGGAAGCGGCGGCTTATATTTATGCGAATCCGACAAAGATTGCCCAGGCGGACGCCATCATGTGCGGCAACGATGATCTGGCGACCCAGGCCGTGCGCGCGCTGGCGGAAACCAGGCAGGCAGGAAACATGCTGGTGGTGGGACAGGATGCGGATCTGGCGGCCTGTCAGAGGATCGTGGAGGGCACGCAGGTTATGACGGTTTACAAGCCCGTGGAGCGACTGGCGACCCGGGCGGCGGAGGAAGCGGTTGCGCTTGCGAGAGGGGAGACGATAGCGGGCGAGGATGTGACCGTGATTGACAGCGGGGCGTATAGGGTTCCTTATATCGGACTTGAACCGGTCAGCGTGAACCGTGAAAATATCGACGAAGTCATTATAGGAAGCGGGTTTCATTTGAAGGAGGATGTGTACCTGAACGTCCCCGGGCAGATGACTGAATAGCATTTTCTTGCAATCAGTGTGAGTGAACAACAAAAATGTGCTATCTGTATTGGCGTATAATAATGCAATATGGTGAAAATGTACAGAAAGTCATAAATTATTCCTATTTTCTTTGTGGTATATTGGAAGTGCGAAAGAGAAGCTTTCGCAAAATCATCTATCATTATTAGAAAAGGGAGGAAACTAAGACATGAAAAGAAAAGTATTAAGCATGGTACTTGCATCTTCCATGATTGCTGCTACACTGGTTGGTTGCGGCGGCGGTTCCGAGGAAGCGGCAGCTCCGGCAACAGAGGCTCCTGCGGCGGAGGCGGAGGCTCCCGCAGCAGACGCGGAGGCGGAAGCACCTGCAGCGGACGCGGAGGCGGAGGCTCCCGCGGCGGACGCGGCAGCGCCCAGCGGTAATAAGGTTGGTGTGGCTATGCCCACAAAGGATCTGCAGAGATGGAATCAGGACGGTTCCAATATGCAGGCGGAGCTTGAGGCAGCAGGCTATGAGGTAGACCTTCAGTACGCTTCCAACGATGTGGCGACTCAGGTTTCCCAGATCGAGAACATGATCAACGGCGGTTGCTCCGTACTGGTTATCGCTTCTATCGACGGCGAGTCCCTGACCACCGTTCTGGAAGGCGCTAAGAGCAAAAACATTCCGGTTATCGCATATGATCGTCTGATCAAGAACACCGATGCGATTTCCTACTACGCTACTTTTGACAACTACAAGGTTGGCCAGACACAGGGCCAGTACATTGTTGACGCGCTGGATCTGGACAACGCGGAAGGTCCCTTCAACATGGAGATCACCGGCGGTTCCCCGGATGACAACAACGCAACGTTCTTCTACAACGGTGCAATTGACGTGTTAAAGCCTTACATGGACGCTGGCAAGATCGTTGTTCCCTCCGGTCAGATCGATTTCGCAACCGTTGGTACACCTGCATGGGCTACCGAGACTGCACAGGCAAGAATGGAGAATATCCTTTCTTCCAACTACTCTGACGGAACGACTCTTCACATCGCTCTTTGCTCCAACGACTCCACCGCTCTCGGTGTTGAGAACGCTCTGGCAGCAAACTACACAGGCGAGTACCCTGTTGTTACCGGTCAGGACTGTGATATCGCAAACGTAAAGAACATGATCGACGGCAAGCAGTCCATGTCCGTATTCAAGGATACCCGTACTCTGGCATCTCAGGTAGTTAAGATGGTTGGCCAGATCCTGAAGGGTGAGACAGTAGAGGTAAATGATACCGAGACATATGACAACGGCACAGGCGTGATTCCTTCTTACCTTTGCGAGCCTGTATTCGCGGATGCGAACAACTACAAAGAGCTGCTGATCGATTCCGGTTACTATACGGAGGCTGATCTCCAGTAACAATGTGAAGGAAATCACTAAGTTCGGAAGAACCTCACTAAGTGATTTCAAGCTTCACATGAGAGAATGCAAAAGGACGCATTCTCTGTGTGGAGGAGGCGCTTCGCCAAGAAGCACTAAGTTTCGCACAAGAAAACGCAGAAAGCGCGTTCTGCGCATATCAAAATATGCTGTAATCAAATAAGACCGGCAGGCAGGATTTCCCGCCTGCCGATTTTAAAAGACAGAGAAGTGGATAGCAGAAACAAAAATGTTGGGAGGAATACACTTTGGCTAAAGTTTTACTGGAAATGAAAAATATTACCAAAACGTTCCCCGGTGTCAAGGCGCTCGACAATGTCAATCTGAAAGTGGAGGAGGGAGAGATTCACGCGTTGGTCGGTGAGAACGGCGCGGGCAAATCCACGTTGATGAACGTTTTGAGCGGCATTTATCCGTATGGTACATATGAGGGTGACATCGTTTACAACGGTGAAGTATGCAAGTTTAATAAGATTAAGGACTCCGAGGAGAAGGGAATCGTCATCATCCATCAGGAGCTGGCGTTGATTCCTTATATGACCATCGGGGAGAACATGTTTTTGGGCAATGAGCGGGGCAAAAGCGCTGCGATTGACTGGAACGAGACTTACGGGGAAGCTGACAAGTACCTGAAGATGGTTGGACTTTCCGAGTCGTCCAGGGTGCTTGTAAAGGATATCGGCACCGGTAAGCAGCAGCTTGTGGAAATCGCCAAGGCGATGGCCAAACACGCAAAGCTTCTGATCTTGGATGAGCCCACATCTTCGCTGAACGAGACGGATTCCCAGGCGCTGCTCGATCTTATGTTAAAGTTTAAGAAAGAGGGCATGACATCGATTATCATATCTCATAAGTTAAACGAGGTTGCTTACGTGGCGGATAAGATCACGGTTATCCGTGACGGTTCCACCATCGAGACGATGGATAAGCATACCACGGAGATTTCGGAGGATAGAATTATTCAGGGCATGGTCGGCAGAGAGCTCACCGACCGTTTCCCGAAGCGTCACGGCGTAAAAATCGGCGACGTGAATATGGAAGTAAAGAACTGGACGGTGCATCATCCGCTCTACCCGGAGAGGAAGGTGTGCGACAATGTTTCCATCAAGGTGAGAAAGGGCGAGGTGGTAGGTATATCCGGCCTGATGGGTGCGGGACGTACCGAGCTTGCCATGAGCATTTTCGGGCAGTCCTACGGCACGAACATCAGCGGACAGCTCTATCTGGACGGAAAAGAAGTGCACTTAAAGACCATCAAACAGGCCATCAAGAATAAGCTCGCCTATGTGACGGAGGATCGGAAGGGCAACGGGCTTGTCCTTACCAATCCGATTAAGATCAACACCACTCTGGCGAATCTGGACAGCATCAGTCCCCGGATGATCATTGACAAGGATAAGGAGTACCAGGTGGCGGAAGAATACCGTGGGAAACTTAAGACCAAGTGTCCTACCGTGGAGCAGAACGTGGGCAATCTTTCCGGCGGAAACCAGCAGAAGGTTCTCCTGGCAAAGTGGATGTTTACGGATCCCGATGTATTGATTCTGGATGAGCCTACCAGAGGTATTGATGTGGGCGCAAAGTACGAGATTTACTGTATCATCAACGATCTGGTGGCGGCGGGCAAGTCCGTGGTGATGATCTCTTCCGAGCTGCCGGAGGTGCTTGGTATGAGCGACAGAATTTATGTGATGAATGAGGGCAGGATTGCCGGGGAACTTTCCGCCGAGGAGGCGTCCCAGGAGAGAATCATGTCCATCATCGTAAGTTCGGGAAAGGGGGCGTAAGGATATGGAAAAGACAAATGTTTCGGCATTTCTGAGAAAGTATACCATGATTATCGCCCTTGTCCTGGTGGTGGTTTTCTTCAGTATTACGACAGAGGGGAAGATTTTATTCCCGCAGAATATCAATAACCTGATCTCACAGAACGCATATGTGTTCGTACTGGCGACGGGTATGCTGCTTTGTATCCTGACAGGCGGCAACATCGACCTTTCCGTCGGATCCGTGGTCTGCTTCGCGGGTGCGGTGGGTGCGATGATGATGGATAAAAAGGTGAATGTTGTGGCGGCGGTTCTTGCCATGCTTGTTATCGGTGTTCTGATCGGTATGTGGCAGGGATTCTGGATCGCGTATGTAAAGGTACCGCCCTTTATCGCGACGCTGGCTGGTATGTATGCATTCCGCGGACTTTCCAACGCGGTTCTGCAGGGCATGACGGTTTCCATCAAGAGCGAAGCTTTTATCAAGGTATTCGGCGGCGGCGCGGACTGCTATGTGCCTGACCTTTTTGGCGGCGAAGGCTTTAATATGACCTGTATGCTCGCCGGATGCGTTGCGGTTGTCATTTTGATCGCGGTACAGTTAAAGAACCGCGTCAACAATAAGAGCAGGGGATATGAGACGGCGCCCCTTGGCAGTACCGTTGCCAAGCTGGCCGTGATCAGTGCCGTGATTTTATGGATTGCCTATAAGCTGTCTTCCCACAAAGGTATTCCCACGACGCTTATCTGGATTCTTCTGGTATTGCTTGTTTACGGCTACCTGACCACAAAGACGAGAATCGGCCGTTATCTGTACGCGGTGGGCGGCAATGAGAAGGCCACAAGGCTTTCCGGTATCAATACGAAGAAAGTGTACTTTATCGCCTATGTAAATATGGGATTTTTGGCGGCTCTGGCCGGTATTTTGACGATTGCGAGACTGACCTCCTCACAGCCCACATACGGGCAGGGGTATGAGATGGATGCCATTGGCGCATGCTTTATCGGCGGCGCGTCCGCATACGGCGGCGTAGGCTCCGTGGCAGGCGTGGTAGTCGGCGCTACCCTGATGGGCGTGATCAACCAGGGTATGAGTATCATGGGTATGGACGCAAATTACCAGAAGGTGGTTAAGGGTCTGGTGCTCTTAATAGCGGTTGCCTTTGACGTACTGTCCAAGAAAGAGAAGAAATAGGGGAGGAGGATGAAAATGAACAAAACAATAGAAATACTTAGAAAACATACCATGAAAATAGTCCTTGTCCTGATCGTGATATTCTTCTCGGTGATGACCAAGGGACAGATGTTTGCGGCATCCAGCTTTCAGGCGCTGATTGCGCAGAACGCTTACGTGTTCATACTGGCGACCGGTATGCTGATGTGTATGCTGACAGGCGGTAACATCGACCTTTCTGTAGGTTCCTTTGTATGCTTTGTCGGTGCGATCGGCGGACATATGATGGTGCGCGGCGGTATGTCGGTTCCGGTGGCGATGCTTCTTATGATCGGCGCGGGTGTGATCTACGGTATTGTGGAAGGCTTCCTGATCGCCTATATCAATATTCCGCCGTGGATTGCCACACTTGCCGGCTATCTTGCTTTCCGCGGCTGGGGTACGGCGCTTCTTAACGGCGCGACAATCGCTCCCATGCCTGACGGATTCAGCAAGATGTTTAACGGCAACATACCGGATCTTTTCGGCGGCGAGGGAATGAATATCACCTGTATACTGGTTGGTGTGATTGCCTGTGCGGTGTTTGTGCTTCTGCAGGTGAAGGGCAGAAACGACAAGGTGAAAAAGGGATACGAGGCGGAGAGCATGACCAGCGTAATCGTGCGCTGTGTGCTTGTCTGTGCGGTGATTTTGCTGTTTGCGTTCAAGCTGGCGCAGGCGGGCGGTATCCCGAACAATCTCGTATGGGTGGCGGTGATCGTCCTGATTTATAACTTTATCACGGGAAAGACTACTATCGGGCGCTACTTCTACACGATCGGCGGCAACGTGGAAGCAACCAGGCTTTCCGGTATCGACACGAAGAAGATCTTCTTCCTGGCGTACCTGAATATGTCGGTGCTCACCGTGGTCAGCGCCTGGATGACGATGGCGAGACTGTCCGCGGCGACGCCGACAGCCGGAACCAACTATGAGATGGACGCCATCTCCGCCTGCGTGGTGGGCGGGGTATCCGCATACGGCGGCTCCGGTACGGTGTTTGGCATGGTAGTCGGCGCGACTCTGATCGGTGTTATCAACCTCGGTATGAGTCTTATGGGTATCGACGCAAACTGGCAGAAGGTGGTCAAGGGCGTCGTGCTCCTGGCGGCGGTTGTGTTCGAGATTATGAACAATAGGGAAAAGACAAAAGACTGATGCTGTGACAACAAAGCGGAGGGCTGCCTTAACGGGCGGCTCTCTTTTTGTATCATAGGAAAGTCCTCGCAAAGCAGGATTCATATTTATGTCTGTGAACATTTTGTGAAAAATTATGAAAAGTTTGGAAAGTCGTTGACATTAAATTTTTATTGTAGAAAAATAGAAACATGCGTATTTTACCTAACAGAGGGAGGAATGAATATGATTAAAACCCTTGCGGCACAAATCAAGGAGTACAGGAAAGTTTCCATCATAACTCCGGTCTTTATGGTTCTGGAAGTCGTCTTTGAGATGCTGATCCCCTTTCTGATGGCTTCCATCATAGACGACGGCGTGGAGGCGGGCAATATGCAGCATATCTACGCGGTAGGCGCTGTGATGATCGCAGCGGCGCTTGGCGGGCTTTTCTGCGGCGTGATGGGCGGCAAATACGGCGCGAGGGCGTCCACGGGCTTTGCGAAGAATTTAAGGCAGGCTATGTTTGAGAACATCCAGACCTTCTCTTTTGCCAGCCTCGACAAGTTCAGCACGGCGGGACTTGTCACCAGACTGACCACGGACGTGACCAACATGCAGATGGCGTACCAGATGATTCTGCGGATCTGCTTCCGCGCGCCGGTCAGCATGGTCTGTGCCATGGCGATGGCTTTTCTGATCAATGCTGAACTTGCGGGGATCTATCTGGCGGCGGTGATTCTGCTCAGTCTGGTGCTGTTTATCATTATCAGGGGCGCCATGAAATATTTTAAGCAGGCTTTTCCGAAGTACGACGAGCTAAACGCTTCCGTGCAGGAGAATGTGAGCGCGATCCGTGTGGTCAAGGCATATGTCAGGGAAGAGCATGAGACGAAGAAGTTTAAGAAGGCAAGTCAGGGTATTTATGATATTTTCCAGAAAGCGGAGCGACATGTGGTGTTAAATATGCCGGTAATGATGTTTACCGTTTACGGATGTATTTTGTTGATTAGCTGGCTGGGAGCGAAACAGATCGTGCAGGACACGTTGACGACGGGTGAGCTGATGAGTCTTTTGACCTACTGCATGAATATTCTGATGAGCCTGATGATGGTGGCGATGATTTTTGTGATGATGAGCATGAGCATCGCCAGCGCGGAGCGCATTTGCGAAGTACTCAACGAAAAGAGTGATCTGACTAATCCGGTCAATCCTGTCTATGAAGTGCCTAATGGGAATATCGAGTTCCGGCATGTGCGTTTCTCTTACAATAAAGAGAGCAGTGAGGCGGTTTTACATGATATTAACCTGAAAATACATGAGGGGGAAACCATCGGCATCATCGGCGGCACGGGCAGCGCAAAGACCAGCCTGGTCAATCTAATCAGCCGTCTGTACGATGTGACAGAGGGGTCAGTGCTTGTAGGTGACAGGGATGTCAGGGAATATGACATTGAGACGCTGCGAAATGAGGTGGCGGTTGTCTTACAGAAGAATGTGCTCTTCTCGGGCACGATTCTGGATAACCTGCGCTGGGGAGACGAAAATGCCACGGAGGAGGAGTGCAGGAGGGTGTGCAGACTTGCCTGCGCGGATGAATTCATAGAGAAGATGCCGGAAGGGTATCACACCTACATAGAGCAGGGTGGCACCAATGTCTCCGGCGGCCAGAGACAGCGTCTCACCATCGCCAGGGCGCTTTTAAAAAAGCCGAAGGTACTGATTCTCGACGATTCCACAAGCGCGGTGGATACGGCTACGGACGCGAAGATCAGAAAGGCGTTTGCAGAGGAGATTCCCGACACTACGAAGCTGATTATCGCCCAGCGCGTGGCCAGTGTGATGAACGCGGACCGCATTGTCGTCATGGACGACGGACGTGTGCATGGTTTTGGCACGCACGAGGAACTGCTTCGTGACAACGAAATTTACAGGGAGGTCTACGAGTCGCAGACAAACGGCGGCGGGGACTTCGACGAATAACAACGCAAGAAGGACTTCTAATTGCCCGACAGCAAAGGCTGTCTCGCAAAGAAATGGAAAGAGAGCGTTCCTTGGAGTATGCCTGTCGGCAAACTCCGCAGAGAACGCTTCGGAATGGAGGAAATTATGCCGGGACCACATGGAAGAATGCAGGGTGGAAAGAGAATAGAGAATCCGGGGAAGGTATTTAAGCGTCTGATGCGGTATGTGGCGAAAAATTACGGCCCCCATCTGGTGATTGTTGCGATATTAATTTTCGTGAGTGTGTTGGCGAATGTGCAGGGCACTATGTTTATCCAAAGTCTGATTGATGATTACATTGCCCCTATGCTGACGCAGGATGTAGCTGATTTTTCGCCTCTGGCGGGGGCGATTGTGAAGGTGGCCTGTCTGTACCTGGTCGGCGTAATTTCGTCCTATGCGTGGAATCGCATTATGATTAACGTGACGCAGGGAACTTTGCGTAATGTGCGGGACGATCTGTTTTCCCATATGGAGACGCTTCCGATCAAGTATTTCGATACCCACGCCCACGGGGATATTATGTCAACCTATACGAACGATACGGAAACGTTGAGACAGATGATCAGCCAGAGTATGCCTCAGGTGTTTAACAGTGCAATCACCATTGTGAGCGTGCTCGTCAGTATGATTATACTGAGCGTGCCGCTGACTGTGGTGACGCTCCTTATGGTGGGTATCATGCTTTTGGTTACCAGAAAGGTAGCCGGTTTAAGCGGTCGGTACTTTCTCGAACAACAGGCCAATCTCGGCAAGGTAAACGGTTTTATCGAGGAGATGATGAACGGCCAGAAGGTAGTCAAGGTATTCAATCACGAGGAAAAAAATATCGAGGACTTCCGGGAATTAAACGATGCGCTTTTCGAGAGCGCGGATAAGGCAAACTATCTTGTCAACGTGGTAGGGCCCGTGAACCAGCAGCTTGGAAACGTGAGCTATGTGGTCTGCGCTATCGTGGGAGGCGCGATGGCACTCTCCGGTGCAACGGGTTTAACCCTCGGAAAACTGGCAAGCTTCCTGACTTTCAACAGAAGCTTCAATATGCCAATTAACCAAGTGAGTCAACAGTTCAATTCGATTGTCATGGCGATGGCCGGCGCGGAGCGCATCTTCAAAATGCTGGACGAGACGGTGGAGGTGGACAATGGCTATGTGACGCTTGTCAATGTGAAGGAGGAGAACGGAATCCTGACGGAGACGCCGGAGCGCACCGGTCGCTGGGCGTGGCGGCACGAGCACCAGGCGGATCATTCTGTCGATTATGTGGAACTCAAAGGTGACGTGGTTTTTGACGGGGTAGATTTCGGCTATAATGATGACAAGATGGTGCTCCACGATGTGAAGCTCTACGCCGAGCCGGGGCAGAAGATCGCTTTCGTCGGTTCCACTGGCGCGGGCAAAACGACCATAACAAATCTGATCAATCGTTTCTATGACATTCAGGACGGTAAAATCCGCTACGACGGTATCAATGTCAATAAGATTAAGAAGGAGGATCTGCGCCGCTCTCTTGGGATCGTGTTACAGGATACGCATCTCTTTACAGGGACGGTGATGGAAAATATCCGCTACGGGAAATTGGACGCAACCGACGAGGAAGTGCGCGCGGCGGCGAAGTTAGCCAATGCGGATGGCTTTATCAGGAGATTGCCGGAAGGGTATGACACCGTGCTTTCCGGGGACGGCGCGAACTTAAGTCAGGGACAGAGACAGCTTCTGGCGATTGCGAGGGCGGCTGTGGCGGACCCGCCGGTACTGATTCTGGATGAGGCGACCAGCTCCATCGATACCCGTACCGAGCGCATTGTGCAGGATGGCATGGATAAGCTGATGAAGGGCAGAACTACCTTTGTGATAGCCCACAGACTTTCCACCGTCAAGAATTCCGACTGTATTATGGTGTTGGAGCAGGGGCGTATCATCGAGCGGGGAACCCACGACCAACTGATCGAGGAGCACGGAAAATATTACCAACTGTATACGGGCAATGCGATCACGGCGTAAGGACCGGTTGCGGAATGAAGATGAACGGCAAGAGGAGGGCATATGTCGGAAAAAATCAGCGAAGAAAAGAGGATGTCCCTCCGAAAATCGTGGGAAGTACTGTTTCCGTACCTGCTATATTATCTGGCCTACAATGCGGCTTATTTGATTTTGGCTTTCGCGTATCAGGCGACAGTGCAAAGCTTTGGCGGGGCATATGGGCAGTTCATGACAGCCCATGCCGCTACCGTCTCGGGCATGATGGGCGGGCTGTGTATGCTGGCAGGCGTTTTGCCCCTTGTACCGATGTTAATGAGGGAGCTGCGGGAGCGGGGGGATGTGTTCGACCTGACGGAGGGGAAAGAAGCGACGGGTGCCGGAAGACTGGCTGTGGATGTGGGATCGGGAGCGGCTGCCGCTGCAGACAGCCGGGAAAATCTAAGGCGAAAAGCAGGGATGAGCGTTCTCACGGTAGTTCTTGCGCTCGGCGCTTCGATTGGACTCAATGCGCTGCTTGCGCTTACCGGGCTTGCGGACAGTTCACAGACCTACCGGGAGGTGGCGGACAGACAGTACGGAGTGGCATTTGCTGTGGGCCTTATTCTTTATGGCCTGATCTCTCCGCTGGCGGAGGAGGTGGTTTTCCGCGGCGTAATCTACAACCGTCTGCGCCGCTATTACGGCAAGACAGCGGGGATTATCGCGTCGGGCCTTCTGTTTGGCGTTTTTCACGGCAATCCGGTGCAGGGCGTGTACGGCGCGTGTCTTGGAATGATGATGGCATATTTGTATGAGAAAAGCGGGGATTTTCGGATTCCCTTTCTTTTTCACGCGGCGGCGAATCTTGCGGTTTATATTACCGCCAGGTTTCCACGCGCGCAGGAGATTTTATTCACACCGGCGGGCTGCGCCGTTTTGCTGGCAGTTTCCGCCGGATGTTTATCGATTGTGTGGCGTGGCGGGAAAAAACGGGGTTAAAATCCGTTAAATCGCAGTGACGGATCGGGGGAGAGGCAACTTCTGATTTGTATTTTGGGGATAGCAAAGGGAGCATGTAACGCTTCCTGCTATCCCATTTGTTTTATACGTTTTTCGGCTTTTTCATACGCTTTAAAAGAACGAGGGAAAGGATCAGAACCAGCGGGAAAACGCATCCAACAAGCATCCCTTTGCGCAGATCATTGCCCGCATTTTGGGTGATATTGCCCACCAGACTCGGACCGAACGCGCCGCCTAGATCCCCAGCCATGGCGAGAAGGGCGAACATGGCGGTTCCACCCTCCGGCAGCCGCCCGGAGCAGATGCTGATTGTGCCGGGCCACATGATACCGACGGAAAAACCGCACATGACGCAGCCGATCAGTCCGATAACAGGGTTGTTTGAGAGGGACGCCGCTATGTAGCAGCTCAGGCACATGACGCCCGAGCCCATCATAAACCGTATCAGATCCAGCCTGTCGCCGTATTTTCCGTAGATGACTCGGCTGATGCCCATGGTGATCGCAAACATGCACGGCCCGATAAGATCGCCCATCGCCTTTGTAAAACCGAGCCCCGATTCCGTATAAGCGGAAGCCCATTGTGCCATAGACAGCTCGGAAGCGCCAGCACAGACCATGAGGATAATGGATACCCAAAAGAGCGGAACCCGGAGCAGCCGCTCCGTCCCCATGCCGCCGCCGTCTTCCGTCGTATGTTCAATCGGGCAGGTGGAAAAGTTGTAAATGTTGTACAGAGGAATGAGAGCCCAAATGCAGGCCAGCCATTTCCAACTGTCAATGCCGAATGCCGCGAAAAAGACGGTGGACAGAAGGACGACGCCCACAGAGCCCCAGCAGTAAAAGGAGTGCAGCAGACTCATCACGGCTTCTTTGTTGTCGAAGGGGCAGGCTTCCACAATGGGACTGCACAGCACCTCGATCAGCCCGCTCCCGATGGCATAGACAATAACGCTTGCGATAATGCCAACCAGCGGATTGGAAAGGAGATCCGGCAAAAAGGCAAGCCCGATCAGCCCTGCCGCCGCGCACAATTCCGAGGCAACGACACATATGCGGTATCCGATCTTGTCTGCAAAATAGGAACAGAGGATATCCACAATAAGCTGGGTCAGAAAAAATACGGTGGAAATCAGAGCGATCTGGCCGAGCGGTATTTGGTATTTCGTGTGAAACGTTAAGAACAGCAGCGGTGCGAAGTTTGCACAGATAGCCTGCGTGATGAAGCCGAGATAGCAGGCAACCAGTGTTTTCTTATAATTTTTTGACATGGCAAAATGTACTCCTTTCGTGTGTTTGTACAGAAGGGGTTGACTTCTGCAATGAATTGTATTATATAGTAGTCAGATGCAGACATCAATGTAATATATCCCAATATTATTACACAATATTACAGTCAAAGCGGCTGCGATACCATAAAGGGGCGGTATGGAATGAAGACAAATGAGGGGTACAGCAGGATCACGACAGATGAATCTTTGCGGGAAACCATTCCCCACGGAAGTGAGGAGTATCCGTTCCGATATTATCTGGAGGATATCTGGCAGTTCGATTTTCACTGCATAGACTGGCACTGGCACCCGGAAGTGGAATTTGTCCTGATCAAAAAGGGAACGGCGGATTTCCTGATCGGGAGCGAGAGATATGTTTTGGGAGCCGGAACGGGTATTTTTATCAACTCCCAGATTATTCACAGGTTTGAGGCGGCGGAGAGCGTGATTATCCCGAACATTGTGTTTTCGCCTTCTATGTTTGCCCCGGAGGACAGTCTGATCTACCGGAAGTATATAAGACCCGTTTTTGATTCATCGGCAGAGTGTCAGATTTTTTCCGAAGGCGATCCTGCGCAGGGGGAGATTCTTGGCACGCTGGCGGATATATTTGCCGTGCAGGAAACGGAAAACGGGTGCGAAATAAAAACGGAGGAGCTGCTTTTAAAACTGTGGAGGCTGCTGTATGAGAATACGGATATCACGGAAAACACTTCCGCACCACAGACATCGGTGCGGACGCAGGCACAGCTCCAGATTATGCTGCAATACATTCATAAAAATTATCCGAACCAGATATCGCTTGACGATATCGCGGAGACGGTTGCTCTTGGCAAAAGCAGTGTACTTAGTATTTTTCACAAAAATATTCACACCTCGCCCATCAATTATCTGGTGAATTACAGGCTGAAACGGGCGGCAAAACTGCTCGTGACGACGCAGGGCAGTGTCGCCGCCATTGCCCATGACACCGGATTTGAAAATGTCGGTTATTTTTGCCGGAAATTCAAGGAGGTGTTTCAGGTGACGCCTGGCGAGTACAGGAAAGCGGATCGTGGAGCCATCCACTCAGAGAATTGCAAACGCGGTATTGCAGATTAATGTCCGGTTTGCAATTTTTATAGGGCTCTTTTTCAGATTATGCTATGTATGAAAAGAAGAACACAGAAAGGATAGCAAACTGGAAGAGTGAGTGATATAATTGTACAAACATTGATCAGGTGATCGTTAGAAAGAGGCAACAGGAAGAAGAAAAACGCATCGCTTCCGGCAGCCGCGTTGTATGAAAGGCTGGGATTTTGCACGGTAAAGCACGAAAGGTATCTGCTGGAAAATGAAGTATTGTTCCGAAAAGGAACTCTGAAAATGGAGAGGTAAGCGGCCGAACGGTGATTTTTCCAAGGGAAGCTCTTTACTGACGCAGCAGTGAGGGTATGAGGACAAAATGAGTGAAGAATGTTTGATTTGCAGCGCTCCGCTGGCGTATTTGGAAAAGGATACGCCTGTGGAATGCGCCATTTGTCATAAGAAGGAAAACAGCAGGACCAGATGTGTGAAGGGGCATTATGTCTGTAATGCATGTCATACAAAGGGAGTGGATCAAATGATCGGATTATGTCTCGGGGAGACATCCAAAGATCCGATCTGCATTATGAAAAAGCTGATGTCCCAGCCATTTTGCCATATGCACGGGCCGGAACATCATGTCATGGCAGGTGCCGCGCTTCTGACGGCATATAAAAATGCCGGTGGAGATCTGGATCTTCCGGATGCGCTGCTTGAAATGAGCAGCCGTGGAAAAAGTGTTCCGGGCGGCGCGTGCGGCTTTTGGGGCGCCTGCGGGGCGGGGATCAGTTCCGGCATGTTTGTTTCCATCCTGTCGAAATCCACCCCTCTTGCGGAGGAACCTTTTGCTCTATCCCATAAGATGACATCGACATCGCTTGGCAGAATCGGAGAAATCGGAGGCCCCAGATGCTGTAAAAGAAATTCGTTTCTTTCCATTTTATCAGCGGTTGATTTTGTGGAGCAGTACTTTGGAATCAAAATGGAAAAACAAGAGGTCGTGTGCGATTTTTCCCACAATAACAACCAGTGTATCGGGAGCCGGTGCCCTTTTTCAAAGGAGAAGGGCAAAGAGAAAAGTACTTAGAAAAACAGTCATAAATGACAAAAAATAATGGAGGAGTGCAATGGAGTGTTTGGGACAGCAGAGCGGAATGCAGAGTGTTCAGAATCTGGAGACTGTCATCAATGAGGGACTTCGTGTCGCCATGCTGGCGGAGACTCCGGATCAGTCTCTGGATGTGCTGTTAAAACATTTGGGGATGGCGCTTGACGGGGAACGCACTTACATATTTGAACAGAACGCGTCCGGTTGTGACGACAACACTTACGAGTGGGTGGCGAACGGGGTGGAGCCGGAAAAGGAGAACCTTCAGAATGTGCCCCCGGAAGTGTGCGCGAGCTGGTATCGGAATTTCAATATTGGCAGACATATTGTCATAAAGAATGTGGAAGATATACGGGAGACGGAGCCTTTGCAGTATGAGAACCTGAAGCGGCAAAATATTTGTTCCCTTGTGGTGGTTCCTCTCTATAACGGGGAAAAGATCATCGGCTTTTACGGTGTGGACAATCCGCCGGCGAAGTCGCTGGAATACGCGTCGAACATGCTCCAGACCGCGGCATACTTTATTGTATCGTGCCTGAAGCAGCGCAATCTGGTCAGGGAACTTCAGAAGCGGAGTTACAATGTACTCCATGCGCTCAGTGTGGATTATTTGGGCATTTATCAGGTGAACTTTGACACGGGCGAATGCGAGGTATACCGGGACAACGAAAAGACGGATATGGACTGGGGCGCAAGCTTTGAGGACGGCTATCAGGCGGCTATGGAGCGGTACATTTCCAGATGCGTGGCTCCAAGAGATCAAAAAAGACTTGGCGCGGCGACAAAAAGGGAGTATGTGCTTTCGCAGCTTCGGACGAAGAAAAAGTTCTATGTGCGATATCAGGTCAATGACAGCGTTTATGGATTGAAACATATGGAGATTCATTTTTCCACCACGGAGAAGGCGGAGGAAGAAAACTGCGCGATTTTTGCCCTGCGGGATGTGAACGCGGTGGTGGAGCGGGAAGAGAAGTACAAGCTGGAGGCGAGGCAGAATTTAGAGGATATTCTTGAGGGCGCAAGAACCGGTATTTGGACGATTGAGCTGGAGGAGGGATGCCGGCCAAGAATGTATACCAACCGGATCATGCGGATGCTGCTAGGTGTGCCGGATGAAATCGAGCCGGAGGAGTGTTACCGGCACTGGTTTGAAAATATTGAGCCGGACTATGTGGAGATGGTGCAGGAATCCGTGCGGGAGATCGTGGAAAACGGGCGTTCCGAAGTGATTTATCCGTGGAATCATCCGAAGCTTGGGAAGATTTATGTCCGCTGCGGCGGTGTGCCCGACAAGACATTTAAGAAACCGGGCGTCTGTCTGAACGGATACCATCAGGATATCACGGAGACAATGGTGGCGAAGAGAAAACAGGAGCAGGCCATCATGGAACTGCTGGAAAAGGTCAGACGTGCCAATTCGGCAAAGAGCGAATTTCTTTCCCATATGTCCCACGATCTGCGTACACCTATCAACGGGATATTGGGGATGCTGTCCATCATAGAGAAAAGTCAGGATGACCCGGAGAGGCAGAGGGATTGCCGGAACAAAATACGCATGTCGACGGAGCATTTGCTTTCTCTGGTCAACGACGTGCTTCAGATCAGTAAGATGGATAGTGGAAGACCGGCGGAGGAGACAGAGGAGTCGTTTGCGGTTCGCGATATATTGGAAAACAGTATCTCGCTCCTGACGGAGAGAGCGGAAGAGCGGGGAATACGGTTGATATTGGAGGAGGCTGATTTACAGCACGGCAGGGTGATTGGAAATCCGCTGCATTTGCAGCAGATTTTGATGAACATAATTGACAATGCCCTTAAGTATAACAGGCCGCAGGGGTTTGTCTATGTGAAGGTGAAGGAGAAGGTTTGCAGGGGTGATACCGCAGACTATCAGTTTGTGGTCGAGGATACCGGAATCGGCATTGGGGAAGAGTTTAAAGAGCATATTTTTGAGCCGTTTACCCAGGAGCATAAAAGTGCGAGAACCCATTATAATGGCGTCGGACTTGGAATGTCCATTGTGAAACAGCTTGTAGACCAGTTGAAGGGGCGTATTGAGCTGGACAGCCAGGTCGGCAGAGGGAGTGTGTTTCGGATCACCTTACCTTTGCGGGTGGACGGGGCGTTGAACGTGCAGCCCGAGGAGCAAGCACAGAACGGTCAGGATCACATTGCCGGGATGCGTGTCCTTCTGGTGGAGGATAATGAGATAAACTGTGAAATCATTGAGTTTCTGCTTAAGGATGCGGGTGCGGAAGTTGTGACCGCGAATGACGGAAAAGTGGCCGTGGATGCGTTTTCGGCGTCCGGCCCGGGGATGTTTGACTGTGTGCTCATGGATTTGATGATGCCGGTTATGAGCGGTTATGAGGCGACGCGCGTGATCCGCGGTATGGACAGACCGGATGCAAAGTCCGTTCCCATCATTGCGCTGTCGGCGAACGCGTTTGACGAGGATGTCGCCATGGCCAAGGATGCCGGAATGAACGAACATCTGGCGAAGCCGGTGGACATGGGAAAAATGTTCGAGGTGATGAGCAGGCTGAGGCGGTAAACAGCCCGGACATGGAGGTTAGCGTGATGGATTTTGTGAGAACAGACGGTAAAAACGGAGATTTCATCGAAAACTGCCGTCTTCTCGACATGGATTTGGACAGGCGTGTCGGGAGACAGATCAAGAGAGAGAAATATCAGAAATATAACCAGTTAGATGAGATACAGGAAGCAGTCGTTGTATATGACAAGGATAAGCTGGTGGGCGGGGGCGCCATCAGAAGATACGACGGTGATAATGTCGAGTTAAAGAGAGTGTTTGTACATAACGAATATCAGGGGCAGGGGATCGGAACCAGACTGGTTTCCCTGCTGATCGAATGGGCGGCGGAACTTGGCTATCGGAGAATGATTCTGGAGACAGGGGAGCTTTTGGCGGAGTCCTGCGCGGTGTATAAAAAGCTGGGGTTTGCGGTTATTCCCAACTATGGGCCGTATGTGGACATGCCGGAATCTTTGTGTATGGCGAGGGATATATTGTAAAAGCAGGAATGGAAAATAAGTATACAAGCATAGGAGAGGATATACTGATAGGAGGAATTATAGAAGTGACAGACAGAGAGGTTGGCTTTGTTGTGGATGATGAATATAAAGAATGGATAAAGAATATAAAAGACAGGATAAAGCACAGCCAGATAAAAGCTTCTGTTAAAGTTAATTATGAGCTGCTCGATTTATATTGGGATATTGGCAGAGATATTGTTGCCAAACAGAAAAATGTAAAATGGGGAGAGGCGTTTATTGAAACAATGAGCAGAGATTTACGAAAAACTTTTCCTAATATGTCGGGTTTTTCGGTGCAAAATTTGAAAAACATACGTTATTGGTACAAATTTTATAATTCCGATGAAAATGGCTTACAGTCTGTAAGCCAAATGGAACTGATTGAAAAATTAGTTAAAAGTATTCCGTGGGGACACAATCAGAGGATTATGTACAAGTGCAAAAGTATTGAGGAAGCGCTATTTTATGTACAGAGAACGGTGGATAATGGTTGGAGCAGAAATGTTTTAGAGCATCAGATAGATGGAGGCTTATATGTCAGACAGGGCAAAGCGATTACCAATTTCCAATTAAAGCTACCGGAGCCACAGTCTGATTTGGCAGAACAAACGCTAAAAAATCCATATAATTTTGATTTTCTGACTTTAAGAGAAAAATATGATGAAAAAGAATTAGAGGATGCTCTGATCAATCAAATTACACAATTTCTGCTGGAACTAGGAACTGGTTTTTCCTATCTTGGAAGACAAGTGCATTTGCTTGTCGGTGAAAGCGATTTCTACATGGATTTACTTTTTTATCATGTTCGTCTCCATTGCTATGTTGTTGTAGAATTGAAAACAGAAAAATTTAAGCCGGAGTTTGCAGGTAAATTAAATTTTTATGTAACGGCTGTCAACAAACAGATGAAAACGGGACAGGATAATCCTACAATAGGCATTCTTATTTGTAAGGATAAAGATGATGTTGTTGCAGAGTATGCACTTGATGATATTTCACAGCCGATTGGGATTGCAGAATATGAATTGACAAAAGTACTTCGTGAAGAATTTAAGAGCAGTCTGCCGACAGTGGAAGAAATAGAGAATGAATTGTCTGAATAAATTGGTAGGAAGCATTACGGCTCTGTGAAAAAGCGCATGGAAGCGGAAACTGGGAGCTGGACACCATTTTGAAGAAACCGAAAACGGTTATCTGTATGAGAAGATGGGGTACCGGCGGACGGGCAAAACGGAGGTTGTAAACGACAGACTTACCCTGGTGTTTTATGAAAAACGACAGACGCCCGAAAGGCTGCAGCAGTATTTTGACGAAGGATGGGACAATGGAAAACGAACTGTTTGAGAAAACGCCGGTGCCAAAGGCGTACTTTACATTTGCCCTGCCGGTGGTGTTTAGCATGGTTGTCTCGCTGGTCTACAATATGGTGGACACTTATTTTATTGCGCAGACGGGCAACACAAATCTGGTGGCGGGTGTATCTTTGAGCGCACCGGTTTTTACCCTGATGATTGCGCTCGGCGATATTTTCGGGTTGGGAGGAAGTTCCGTCATTTCCCGGCTGTTCGGGGAGAAAAAGGATGAGGATGGAAAACGCCTCAGCGTGTTTTGTTTTTATGCGGCGATTTTGTGCGGGATTGTGGTGACGATAGTGATGATGCTGCTTCGTGAGCCGATTCTTTATCTGCTGGGCGCGGATCAGGACACCATTTCCTACGCGTCCGGTTATTTTACTTATATTGTGCTGGGTGCGCCGTTTATTATCTTATCTTTTACGCCGTCCAATCTGCTGCGGACGGAAGGCTTTGCGACAGCGACTATGACGGGAAATATATTGGGCGCAGTCGTCAATATGATTTTGGATCCTGTCTTCATTTCCATATTGGGGCTGGGGGCTGCAGGCGCGGCCATTGCGACCGTGATCGGCAATATCTTTGCGGATCTTTTTTATGTCTGGTTTCTGTTAAAGAAAAGCAGGCGGCTTTCCATCAATCCGTCGGGATTTCATATTCATTTCGTGGAAGTGGGGCAGATTCTGGCAATCGGGATTCCGGCATCCATTACGAATCTGATGCAGAGTATCGGGATCGCGTTGACGAACCGGTCTTTGCTGCCATACGGAAACGACAGGGTTGCGGCCATGGGGATTGTGATGAAGGTGAACCTGATTGCGGTTCTGATTCTGGTGGGTTTTGC
The DNA here is from genome assembly GCA_910587095.1 of uncultured Lachnospiraceae bacterium. Classification (GTDB taxonomy): domain Bacteria; phylum Bacillota; class Clostridia; order Lachnospirales; family Lachnospiraceae; genus UBA3282. Next base: position 86,241 of record CAJUMJ010000025.1, read on the forward strand.
GTTTGGAGCGCAGCCGCTTGTCGGTTATAATTACGGGGCGAAAAATTATGCGCGTCTCAAAGAAATTCTGCGGTTCTGCTACGAATTTGAATGCGGTGCGGCGGCAGTGCTGGCAGGAGTGCTTTCCCTTGCGGCGCCTGCCATGATCAGGCTGTTTATGCAGGACGCATCCATTATTGAAATCGGCGTACCCATGCTTCGTATGCAGCAGATGGGAATGGTGTTTACGGCGGTTGTGCTGGTGACGACCTGTACATTCCAGTCGGCGGGAAAAGCCGTTGGCGCGTTTCTTCTGTCTGTCAGCAGGCAGGGAGTGGTGTTTGCAGCCGTTTTATTTATTGCTTCAAAAGCGTTTGCCTATCAGGGGGTTCTGATGGCGCAGGCCGTCTCCGATCTGCTGACGGCAGTTATGGCGGTTATTCTGCTTCATATTCTGATCAGGAAGCCTGTTTCCATTTCATTGCAAAAGGGAGAGGACACAAAATAATATGCTTTCCCTTGCGCAATGCAAGCGTTTGTTGCTGGCTTTTGCGAAATAGTATTGATAAAATCGGTAGCAGAAGGGAGGAAATACTTTTGAACAGAGAGCAGACGGATACGACAACGGGAAAGCAAATACGTCATCTGCGAACACAATCGGGAATGACGCAGGAAGAATTGGCCGGGAAATTAAATGTTACCCGACAGGCATTATCGAATTGGGAGAGAGATGTCAATGAACCCGACCTGGTTATGCTGAAAGAGATTTGCTTTCTTTTTGGAGTTCACATGGACGACTTTGCGAAGGAGGTAATAACGAAAATGGAAGCATATGAAGAAAAGGAGAAAAGACCATTGAATAAGTACGATATGGCAATCGGATTGTTTTATGCCGTTGGTATATTTCTTGGCATTGGTATTTTCTTTGTTGGCGGTTTTATGACAATGTCAGGTGCGGGGTGGGGTGCATCCCTGTTTGGGGGCGGCTGCTTTTCCTTTGTATTCGGACTGGTATGTCATGCAATTATCACATTAAAGAGGAATGACAAAAAGTGATGCGGGGAAGCGGGAAAAACATAAAAGTCTGGAAACAGATATGAACTACGGGAATATTCAAACAATCTGACAATTTTACAAAAAGTCTATATTTACAAATCACTAGAGCGGGTGTATTATTGTATATATGTAGAACGCAAAGGAGCGCCAGATGTCTTCTTTGCGTTCTTTTTTTGTTCCTTTGCTTATTTTGTATGTTAAAAGTCAGGAGAGGAGATTGAAAAATCACACTGATGTGCTCATTTTTTCAATCGACAGTTTGAGTCAGAGCCGCAAACTGTCCTTGATCGCAGATGAGAAACCGCCTTCGCGGATTTCTCATCGCGTGTCATCGCAGTAAACTGCTCTGACAAGGAGGTAACATATGTTTGATGTAAAGACAACCATCCCGAAATCCCCGTTATACAGGGCGGAATTTGAGCATGACAACTGTGGAATCGGCGCCTGCGTGAACATCAGGGGCAAAAAGAGCCGCGCCATCGTGGAGAATGCTTTAAAAATTGTGGAGAATCTGGAGCACAGAGCCGGGAAGGATGCGGAAGGCGAGACGGGCGACGGCGTGGGGATTCTCACACAGATGCCCCATAGATTTATGAAGAAAGTGACGAAAGACCTGGGATTTGATATCGGCGGAGAGAGGGAGTATGGCGTGGGGACATTCTTCTTCCCGCAGGACGAACTGCAGCGGGGGCAGGCGAAGAAGATGTTTGAGATCATCGCACAGAAAGAGGGACTGCCGCTTTTGGGCTGGCGCGACGTGCCCACGGTTCCTTCTGTGCTCGGACACAAGGCGGTGGAATGTATGCCCTGTATCATGCAGGCGTTTATCAAAAAGCCGGCGGGTGTGGAGAAAGGCGTTGACTTTGACAGAAAGCTCTATATATTGAGAAGAACCTTTGAGCAGTCCACGGATGTGACTTATGTGGTCAGTCTGTCCAGCCGGACAATCGTGTACAAGGGCATGTTCCTTGTGGGGCAGCTTCGCACGTTCTTTGCGGACTTGCAGGATAAGGATTATGAGTCTGCGATTGCCATGGTGCACTCCCGATTTTCCACAAATACGAATCCGAGCTGGGAGCGGGCGCACCCGAACCGCTTTATCGTGCACAACGGCGAGATCAACACGATCCGGGGCAATGCGGACAAGATGCAGGCGAGGGAGGAGAACATGGAGTCCGGGTATTTACAGGGGCAGATGCACAAGATTCTGCCTGCCATAGGCGCTTCCGGGTCCGATTCTGCCATGCTTGACAACACATTGGAATTTCTCGTGATGAGCGGGATGCCGCTGCCCCTTGCGGTGATGATTACGATCCCGGAGCCGTGGGAAAACAACAAGACGATGTCACAGAAGAAAAAGGACTTCTACCAGTATTACGCGACGATGATGGAGCCGTGGGACGGCCCGGCGTCTATTCTTTTTTGCGACGGGGATATCATGGGCGCAGTACTTGACCGGAACGGTCTACGCCCGTCCCGGTACATGATTACGGACGACGACACGCTGATTCTCTCCTCGGAGGTGGGGGTGCTGGATATCGATCCGGCAAAGGTCGTGATGAAAGAAAGACTCCATCCCGGCAAGATGCTGCTTGTGGATACGGTACAGGGAAGAGTCATCGACGATGACGAGTTAAAGGAGAAGTATGCCTCCGCGCAGCCTTACGGCGAGTGGCTGGACAGCAAGCTGGTGACATTGAAGGAGTTAAAAATACCCAACCAGCGCGTGCCGGCGTTTACAGGCGAAGAGAGACGGCGCATACAGAAGGCGTTTGGCTATACCTATGAGGATCTGAAAACCAGCATCCTGCCGATGGCGAAAAACGGCGCGGAGGCGATTGCGGCGATGGGGGTGGACACGCCGATCCCGGTGCTTTCCGGGGCGCATCACCCGTTGTTCCACTACTTCAAACAGCTTTTTGCGCAGGTGACCAACCCGCCCATCGACGCGATCCGCGAGGAGGTGGTCACTTCCACAACGGTCTATTTGGGGCGGGACGGGAATCTTCTGGAGGAGATGCCTGAAAACTGCAATATGCTTCAAGTGCATAACCCGATTCTCACAAGTACCGACCTTCTGAAAATCAAGACCATGAAGGCGGAAGGCTTTCAGGTGGAAGTGATTCCGATCACCTACTATAAAAATACGAGACTGGAAAAGGCGATCGAGCGCCTTTTCGTGGAGGTGGACAGGGCGTATCGCGACGGTGCGAATATTATGATTCTCTCCGACCGCGGCGTGGACGAAAACAGGGTGGCGATCCCTTCCCTGCTGGCGGTATCCGCCTTGCAGCAGCATTTGGTCAGCACGAAGAAGAGGACGAGCGTGGATATCATCTTAGAATCCGCGGAGCCGAGGGAGGTGCATCATTTCGCGACCCTGCTCGGTTTCGGCGCTTCGGCCATCAACCCCTATCTGGCGCAGGAGAGCATTAAGGAACTGATCGACAGCCATATGCTGGATAAAGATTACTATGCGGCGGTGGACGATTATAACAGCGCGATTCTGCACGGAATTGTAAAGATTGCCTCCAAGATGGGCATTTCCACGATCCAGTCCTATCAGGGTTCCAAAATCTTTGAGGCGATAGGCATTGACAAGGAAGTGATCAACAAATATTTTACCAACACGGTCTGCCGGGTGGGAGGCATTACCCTGAAGGATATCGAGAAAGAGGTGGATACCCTGCATTCGATGGCGTTTGACCCACTCGGTCTATCTACGGATCTGACGCTGGACAGCACGGGACATCACAAGATGCGGAGCGGTGCGGACGAGCACCTGTACAACCCGGAGACGATACATTTACTACAGGAGTCAACCAGACGGGGAGACTATGCATTATTTAAAAAATATACCCAGGCGGTCAACAATGAGGAGAGCATCAAGAATCTGCGGGGGCTGATGGACTTCCGTTTTGCGAAGAAACCCGTGCCGATAGAGGAAGTGGAGAGTGTTGACACGATTGTCACAAGGTTTAAGACGGGCGCCATGTCCTACGGTTCCATCTCCAAGGAAGCGCACGAGACGATGGCCATCGCCATGAACCGTCTGCACGGCAAGTCAAACTCCGGCGAGGGCGGGGAGGACAGGGAGCGGCTGACGGTGGGGCCGGACGGCTTAAACCGGTGTTCTGCCATCAAGCAGGTGGCAAGCGGCAGGTTCGGCGTCACAAGCGAATACTTAAACAGTGCGCAGGAAATTCAGATCAAGATGGCGCAGGGGGCGAAACCCGGCGAGGGCGGGCATCTTCCCGGCGGCAAGGTATATCCGTGGATCGCGAAGACGAGACACTCCACGCCAGGCGTGGGGTTGATTTCCCCGCCGCCGCACCACGATATTTATTCGATAGAGGATCTGGCGCAGTTGATTTATGACCTGAAAAATGCCAACACCAGAGCGCGCATTTCGGTGAAACTGGTGTCCGAGGCGGGTGTGGGCACGGTGGCAGCAGGTGTGGCGAAGGCGGGCGCACAGGTGATACTGGTTTCGGGCTACGACGGCGGCACGGGAGCCGCGCCCCGCAATTCCATCCACAACGCGGGAATGCCCTGGGAGCTGGGGCTTTCGGAGACGCACCAGACGCTGATCCAGAACGGCCTTAGAAACAAAGTCCGCATCGAGACGGACGGGAAGTTGATGAGCGGACGGGATGTGGCCATTGCGGCGATCCTCGGCGCGGAGGAGTTCGGCTTTGCCACCGCGCCCCTTGTGACCATGGGCTGTCTGATGATGCGTGTCTGCAATCTGGACACCTGCCCCGTGGGCGTGGCGACACAGAACCCGGAGCTTCGCAGACGCTTTACGGGAAAGCCGGAGTACGTGGAGAATTTCATGCGGTTTATCGCGCAGGAGCTCAGAGAGTATATGGCAAAGCTTGGCGTGCGCAAGGTGGATGAGCTGGTTGGCAGGACAGAGCTTTTGAAGGTGAAGGAGAACCTGACGGACAGACAGCGCAAGGTGGATCTGGATTTGATCTTAAGCAATCCTTACGAGGGGAGCAAGGAAAGGTTTATCTTTGACCCGAAGCAGGTGTACGATTTCCATCTCGAAAAGACACTGGATGAGAGGGTGCTCTTAAAGCAGCTTTCCAAGGCTTTGGAGAGCGGGCAGAAGCGGCGTCTGGACGTGGACGTCACCAACACGGACCGCACCTTTGGCACCATCTTCGGCTCGGAGATCACGAGGCGGTTTGGCGATACGCTGGAGGAGGATACCTACCACATTTTATGCAAGGGTTCCGGCGGGCAGAGCTTTGGCGCGTTCATCCCGAAAGGGCTGACGTTGGAGTTAGTTGGCGATTCCAACGATTACTTCGGCAAAGGCTTATCCGGCGGCAAGCTGGTGGTTTATCCCCCGAAGGGATCGGCTTTTAAACAAGATGAAAATATCATTATCGGCAACGTGGCGCTCTACGGCGCGACCTCCGGCAAAGCGTTTATAGGCGGTGTGGCGGGCGAGCGGTTCTGTGTGCGCAATTCCGGTGCCATCGCGGTGGTGGAGGGCGTGGGCGACCACGGCTGCGAATACATGACAGGCGGACGCGTGGTGGTGATCGGTTCCGTTGGCAAGAACTTTGCGGCGGGCATGAGCGGAGGAATCGCTTATGTGCTGGATGAGAACAACGACCTGTACACGAAGACCAACAAGGAAATGGTTTCCTCCTATGAGATAACCTCGAAATATGACGTCCTTGAACTGAAAGAGATGATTAAGGAGCATGTGGCTTACACCAATTCCCCTAAGGGAAAGGAGATTCTTGACAACTTTGGGGCGTATCTGCCGAAGTTTAAGAAGATCATCCCGCACGACTATGAGATAATGATGAAACGCATCGTGCAGATGGAGGAGAAGGGTTTAAGCGCGGAGCAGGCGCAGATTGAGGCGTTCTATAAAAAAGACAAGGAAACGGTTTGAGAATGGGAGGACAGATTGAAAAATCACACTGATGTGCTGATTTTTCAATCGCGAGTTTGTGCAGAAGCGCCACAAACTCCTTGATCGCAGAGCAGAATTTGAGGTTCTGCCCGCGTTCCTCAGCGAAATCGCTTCGGAATGGAGGAAATCATGGGAAAACCGACAGGATTTATGGAATATGAGCGCAGGGTTTCGACGGATGTAAGCCCGAAGCAGCGCATTTGTGATTTTAAGGAGTTTCATGTGCATCTGACGATGGAGGAACAGCGGGAGCAGGGGGCGCGCTGTATGGACTGCGGCGTGCCGTTTTGCCAGTCGGGCATGACGCTTGGCGGCATGACCTCGGGGTGTCCCCTGCACAATCTGGTGCCGGAGTGGAACGATCTGGTTTATACGGGAAACTGGGAGCAGGCATACTACCGGCTGCATAAGACCAACAATTTCCCGGAATTTACGTCGCGGGTGTGCCCGGCGCTTTGCGAGGCGGCCTGCACCTGCGGCTTAAACGGCGATCCGGTTTCCACGAAGGAAAACGAGTACGCCATCATCGAAAACGCCTATGAGAAGGGGTATGCGTCGGCGAAGCCGCCCAAGGTGCGCACCGGCAAGAAGGTGGCGGTGGTGGGCAGCGGCCCCTCCGGGCTTGCGGTGGCGGATCAGCTCAACAGAAGGGGGCATCTGGTGACCGTGTTCGAGCGCGCCGACCGGATTGGCGGGCTTTTGATGTACGGCATTCCCAATATGAAGCTGGAGAAACACATTATCGACCGCAAGATCAAAATCATGGAGGAGGAGGGCGTGACCTTCGTGACAAACTGCGATGTCGGTAAGACGGTAAAGGCGGAGAAGCTGCTTAAGGAGTTCGACCGGGTAGTGCTCTGCTGCGGCTCCTCCAATCCCCGTGATATAGGCGTGCCCGGCAGGGAAGCCAAAGGCATTTACTTTGCGGTGGATTATCTCTCGGCGAACACGAAGAGCCTGTTGGATTCGGATTTTGCGGATAAAAAGTATGTGGACACCAAAGATAAAAATGTAGTCATCATCGGCGGCGGCGACACCGGGAACGACTGCGTGGGCACGGCCATCCGCCTCGGGGCGAAGTCCGTGACGCAGATCGAGATGATGCCAAAGGCGCCTGATGCGAGGGCGGACAGCAATCCTTGGCCCCAGTGGCCCAAGGTCTGCAAGACCGATTACGGACAGGAGGAGGCCATCGCCGTTTACGGTCACGATCCCCGGATTTACGAGTCCACGGTGAAGGAATTTGTCAAAGATAAAAACGGGAATCTGAAAGCCGTGAAAATCGTTTCACTGACTTGGGAGAAAGATGCAAAGACGGGCCGCATGATCAGTAAGGAAATTGAAGGTTCGGAAAAGACGCTGGATGCGGAGATCGTGCTGATTGCGGCGGGATTTTTAGGCAGCCAGAAGTATGTGACGGACGCTTTTCAGGTGGCGGTAGACGGCAGGTCGAATGTACAGACGGCGGCAGGCAGATTTGCGGCCAGTGTGGACAGGGTGTTCACGGCGGGCGACATGCATACGGGGCAGTCCCTTGTGGTGAAGGCAATCCGCCAGGGCAGGGAGTGTGCCAGGGAGGTGGATGAGAGCCTGATGGGGTATACGAACCTGTATGTACAGTGACGGCTACCGTTCACACCAAGCCTTCTGTCATGCATAAAAATCCGGCGTGGGTGTGACCGGTGGCTCGAGCTTGCGAAATTTTCCATAAAAAAGAGGAGTGAAATCTGATGAAAGGAATGTTATACTAGCTTTGTATAACATTCCTTAAATTATGCGCAGGCCCGCTTATGGAGATTGCGGTTTCACGGCACGCGGGCCGTGCGGTTAGTGGGGGAAGAAAGATATTCCCTGCCCGGTTTTGCCAGGGAGAAAGCAGGTAGAATGAAACGACGGTTTGGACATGGAGAAAAAACAGAACAGAGTAAGCAGGGCGTAGGGAGAAGGCGCATGATTTTGATATGGTCCGCGCTTATCATGACGCCGCTGCTTGTTTTGCTGGTCATTTACATAGCGGGCCTTGGCCGTTACCAGAGCTGTTTTTTAAACGGCACGGTGATCGACGAGGTGGATGTGTCGGGTATGTCGATCCCGGAGCTGGAAGAGCAAATCAGGAAGTATTCGCTGCGTGTCATAGAGCGGCAGTCTGACGGCACGACGCTGGAGGAGGAAATATCGGGAAGTGACATCGGGATATCCTATGTCTCCACAAAGCCGCTGGAGGCTGTCTTACAGGGACAAAACCGCTACCTGTGGTTTTTAAAGCATAATGCGGACTACACGACGGATGCGCCGCTGTTTTATGAGGAGTCGGCGCTTCTGGAAAAAGTTGACGCTCTGCGGGGATTCCAGAAGGATTTTGTGGAAGAGCCGTCGGACGCGTACATAGCGGATTATGTGCCGGGTAGCGGCTTTGAGCTGGTAGCCGAAACAAAAGGGAACCGTCTGAACCGGAATAAGACCATAGAGGCTGTCAGGGCGGCGCTAAACGGATTGGAGGAGCAGGTGGATCTGGAGGCGGCCGGATGCTATGAGGAACCGAAGATCACTTCGGAGGATGCCGGCCTGAAAGCCGCTTTCGCGAAGCTGCAAAATTACGTGAACACTGCCATCACCTATACTTTCGGGGAAGAACGGGAGGTTTTGGATGCGGATACCGTTGCGGGCTGGATTGTGCAAAGGGGCAGTCAGGTGTCGCTTGATTCGGAACTGGTGAAGGAGTATGTCAATTCCTTGCGGAAAAAGCACGACACGGTTTTTCATAAGAGGAAGTTTATGACCAGCTACGGACAGGAAGTGACGATTGAGCTTGGAGATTACGGCTGGTGGATGGATGTAGGCCAGGAGACGCAGGAGCTGATCGGAGCGCTTGAGCGGGGCGAGGGCGGAGAGCGTATGCCTGTATACAGACAGACGGCGGCGTCCTATGAGTCGCCCGATTATGGGGATTCCTATGTGGAGATTAATCTGACGGCCCAGCATTTGTTCTTATATCAGAACGGGGAGTGCATTTTGGAGTCGGATTTTGTGTCCGGCAACCCAAGCAGGGGAAACGATACGCCGCCGGGGATTTACGGCATTACCTATAAGGAGCGTAACGCCACGTTAAACGGAGAAAATTACAGCACTCCCGTCTCTTACTGGATGCCCTTTAATAATAATGTGGGAATGCACGACGCCACGTGGAGAAGCGAGTTTGGGAGGAATATCTATATGACAAACGGTTCCCACGGCTGCGTCAACCTGCCCTACGCGGTGGCGCAGGAAATTTACGGATATGTGGAAAAGAACACCCCGGTTATCTGCTATCATCTGCCGGGAACGGAGCCGGAGCCTTTGGAGGAGATACCCGTGGAACCGGAGCCGGGTCTTGAGCCGCCTGCGGAGATGCCGGAAGGGACACAGGCTTTGCCGGGGACGGGACAGCCGGAAGGAATGCCGGCCGTGCCGGAGGCAGCACCTCAGCCCGAAGCGGCGCCTTCGCCGGAGCCGGTCCCGGAGCAGACTTCGCAGGAGGGACAGTAAATAGAGAACAACCCGTCTGGAATCGGAGATTTCTTATCCCGGTTCAGGCGGGTTTTCACATGTTCATGGAATCCGCTCTTCTGTAGTTCCCTTATAATTTTCCACCTATCTTATATTTTTCCGTTTTTTTTAAATTAGCAGTCCGTATAATAAAAAGGGGAGGTATTGCCATGCGGGAGATCAGTTTTGACAGAAAGAGCATCAGGACACGGTTAATTACGGCGTTTGTTGTAACGTCGTTTCTGCCGATTGCTCTGGTAAATATGGTTTCTTATTATAATACATCCAGATTGGTCAGACAGAATGTAGAGGGTATGACCAATGCCAATCTGGGGCAGACAAAGGTGAGTCTGGATGTCTGGCTGGATTCTTATGAAGACATTCTGTTTCAGGTATATACGGATGACGAGATTGTGGAACTGGTGGATAAGATCAATGCAGGGAAAGATGTGGCAAATAACAGGAAACAGCTCAGAAAAACGCTGCGAGGTCTGTTTTATACCAAGGACTATGTGAAATCCATTTCCGTGATTACAGAAAGCGGGGAACTGGTATTTTATGACCAGCTGACAGCTTCCACTACGCGTACTTCGTGGATGGACAGCCTGTCTATGTCTCAGGAGGAGCTTTACCGTGCGATCAGCAGTGATAATAAGACGCATTTGATTCCAACTGGAAACGAAGTGGTATTTGGCAGCAATTCCTGTTATCTGTTTCATATCGGCCACAGGATCATTGATTATCGGGATGTTGATAAACAGTGCGGCGTCGTATTGGTCAGCATCGACGAAGCGCTGTTGGAGGAAATCTGCTCTGCCACAGAGAACGGACTGAATTTTATTGTTGACAGTGAAGGGAATCTGGTCTCCTGCGCAGGTTCTGAAAGGATAGGACAGCCTGTTCATCGGAAGGACGCGGGAGAGGCGGAAAAGAGAAACGCTTATCGGCAAGCGGCAGCGGAGACAGGACTTTTGGGCGAGACAGCGCTCTCCATCTATTCTGTGCACGACGAGGAGACAGGGTGGGACATTATTCGGGCGACAAATCAGGAAGAACTGATTCAGGCGTTACAATAAAACAGTTTATACAGTCATATCTTCCTTTTGCTCCGCTGATTGAGGAATTTGCGAACCATGTGGAGCGTGGGGCGGATATAGAGGCAGGAAACAGCTTTCGTGGCTTGCTAACCGCACTTGGGGAACTGCTCAATTCA
>CAJUMJ010000026.1 GCA_910587095.1 uncultured Lachnospiraceae bacterium
AGCCAAATGACGCAGAATGAATTTTCATTCTGCAAGGCGGAGGAGGGAGTCGATGCGGTGACATCGTTGACCGACGACAACACGGCAGATGAAAATTCAAGCAAGTTATTTGGTGAAATGTGAATGATACAGTACACTAGGGTCTGCTTATAATTATGCTATTTGCACAAAAAAAGACACGATTTGATGAGTTGCGCAAACGTCTAAAATAAGAAAAACGGGAAAGGATACGGAATGGATATTATAGAACTTTTAAAGGTGGTGCTTTTCGGCATCGTGGAGGGTGTCACGGAGTGGCTTCCCATCAGCAGCACCGGGCACATGATTCTCTTAAACGAATTTGTGACCTTAAACGTGAGCGAGGATTTTTGGGAAATGTTTCTGGTAGTGGTCCAGCTAGGAGCGATTCTGGCGGTGGTGCTGCTGTTTTGGGATAAAATTTTCCCTTTCCGCTTTAAAGAAAAGCCGGTGGTGCAGGCGGATATTTTCGTGCTCTGGTTCAAAATACTGGTGGCATGTATCCCGGCGGCAGTGGTGGGGCTTGCTTTCGACGATGTGCTCGACGCGCTCTTTTATAATCCGTGGTGTGTGGCCATTGCGCTGATTGTTTTCGGCATCGCGTTTATCGTGATTGAGAACCGCAACAAAAAGATGATGCCGAAGATTACCGGACTTGGCGAGATTACTTACCAGACGGCTTTGATGATAGGCGTATTCCAGCTTCTGGCGGCGGTTTTCCCGGGAACTTCCCGTTCCGGGGCGACAATCGTGGGCGCGCTTCTCATCGGTGTGTCAAGGACGGTGGCGGCGGAATTTACGTTTTTTTTGGCGATTCCGGTTATGCTCGGGGCGAGCCTGCTAAAGCTTGTCAAGTTCGGGTTTTCCTTTACGGGAGAGGAGGCGGTTATTTTGCTTTTGGGAATGGCCGTGGCATTCGGGGTTTCCGTGGCGGTGATCCGTTTCCTGATGGGCTATATTAAGAAGCATGATTTTAAAGTTTTCGGCTGGTACAGGATTGTGCTTGGCGCGGCGGTGCTTCTCTACTTTGCAATGGCATAAAGCGCTAAAATCGGGCTGTTTTTGGCAATTCGTATATTTTATTATATGAAAAAATGATTGATTTGTTAGAGATTGTTGGTTGACAGGTCTGGTTTATTGAGATAAACTTACAATTAGCGGCGTTATGCGGGTTTACGGTGTGATGCGGTTATTCGGATTGTAAAAGTGAGAACGGGGAAGGAGATTATTCATGGCAAGGACAAAGAAGACGGTTGCGGAACCGGAAGCTATGAAAGCGGCAGATACAATGACAGCGATAGATGAAACAACAATGGAAGCACCTGCGGCGGAAGAGACGGAAGCTAAGAAACCCGGCAGAAAGCCAGGCAGGAAACCGGGAACTACGGCTAAGAAGCCCGGCAGAAAACCCGCAGCGGAGAAGACGGAAGCGGCGGAGAAGACGACCACGACCAGAAAGGCGGCTGTGAAGGAAACCGTGCATGTGCAGTTTTCCGGTAAGAGCTACTCCACCGAGGAGCTGGTGCAGAGCGCAAAGGATATATGGAAATATGACCTCAAGAGAAAAGTGGGAGACTTCAAATCCGTAGAGTTATATGTGAAGCCTGAGGAGAGCGTGGTTTACTACGTGATCAACGGCGAGGAGAAAGGACAGTTCAATATTTAAGCAAATCATATGGAAGAATGTGAGCGGTCAGTTTAGGGAATGCTAAACTGGCCACTTTTCATACATTTTTAATAATTTTTTTCCATTCAGATGTTGACAATAAAAATGTTAAGTGATAACTTACTACTAGAAGATGTTAGCACTCTAAAGGAGCGAGTGCTAACAATCCAACCGGTAAGAGGGAAACCGACAGAATATTGGACGGTTACAGAGGGAAATGGAATGCAACTGGACGAAAGAAAATATATCATATTGCAAGCCATCATCCGAACTTACCTGGAAACGGGCGAGCCGGTAGGCAGCCGTACAATTTCCAAGTACACTGACCTGAACCTGAGTTCGGCGACCATCCGAAACGAGATGGCGGATCTGGAGGAGCTGGGGTATATCATACAGCCTCACACTTCCGCGGGCCGGATTCCTTCCGACAAGGGATACCGCCTCTACGTGGACAAAATGATGGAGGAGAAAGAACGGGAAGTGGAGGAGATGAAGGAACTGCTCCTTGAGAAGGGGGATAAGATGGATCACCTTCTCAAGCAGGCCGCAAAGGTGCTGGCGAACAACACCGAATACGCGGCGATGATCTCCGCGCCCCAGTATCACCGCAACAAGCTGAAATTTATCCAGCTTTCCAGGGTGGATGCGGGACACATCCTCGCGGTCATCGTGGTGGAGGGCAACGTGATCAAAAATTCCATGATGACGGTGGAAGAGGAGCTGAGCGACGAGACGCTTCTGAAACTGAACATCCTTTTGAACACGCATTTAAACGGCCTTTCCCTGGAGGAGATCAACCTTGGCATGATCGCCGCCATGAAGCAGCAGGCGGGTATTCACAGCGAGATTGTGGCGGGAGTCATAGACGCGGTGGCGGAGGCCATTAAAGCGGATGAGGATCTGGAAATTTACACAAGCGGTACCAAGAACTTTTTTAAGTACCCGGAGCTTGCGGATCATGAACGCGCGAGCGAGCTGATCACCACCTTTGAGGAGAAACAGCTTTTGAGCGAGCTGGTGCAGGATAATCTTTCCGGCGACAACAACACGGGGATTCAGGTTTATATCGGCAGCGAAACTCCGGTGGCGGGTATGAAAGACTGCAGCATTGTGACGGCTACCTACGAGCTGGACGAGGGGATGAAAGGCACCATAGGCATCATCGGGCCAAAGCGGATGGATTACGAGAAAGTGGTGAGCAATCTCAGGCTGTTAAAGCATCAACTGGATGATTTATATAAGAAGTGAAAACGGCGGCGGAAAGTGACAAACTGACAAAAAGCCGGCATAGAAAGCAAGCGCAGTGACAAGCGAAATCAAAGAAAGGGATGAGTGCAGTGGCAGCAGAGGAAATGGATAAAATGGATAAACAGGAAAATGACATGACGGAAAACGACATGGAAGAAAAGGATACGCCCCGGCAGGAAACGGAGGCGGCCGCAGAGCCACCTACAGGCGGCGGGGAGAAGAACGCAAAGAGCGATAAGAAGGAAAAGAAGAGAAAAGACAAGAAGCAGGACGCCCTGAAGGAGAAGGTGGAGGAGCTGGAAGATCGGGTGAAACGTCAGATGGCTGAGTTCGAGAACTTCCGCAAACGCACCGAGAAAGAGAAGACGGCAATGTTCGAGACGGGAGCAAAGAGCGTGATCGAGAAAATTCTGCCTGTGGTGGATAATTTCGAGAGAGGTCTTGCCAGCGTTCCCGAGGAGGAGAAGGATGGCGCTATCGCACAGGGGATGCAGATGATTTATAAACAGCTCATGACGGAGCTGGAAAATCTGGATGTGAAGCCGATCCCGGCGGTGGGGGAGGAGTTCAACCCCGAATTCCACAATGCGGTGATGCAGACGCAGAGCGAAGAGTTTGAGTCCGGCGTGATCGCACAGGAGCTTCAGAAAGGCTATACTTACAGGGACAGCGTGGTCAGACACAGCATGGTGGCGGTGGTTGAGTGACAAAGAGCGCAGTCCGGGAAGGGTTTAGTTTTAGGATAGAGAACAGTAAACAAAACAGGGGCGCAGGGAACATGCGCGGAAAGAGGGAAATATTATGAGCAAAATTATCGGCATCGACTTGGGAACAACTAATAGCTGCGTGGCAGTTATGGAGGGCGGCAAGCCCACTGTCATCGCGAATACCGAGGGAGCGAGAACCACACCGTCGGTTGTGGCCTTCACGAAAAACGGCGAGAGACTTGTAGGCGAGCCGGCAAAACGTCAGGCGGTAACCAACGCGGACAACACCATCGCTTCCATCAAGAGAGATATGGGTACGGACAGAGGACGTACCATTGCGGACAAAAAGTATTCTCCGCAGCAGATTTCCGCTATGATTTTGCAGAAGCTGAAAGCGGATGCGGAAAACTACCTGGGCGAGAAGGTGACGGAGGCAGTGATCACGGTTCCCGCATACTTTAACGATTCACAAAGGCAGGCAACCAAGGACGCTGGAAAGATCGCGGGTCTTGACGTGAAGCGTATCATCAACGAGCCTACGGCGGCGGCTTTGGCTTACGGCCTTGACAATGAAAAAGAGCAGAAGATCATGGTTTACGACCTGGGTGGCGGTACTTTCGACGTGTCCATCATCGAGATCGGCGACGGCGTCATCGAAGTGCTTGCCACAAACGGCGATACCCATCTTGGCGGCGACGACTTTGACCAGAAGATTATTGACTGGATGCTTGCCGAGTTCAAAGCGCAGGAGGGCGTTGACCTTTCCAACGACAAGATGGCTCTCCAGAGATTGAAAGAGGCGGCAGAGAAAGCGAAGAAAGAGCTTTCCTCCGCGACGACGACAAATATCAACCTTCCTTTCATCACGGCGACGGCGGAAGGGCCCAAGCACTTTGACATGAATCTGACAAGAGCGAAGTTCGACGAGCTCACAAGCGATCTGGTAGAGCGCACGGCAATCCCTGTGCAGAACGCGATGAAGGACGCCGGCCTGACCAACGCGGATATCGGGCAGGTGCTTCTGGTGGGCGGTTCCACCCGTGTGCCGGCAGTGCAGGAGAAGGTAAAACAGATCACCGGCAAGGAGCCGAGCAAATCCCTGAATCCCGACGAGTGCGTGGCTCTCGGCGCTTCCGTACAGGGTGGTAAGCTTGCGGGCGACGCGGGCGCGGGCGAAATCCTTCTGCTTGATGTGACGCCTCTGTCACTTTCCATTGAGACGGCGGGCGGCATCGCGACCAGACTGATTGAGAGAAATACAACCATTCCCACCAAGCACAGCCAGGTGTTCTCCACCTACTCCGACAACCAGACGGCGGTGGACATCAACGTGCTTCAGGGTGAGAGACAGTTCGCGAAAGACAACAAATCCCTCGGCCAGTTCCGTCTTGACGGCATTCCGCCGGCAATGCGCGGCGTACCGCAGATCGAGGTAACCTTCGACATAGACGCTAACGGTATCGTAAATGTATCCGCAAAGGATCTTGGCACGGGCAAGGAGCAGCACATCACCATCACCGCGGGTTCCAATATGTCCGACGACGAGATTGAGAAAGCGGTGAAGGAAGCGGCTGAGTTCGAGGCGCAGGATAAGAAGCGCAAAGAGGCGGTTGATACAAGGAACGATGCGGACTCTTTCGTATTCCAGACCGAGAAAGCGCTGAACGAAGTGGGCGACAAGATCGACGCTTCCGAGAAAGCGGGTGTGGAGGCCGACTTACAGGCAGTAAAAGATATTTTGGAGAGAACCAAAGACCAGGAGCTTACCGACAGCCAGCTTGACGAGCTCAAAGCGGCGAAGGAGAAGCTGACAAACTCCGCACAGTCTTTGTTTACGAAGATGTATGAGAATATGCAGCAGGCGCAGGGCGGCCCCGATATGAGCAATATGGGCGGCGCGCAGGAGGCAGGCCCTCAGGACAACGGCGGAGCGGACGACGTGGTCGACGGGGATTATAGAGAGGTTTAAACAATTCAGGCGAACCGAATCTGGCAGACAAATCATGCTTGCATGAATTTGGCTGTCAGATGACGGTTCGAGGGAACGCCCTCGATGATGAGCCGATTGAGCTTTGCTCAATCAAAAGCTGCGAAGCAACGAAAAGTACTGAAAGCACGATTTTGCGAATAGAGAGGACATGGCTTAATTGTAGCACATTAAGGGAAGGACATAGATCATGGCAGAACAAAAACGGGATTATTATGAGGTGCTCGGCGTAGAGAAAAGTGCGGATGACGCCGCCATTAAAAAAGCATACAGGGCTTTGGCCAAGAAATATCACCCCGACATGAATCCCGGGGATGCGGAGGCGGAGAAAAAATTTAAGGAAGCCTCGGAAGCTTACGCGGTTTTGAGCGATCCCGAGAAGCGCAGACAGTATGACCAGTATGGCCATGCTGCTTTCGACGGTGCGGGAGGGGGCGGCGGTTTCGGCGGCTTCGATTTCAACAGCGCGGATTTCGGCGATATTTTCGGCGATATCTTTGGCGATCTGTTTGGCGGCGGCAGGCGCAGCGGCGGCAGAGGCAACGGCCCCATGAAGGGCGCGAACATCAGAACTAGCGTAAGGATTACCTTCGAGGAGGCGGTTTTTGGCGTGGAGAAGGAGATCGAGCTGACGCTTAAGGACGAATGTACTTCCTGCCACGGCACGGGTGCGAAACCGGGAACAAGCCCTGAGACGTGCAGCAAGTGTGGCGGTAAGGGGCAGGTGGTATTCACCCAGCAGTCCTTCTTCGGTACGGTGCGCAATGTCCAGACATGTCCTGACTGCCACGGCACCGGAAAGGTGATTAAGGATAAATGCCCGAGCTGTCGGGGCACGGGCTACATTGCCAACAAGAAGAAAATACAGGTTTCCATTCCGGCGGGTATCGATAACGGACAGTGTGTGCGAATCCGCGACAAAGGCGAGCCGGGGACGAACGGAGGCCCGAGAGGGGATTTGCTCGTGGAAGTGGTGGTGGGGAGACACCCCATCTTCCAGAGGCAGGATGAAAATATTTATTCCACCGTGCCTATGTCATTTGCCACGGCGGCGCTGGGCGGTGAGATCGTGATCGACACCGTGGACGGAAAAGTGATCTATGATGTGAAGGCCGGCACGCAGACGGATACGAAAGTCCGCCTCAAGGGTAAGGGCGTACCTTCTCTGCGCAGTAAGGATGTGCGCGGGGATCACTATGTGACGCTGGTGGTGCAGGTGCCGGATAAATTGTCCCACGAGGCGAAGGAACTTTTGAAACAGTTTGACGCGCAGACAGGAGATACCCTGAACGCTGCCAAAAACATAGCGGGAAACGGAACCGACGAACAGGCAGGGAGCACCGGAAAAAAGAAGAAAAAATTTAAATTTTAACAGATGAATAAGGATGCGGTATAAAAGTCATGGGAGAATTCTCATGGCTTTTCCTGCGTTTTTATGGTAAAATAACGAAGACATGGACTGTCGTGCCCGTACATATGGGTTTTTGGCAAAAAAACGACTAAATGAAGGGTTTGCGAGAGTCCAAATGGAAGTATAAAACAGTATAAATCGGATACAAAAACAGATACTGACGGAGAGAAAGACAGAAAAAGAAGCGAGGTATTTTATGAAGCTTAAGAAAAGTACGAGAAGAATGAACGGGAAAGTTTTCCTTGTGATCGGCGCGATGATGTTTGCTTTTTCGGGTTGCGGAAAGGAGCCTGAACCGGAGAAACCGAAGTTTGAAATTGAACCGATTGAACCGGAGGACGTGGAGGAGCCTGTCGTGGCCGAGGAGGAAGAACCGGAGCCGGAGCCGGAAACGGAGCAGACTACAATCGGGGAGCGCGTGGAGGTGGACGGGAAAATCCAGAGCTACCTGACAGGAACGTGGACGAAGACGGAGCAGGCGAAGCGGCGGCCCATCGCCGTGATGATACCGAACAACACCCCGGCTTTGCCGCAGTACGGTCTTTCACGCGCGGGAATCATTTACGAAGCGCCGGTGGAAGGGCGTATTACCCGACTTATGGGTGTGTTTGAGGATTTTGACGATCTGGATCGGATCGGCCCGGTCAGGTCGAGCCGGGACTATTATGTCTATACGGCCATGGGATATGAGGCAATTTACTGTAACTGGGGACTGGCAGTACCTTACGTGGAGGAACTGATTAACCGTCCGAACTATTACAATGTCAGCGCGGCGGTGGTAGGCATCCACAATCCGGCGGACGAGGCGTTTGGCAGGGTGAGCCGGCCGGGATACGCGAAGGAATTTACGGGATATCTCATGATCGACGGTCTTTTCGACGCGGTGGAAAGGCTCGGTTATGACTGGAATTTAGACGACAAGTATGTGCCGCCCTTCCTCTTTGCGGCGGACGACGTGAGGGCGGAGTATGAGGATAAGGAGGAGGCTTTCTATGTTTATCCGGGAGGCAAGTCCGGGGCCAATTCCGGCGGATACGGCAGCTATCATCCCTACTTTGAATACCATGAGGACGACCGGCTCTATTACCGTTACCAGAACGGCAAAAAGCAGATCGACGAACTCACGGGCGGCCAGCTTACGGTCAGCAACGTCGTATTCCAGTATTGTCACGGGGAAGTCAGAGACGACCATGATTATCTTGCTTTCGGCGTGCACGGCGAGGGAGAAGCCATCGTCTTTACAAACGGAAAGGTTATAAAGGGCACCTGGAAACGTTACGACGGCGATTTTACCCCGGCAAAGTTTTTTGACGAAAACGGCGAGGAGATTGTATTTAATCAGGGCAGCACCTGGATTTGCAATATTTGGGATGAATACGGGGAGTTCGTGGAATATGGACAGGAATGAATGGTATCGAGCCGGAGAGGATATCCGGGAGCAGGTACAGCAGGCGGTAGATACGGGTAATTTTACGGATTTGGGAAAGAACATCGGCGATACGGTGAACGAAACCATAAACCGGACCATGCGGGAAGTTGGCCGCACGGTCGGGACGGTGGGGGAGAGCGTGAACCGGGCGGTCAACGGTGTGGGAAACGGCATAGGGCGCGCGGTGGAGTCGGTAGGCGAGAGCATTAGCCAGGCGTCGGGTGTTTTGGGCAAAAGCGCCGGCTATGGCGCGCCGGGAGGCTTTGGCGGGAGCGCGGGTCAGGCGCCGGTAAGCCCCTACGCCGCCAGCCCACTGTATAAACGTCCAAACAAACGGCCGGATACCAGATTGTTCCAGAGCACGCCGAAAGGCACCGTGTCCGGAGTGATGTGTATGGGAGCAGGTTTCGGCATGATGGGAATATCCGGGCTTGCGCTGATTGGTTCGATAGGTGAAATGGTTCTCTACTCGAAATCTGTGATCCCGGTGATTATATCGGGGATTTTTACCGCGGCGGGCCTGTGGCTTGGCTGTCATGGGTCGAGGCTCTCGGGACGCGCAAAGCGCTATAAGAGATACGTGGGCATGGTGAAGGATAAGCTCTACTGTTCCATTCAGGAGATGGCGCAGCGGACGGGAAAAAGCGAGCGCTTCATTGTGAAGGACTTACGGCAGATGATTCATTTGGGTATGTTTAAACAGGCGCATCTGGATCGGAAGGAGACATGTCTGATCGCCAGTGACGCGATGTACGACCAGTATATGCTTGTCCAGAAGGATTACGAAGAGCAGCAAAGAAGGCTCGAGCGGGAAAAGCTGGAAGGCGAGCGGAAAAAACAGGAGAGAGAGCGGCTTGGCGGGGCTGCGGAGGTAATTGAGGAAGGAAAAAGCTATGTGCGTCTGATCAGGCAGTGCAACGACGAGATTCCCGGAGAGAAAATGTCGGATAAGCTTGATCGTCTTGAACTTTTGGTCACGAGGATTTTCGACCAGGTGGAGAAGGAGCCGGAGCTTGCGCCGGAACTTCGCAAAATGCTAAGCTTTTATCTGCCTACCACGAAAAAGCTCCTGGAGGCGTACCGTGATCTGGACGCTCAAAAGCTTGATCTGTCAAATGTCGCGCAGACAAAGAAGGAGATTGAGTCGGCGGTTGACAATATCAACGGGGCCTTTGAGAAATTCCTGGATGAACTTTTCCGGGAGAAAGCGTGGGATATCCAGTCGGATATCTCGGTGTTACATACGATGATGAAACAGGACGGACTGCTTTAACGGAATAGAAGGGAGACGGGTATGAGCGAATTGGATTTGATGGAACAGAAAGCGCCTGCACTTGTATTTGGAGAGGTGGAGGATGCGGTGAAGGACAAGCAGCCTTTGGCGGATACGGCTAAAGAGGTGGAAAAGGCTTTGGACGACTCGATCCTGACGGACGAGGAGAGAAGGCAGGTGGACGAGTTCGCGAAGCAGATCGATCTGCACAACTCTACGGCAATTTTGCAGTACGGCGTCGGAACGCAGAAGAAGATGGCGGACTTTTCGGGAAGCGCGCTGGAAAACGTAAAGACAAAGGATCTGGGAGAGGTGGGAGAAATGCTCTCCAATGTGGTGACCCAGCTCAAGGACTTCGACGAGGAGGAGAAGGGGTTTCTCGGTATCTTCAAAAAACCGGGCAACAAGCTGGAGGCCATGAAGACGAAGTACTCCAAGGCGGAATCAAATATCAACAAAATATGCGAGGCGCTTGAGGGCAATCAGGTGCAGCTTCTCAAAGATATCTCTATTCTGGATAAGATGTATGACCTGAACCTGACCTATTTTAAAGAGCTTTCCATGTATATACTGGCGGGCAAGAAAAAGCTTGCGGAGACGAGAGACACGGAGCTTGTGCAGCTTTTGGAGAAAGCGAAGGCGAGCGGACTTCCGGAAGACGCGCAGGCGGCGAGAGATATGGAAGCGCTCTGCGACCGTTTTGAGAAAAAACTGCATGATCTGGAGCTGACGAGAATGGTTTCCATCCAGACGGCGCCCCAGATCAGGCTTGTGCAGAGCAGCGATACGATGATGGTTGAGAAAATCCAGTCCACAATTGTGAATACCATTCCTCTCTGGAAGAGCCAGATGGTGCTTGCGCTTGGGGTCAATCACGCGCAGCAGGCAGCCAAGGCGCAGAGGGAAGTGTCCGACATGACCAACGAGCTGCTCCGCAAAAACGCCGAGGTGCTGAAAGTCTCCGCGATAGAGAGCGCCAGGGAATCCGAGCGCGGTATTATCGATATGGAGACGCTAAAGAATACGAACGCGAGTCTGATTTCCACGCTGGATGAGGTGATGAAAATCCAGGCTGACGGAAGGGAGAAGAGAAGAGCTGCGGAGGAAGAGATGCGGCTGATGGAAAACGAACTCAAGTCGAAGCTTTTGGAGATCAGCGAAAGGAAATAAGCAATTCATGAAATGGATGAAATTCAGAATAAAGACTGTCGTGGAGGCGGAGGACGTGATCATCAGCGAACTCTACGACAGAGGGCTTGAGGGGGCACAGATCGAGGATAAAGTGCCCCTGACGGCATTGGATAAAGAGCAGATGTTTGTAGATATCCTTCCTGAGACGGGTGAGGACGACGGCATTGCGTATTTGAGCTTTTTTGCGGAGGAGAAGGAGGACGGCAGCCTTGATCTTGGAGGGACGCCTTCCGATAAGGAGCAGGTTCTTTTGAAAATTGAGGAGGCGCTCTCGGAGGTTCGCGCGTTTATGGAGATCGGGGAGGGCGCCGTCGAGGTGTCCGAAACCGAAGATATTGACTGGATCAACAATTGGAAACAATATTTTCATCAGTTTTACATAGACGATCTTCTTGTAATACCTTCCTGGGAGGAGGTAAAGCCGGAGGATCAGGACAAAAAGATTTTGCATATCGATCCGGGAACGGCTTTCGGCACGGGGATGCACGAGACGACAAGACTCTGTATCGGACAGATCAAAAAATACGTGACGCCGGATACAGAGCTTCTCGATGTGGGGACGGGCAGCGGCATCCTCTCCATTATCGCGCTCATGTACGGGGCGAAACATGCCGTCGGCACGGATCTGGATGTGTGCGCGGTGGAGGCCGTAGCGCAGAACAAGGAGGCCAACGAAATTCCGGAGGGAGATTTCGAGCTGCTGATAGGCAATGTCATCACGGAGAAGGAAGTGCAGGATACGGTCGGCCGCGAGCGCTACGATATTGTGGCGGCGAATATTCTGGCGGATGTTCTTGTGCCGCTTACGCCGGTCGCGGCGCGCTGTTTAAAGCCGGGCGGCGTCTATGTCACTTCGGGTATTATTGAGGGAAAGGAAGGGCTGGTAATACAGGCTATGGAAGCGGCCGGACTCACGGTTTTGGAGGTGGAGTGTCTTGGCGAGTGGCGGTCTGTGACGGCCAGGAAAATATGAGAAAAGCGGAAGAGAAATTCAGTATCGTGTTACTTAGAAATCTGGCGGGTGTGCTGGCGATCGTGTGGATGTGCGTGATCTTTGCCTTCTCCGCTCAGACCAAGGAGGAATCCAGCGTTGTGAGCGAGAGCTTCACCTACCGCATGGTCAGTTCCACAAAGTTTTTCTTTCACTGGGACATGAGCGACGAGCGAGTGAGGGAGATTGCCAATGCCATAGAGGGGTTTGTCAGAAAGGCGGCCCACATGACGGAGTACGGTATTTTGTCCGTTCTTCTCTATATATGGATTGGTCAGTGGGAGATGAGTTTCCTGCGAAGGGGCGGGACGGCCGCCGGTGCGGCCGCCGTCTATGCCGCCACGGACGAGTTTCATCAGCTTTTTGTAGCCGGGCGTTCGGGGCGGTTTTCGGACGTATGCATTGACAGTGCGGGCGCTCTTGCGGGAGTGGTCGTATTTATGCTGTTTGTGAAGATTGTGAAGTATGTACGGGCAAAACGCGAAAAGCACAGGGAGCGGGAAATGTAATATTTAAAAGTCAGCGGCGGTTTTTTGAATTGAAATAGCAAACTGGACGGGAACATCGTAAGTTTCCGCCTCCTCTTTTAAAATAACAGTTGATATATAATGGCGATGATGACGCGCGGTAAAAACAGGACGAACGGAGTTTGACATATGTATCAGTTTTTTGTGGAACCGTCACAGATTCAGGGGAACAAAATCATCATAACGGGCAGCGACGTCAACCATATGAAAAATGTCCTGCGCATGAAAACAGGCGAGGAGATCGCGGTTAAGAACGGCGTGGACGGGAAAGAATATCGCTGTGGCATTGAGGAATTTACGCAGGATCAGGTTGTATGCTCTCTTCGCTTTATCAGGGAGGAGGGGGTGGAGCTGCCTTCCGAAATTTATCTCTTTCAGGGCATCCCCAAGGCGGACAAGATGGAATGGATTGTTCAGAAAGCCGTGGAGCTGGGCGTTTATGAGATCATTCCGGTGGCGGTTAAACGGTGCGTGGTAAAACTGGACGAAAAAAAGGCGCAGGCGAAGGTGAACCGCTGGCAGGGGATCGCGGAGGCGGCGGCCAAACAGTGTAAGAGAGGGAAGATTCCCGTGGTGAGGCCGCCTATGAGTATGAAGGAAGCGGCGGCATATGCGGCGAAAAAGGATATAAAGCTTATTCCCTATGAGCTGGCGAAGGACATGGCGCGCACAAGGGAGAAAATAGAGGCGATACGGCCCGGACAGAGCGTGGCGGTCTTTATCGGCCCCGAGGGCGGCTTTGAGGAGAGCGAGGTGGAAACCGCGCTCGGCGCAGGAATAGAGCCGATCACGCTCGGGAAACGGATACTGCGCACGGAGACTGCAGGTCTTACGGTGTTGTCGTGGCTTATGTACCATTTGGAATAGAAATACATATTATAATCTTATACAAGAGATAGATATTTTCAGGAAAGGAAAAACGGCAATGGAGGTATATCTGGATAACTCCGCGACCACCGCCTGTTTCACGGAGGCTGCGAAACTGATGCACAAAATTATGTGCGAAGATTACGGGAATCCTTCCAGCCTGCACCGTAAAGGAGTGGAGGCTGAAACCTACCTAAGATATGCGAACGAGACGTTTGCCACTCTTTTAAAAGCGAATGAGAAGGAAATATTTTTTACCTCCGGAGGAACGGAGTCCGACAATATTGCGATCATCGGCGCGGCCATGGCAAACCACAGAAGCGGCCGGCATCTGATCACCACGAAAATTGAGCATCCGGCTGTATTGCAGCCCATGGCTTATCTGGAAAACCAGGGCTTTGAAGTGACGTATCTTAGCGTGGATCGCGAGGGGAGAATCTCTCTGCAGGAACTGGAGGAGGCTGTCAGGCCGGATACGATTCTCGTTTCGATCATGCACACAAACAATGAAATCGGCAGTATACAACCCATTGCGGAGGCAGGTGCGCTTATAAAAAGGAAAAACCCGAACACGCTTTTCCATGTGGACGCGGTGCAGGGCTTCGGCAAGGTACGGTTTTATCCGAGGAGAATGCATATCGACATGTTAAGCGCAAGCGGTCATAAGGTTCATGGCCCCAAAGGGATCGGTCTTCTGTATATGCGGGACGGGGCGAAGGTGAGTCCGATTATGTACGGAGGCGGCCAGCAGCGCGGCATACGTTCCGGCACGGAAAATCTGCCCGGCATAGCGGGCTTCGCCAAAGCTGCAGAGCTGGTGTATCAGGATTTGGATCATGATGTGGAGCGGTTTTACGGTTTGCGGAAGATGCTGACCGAAAGGATAAGCCGGATGGATGACGTGACGATTAACGGCTGTCCGGGCAGAGAGGGGGCCTGTCATATCGTGAGCGCCTCCTTCCGGGGGGTTCGCAGCGAGGTACTTTTACATGCTCTGGAGGATAAGGGAATTTATGTTTCCGCCGGAAGCGCCTGCGCCGCCCACAAACCGCAGCCCTCGGCTACCCTCAGAGCCGTCGGCGTGGAGAAAGAGCTTCTGGAATCCACGATCCGTTTCAGCCTTTCCGGTTTTAACACGGAGGAGGAGATCGATTACACCTGTCGTAATCTGGAAGAGATCGTGCCGATGCTCAGAAGGTACACAAGACATTAATAAGAGGGGCATAGCTGCCCCTTTTTATGGAGGAATTCATATGTACAAGTCATTTCTGATCAAATATGCGGAAATCGGTGTGAAAGGGAAAAACCGTTACCTGTTTGAGGAGGCTTTGGTCAAACAGATCAAATACGCATTGAAGAAAGCGGATGGGGAGTTCGCAGTGAGACGAACGGACGGGCGTATTTATGTAGACGCCCTTTCGGAGTTTGATTATGAGGAGACGGTGGATAGCCTCAAAAAAGTATTCGGTATTTCCGGCATCTGTCCCGTGGTTTATATGGAGGACGAGGGTTTTGGGAAGCTTGCGCAGGATGTAGTCCGCTATATCGGCGACGTGTACCCGGACAAGCGCAAAAGCTTTAAGGTGGCGGCGAGGCGGGCGCGGAAAAACTATCCTCTTAACTCCATGGAGATGAACATGGAGCTGGGCGGCGTGATTCTGGACGCCTACCCGGAAATGCATGTGGATGTGCACAAGCCGGACATCCTTTTGAATGTGGAAGTGCGGGACAAGATTTATCTCTACTCGGAGATCATACCGGGGCCCGGAGGTATGCCGGTGGGAACTGGTGGAAAAGCGATGCTGCTTCTCTCCGGCGGAATCGATTCCCCGGTGGCGGGCTGGATGATTGCCAAGAGAGGCGTGAAAATTGACGCCGTATACTTCCATGCGCCGCCTTATACAAGTGACCGTGCGAAGCAGAAGGTGGTCGATCTGGCAAAAAAGGTGGCGGCCTACGCGGGCCCTGTCTGGCTGCATGTCATCAACTTTACGGATATCCAGCTTTATATCTATGACAAATGCCCGCATGACGAGCTGACCATCATTATGCGCCGCTATATGATGCGCATTGCGGAGCATATCGCGAAGGAGACGGATTGCCTTGGGTTAATCACGGGGGAAAGCATAGGCCAGGTGGCGTCTCAGACCATGGCGAGTCTGGCGGCTACCAACGAGGTGTGCACCATGCCTGTCTACAGGCCGCTGATCGGCTTTGACAAGATGGAAATCGTGGAGATTGCGGAGAAGATAGACAGCTATGAGACGTCTATTCTGCCTTACGAGGATTGCTGTACGATTTTTGTGGCCAAGCATCCCGTCACAAAACCGAATTTGAATATCATAAGGAGACATGAACAGAATTTGGAAGAAGGGATTGACGAGCTGGTGAAGCGGGCTCTCGAGACGGAAGAAGTGATTGTTGTACATGATTAAAAAATGCAGGGAGATGATCTCTGCCGCCGTGTTTTGTCCGGTGTGAAATCATCTCCCTGTACCAGTACATCGAAGAATAAGTAATCGGCCATATGACTTGCCTGAATTTCCATCTGCTGCGTTGTCGTCAATCGACGTAGCCACCGCTACGCCTTAAAGCGGAAACCTGAACCTGTGAAATTAAATGAGGTAAGGCTTCAGAACTTCCATGATCTCGTCCGCGCCATCCTCGGCATGGATGTTTAAGTCGATGGGTTTAGAGAGATCTAAACTAAAGATGCCCATGATGGATTTTGCATCGATAACGTATCTGCCGGATACCAAGTCAAAATCATAGTCAAACTTTGTGATATCGTTTACGAAAGATTTAACCTTATCGATAGAATTTAAAGAAATTTGTACGGTTTTCATAGCGGAATTCCCTCCTTGTCATATTTATGTCCACTCGCTCTTATACTAAATGTTGGAAACGGAAAAGTCAATGATCAAACAATACAAAAAACGCGGAGATTACTATGAAAAGTGTAGCATTGCACAACCTGGGCTGTAAAGTGAACTCTTACGAGTTGGATTATATGCAACAAGTATTGCGGGAGAGGGGATATAAAATTGTACCTTTTGATGATGCCGCGGACATCTATATCGTGAATACATGTACGGTTACAAACATCGCGGACAGAAAGAGCAGACAGATGCTGCACCGGGCAAAAAAGAGAAATCCCGATGCCGTGGTGGTGGCGGTGGGCTGCTATGTCCAGACGGGCGGTACGGATCTTTGCCGGGACGAGGCGGTGGATTTGGCGATAGGAAATAACCGGAAGAAAGAGCTGGTTGAAATTCTGGAATCTTATCTGAAGGAGAGGCAGCAGGACAGGACGGCCAGGCAGGATCAGAAGCAGGTGCCTCGAAAGCCGGAAGAGAAACTGCCTGTGTCTGTCGTGAAACTTGACAGGATTGACATCGAACATGCGCCCTACGAGGAGATGACCCTCAAAACGACGGCGGAGCACACCCGCGCCTACATCAAAATCCAGGACGGGTGCAACCAGTTTTGCTCCTACTGTATTATTCCCTATGCCAGAGGACGGGTCAGGAGCCGCAAGGAGGAGGATATTTTAGGTGAGGCGCGGGGCATGGCTGAGGCGGGTTACCGGGAAGTCGTGCTGACGGGTATCCATATCGGCTCCTACGGGGTTGACAGAGGGGGAAGCGAGCTGGCGCGCCTTCTTACCAGGCTTTGCGAAATAGAGGGGATTGAGAGGATACGCCTTGGCTCTCTGGAGCCGGGGATTGTGACGGAGGACTTTGCGGCATGCATCAGCTCTTTGCCGAAGGTTTGTCCCCATTTTCATCTTTCCCTGCAAAGCGGAAGCGATACCGTGCTTCGCAGAATGAACAGGCGTTACGATACGGAGAGCTATTACCAGGCGGTGGAGAGACTGCGGAAATTTTACACGAATCCCGCGGTAACCACGGACGTGATCGTGGGATTTCCCGGGGAGACGGAGAAGGAATTTGGCCAGACCGAAGAGTTTCTTAAGCGGGTCGGGTTTTACGAGATGCATATTTTCAAGTATTCCAGAAGAAAAGGCACCCGGGCGGCCGACATGGAAGGGCAGCTACCGGAAGCCGAGAAAGCGCTCAGAAGCGAAAGGCTGATGAGACTGGAAAAAGAGCTGTCGCGTGCCTACAGGGAGAGCTTCCTCGGAAAAAGGGAGCAGGTACTCTTTGAGGAGACTGCCCTGATCGGGGACAAAACCGTGTGGGTCGGACATACGCCCCACTATATCAAGGTGGCAAAAGAGGCGGCAGGGGAAGATTTGCACAATCAACTCTTATCCTGCCGGCTGGAAGGCTTTTTCGGGGAGGAGATTTTGAGGGGCGAAACTTAGGCTATTGACCGGGTTTGGATTACTCGATATAATGAATGTGGTTGAAAAGGCGTTACTTTTCACACCCGCGCCATGCACTTGCTGCAGGGCGTCGGAGCCAGCGCCAAAATGCGTGTTTTGTAGCATTTTGTGTGCATCAGTTGTTGCAATTCACACCGAAATAGTTGTAAATAGGTGCGAAATCCGGCGTGGGTGTGAATTGTAACGAAAAGGCTCATTAAGCCCCGGCCGTTTGCGGGTTTTGCGAATGATGCGGCATAAGGTGGTTATAATAATAACAGTAGATAAGGGCGTGAAAATATGCGGAATCAGGATTTGGAAAACACACAATTTTTTACTGTGGAGACGGAACCGGAGACAGGCGTAAAGCTTGTATTGTCCACAGTGTACGAGGCGTTGACGGAAAAGGGCTACAATCCGGTCAACCAGATCGTCGGGTATATCATGTCCGGCGATCCTACTTACATTACCAGCCACAAGAGCGCCAGA
The DNA here is from genome assembly GCA_910587095.1 of uncultured Lachnospiraceae bacterium. Lineage (GTDB taxonomy): Bacteria > Bacillota > Clostridia > Lachnospirales > Lachnospiraceae > UBA3282. The sequence goes on from CAJUMJ010000026.1 coordinate 18,132, forward strand.
AGCCTGATCATGAAGGTGGAGAGAGACGAGCTCGTGGAAGAAATGCTTGTGGAATACATTAAAAACTCTATTGAAAAACATAGCGGGAAGAACGAATGAGAATCATGGGATTGGATTTCGGTTCCAAAACGGTGGGGGTGGCCGTCAGCGACCCTTTGTTAATTACCGCGCAGGGGATCGAGATTATCAGGCGGAAGGACGAAAACAAGCTCAGACAGACGCTTGCGCGCATTGAAGCGCTGATTGAGGAGTATGAGGTTGAAAAGATCGTGCTGGGTTTGCCGAAGAATATGAACGATACGATAGGGGAGCGGGCAGAACTTTCGCTTGAGTTTAAGGACAAGCTGGAGAGACGGACCGGTCTTCCTGTTGTAATGTGGGACGAGAGACTGACGACGGTGGCGGCGGAGCGCGCCATGATGGAGGCGGGTATCCGCAGGGAGAACCGTAAGGACTATGTGGACAAGATTGCGGCGTGTCTGATCTTGCAGGGGTATCTTGACCAGCGCGGAACTGAAAACTAAAACTGCCGGGCGCTCGTGCCGGGACGCTTTGTGCAAAAGATTTGGGTTTTTTGTTCGCGCAGCGTGAATTATGGAGGGTATATGGAGAAAATTACATTTACGCCGGAGGAGGGGGATGCTGTCGAGTTTTATGTCCTGGAGCAGACGAAAATCGGCGGCGTGGACTATCTTTTGGTCGCGGATTCTGCGGATGAGGACGGGGAGGCGCTCATTATGTGCGACGTTTCCGACCCGGAGGACGCGGAGGCGGTGTACGAGATCGTGGATGACGATGAGAAATTAAACGCGGTGGCGGCTGTGTTTGAAAAGATGATGGACGATACGGAAATTATATAAAAGAAAGCGGAGGTAAGTTTTTTGAAGAAAAATGAACAGGGAAAGTCAGCGGGTAAGCTGAAAGTTATCCCATTAGGCGGATTGGAGCAGGTTGGGCTTAATATTACTGCCTTTGAATATGAGGATAGCATTGTTGTTGTGGACTGCGGACTGTCGTTTCCGGAAGATGAAATGCTCGGGATCGACCTGGTGATACCGGACATCACCTATCTGAGGGACAACGCGAACAAAGTAAAGGGGTTTGTGATCACCCACGGACATGAGGATCACATCGGGGCGCTGCCCTATATTTTGAAGGAACTGAACATACCTGTCTACGCCACGAAGCTGACCATGGGTATTATTGAGAATAAGCTGGAGGAGCACGGGCTGATGAAGACCACCAAGAGGAAGGTGGTAAAATTCGGACAGTCTATCAACCTGGGACAGTTTCGGGTAGAATTTATAAAGACCAATCACAGCATTGTGGACGCTGCGGCTCTGGCGATCTATTCTCCTGCGGGAGTAGTGGTGCACACGGGAGATTTCAAGGTGGATTATACGCCGGTATTCGGCGACGCCATTGATTTGCAGAGATTTGCGGAGATCGGAAGGAAAGGCGCGCTGGCGCTTTTGTGCGATTCCACCAACGCGGAGAGAGCCGGTTTTACACCTTCCGAAAAGACGGTGGGAAAGACATTTGACTCGCTTTTTCTGGAACATAAGGATACCCGTATTCTGATTGCCACCTTTGCCTCCAATGTGGACAGGGTGCGCCAGATCATCAACACGGCGGAAAAGTTTGACAGGAAGGTTGTGGTGGAAGGGCGCAGCATGGTAAATATCATTGACACCGCCACCAAGCTCGGTTACCTGCAGATTGCCGAAAAGACGTTGATTGACGTGGAGGAGCTTAAAAACTATCCGCCGGAAAAGACGGTTATAATCACTACCGGAAGCCAGGGCGAGAGCATGGCGGCTTTAAGCCGTATGGCGAACAACAATCACAAGAAAATATCCATTATGCCGGGAGATACCGTTATCTTTTCCTCGCATCCGATACCGGGAAACGAGAAGGCGGTTACCAATATTATCAACGAGCTGCAGATGAAGGGCGCGGACGTGATTTTCCAGGATGTGCATGTGTCCGGACATGCCTGCCAGGAGGAGATCAAGCTGATTTATTCCCTTGTCAAGCCTAAATACGCGGTTCCCGTCCACGGGGAATACAAGCACAGAAAGGCCCAGGCGAAGATTGCGGCACAGCTTGGCATACCTAAGGAGAATATTTTCATGCTGCAGTCCGGCGACGTGCTGGAGATGGACGACAAGAAGGCTGTCGTGAGCGACAAGGTGCCCGTGGGGGCGATTCTGGTTGACGGCCTGGGCGTCGGCGATGTGGGAAACGTGGTGCTGCGGGACAGACAGCATCTGGCGGAAGACGGCATTATGATTGTGGTGATGGCGCTGGAATCCCACAGCGACCAGCTTGTCTCCGGCCCGGATATTGTATCGAGAGGTTTTGTTTACGTGAGAGAATCCGACGAGCTTTTGGATGAAGCCAGATTTTTGGTTGACGACGCCGTGCAGGCATGTCTTGACAGAGGCCAGACCGACTGGGGGAAGCTAAAGAGCACGGTCAAGGATGTACTGGGCGATTTTGTGTGGAAAAAAACAAAGAGAAGACCGATGATACTGCCGATTATTATGGAAGTGTAATAGTCCGGCTATGCATTACCAGTGCCAGGCGGCTGTATATGCGGTATACGGAAAAGGAGAAAACGCCATGTCAGACAGAGAGATCATAGATGCAGCCAGACAGTTTGCAAAGACAATTATGACCTCAAAGACTTATAAGGAATATCTGTATCAGAGAGAAAAACTTAAGAAGCAGCCGGAGCTTTACGGGAAAGTGAACGAGTTCAGGCAGCGCAATTTCGATCTGCAAAACGAGTCGGACAGTGACGAGCTCTTTGACAAAATAGAGGCTTTTGACAGGGAGTACGAACAGTTCCGTGAGAACCCGTTTGTAGACGACTTCCTGTGCGCGGAGCTTGCTTTCTGCCGTATGATGCAGGAGGTCTATGTGCTGCTTGCGAATGAGATTGATTTTGATTTTGAGTGAAAACCTGGCTTTGCCATAAGTGCGGGAAGGATTTGAGACTGATTATGGGTATAAAATCAATTATTGGCTCTACGGTGGAATTGATTATCAAGGTGGCGTTTCTGGTTTTCGCCGTGAGCTATGTTATGAAGGCGGCCACGGCGGCGTACGATTACGGTTTTCGCGTGTTTACGGAGGAGCCAGTCTCCCAGGGGGAGGGCCGGACAATCAGTATCAGTTTGGATGATCCGGTGTCCGCCAGGGATGTAGGGGAGCTGCTGGAGGAGCGCGGCCTGATCCGGGATGCGAATCTTTTCGTCATTCAGGAGCTGCTGTCCGAAAACCACGGCAAGCTGCAGGCCGGTATCTATGATCTGAATACCGCCATGACGGCTGAGGAAATGATGGCGGTCATGGCGGCGGACGCCCCGGAGGAGGGGGAAGAGGAGGAAACGAAGTGATATCCAAAGAGCGTATAGATACTTTTCTCGCGTCTCTGGATCCGGGCAATACTCCTTTTCTTGACGAGATCGAACGGGAAGCGCTGGAAGCCAATGTGCCGGTTATACGCACGCAGACACAGGGTTTGATCCGGTTTTTGCTTGCGCTTAAAAGGCCCATGTCAATTTTGGAGGTTGGGTGCGCCGTTGGCTTTTCCGCGCTTCTGATGAGCGAATACGCGCCGGAAGGGTGCCGGATTACCACAATAGAAAAATATGAAAAGCGAATCCCCGTAGCCAGAAAAAATTTCGCAAGGGCGGGAAAGGAAAGCGCGATCACTCTTTTGGAGGGAGACGCGGCCGATATTCTGAAAGAGCTGACAGGCCCCTACGATTTTATTTTTATGGATGCGGCGAAAGGGCAGTACATTCACTTTTTGCCGGAAACCATAAGGCTTCTTTCGCCGGGAGGGCTTCTTGTCTCCGATAACGTGTTGCAGGACGGGGATGTGATGGAGTCGCGGTTTGCCGTGGAGCGGAGGGATCGTACCATTCACGGCAGAATGCGGGAATATCTCTATGAGATAACGCACCACGGGAAGCTTAAGACGGTGGTGCTGCCTGTGGGGGACGGCGTGACGGTGAGCTGTATGACGGGAAGCTCTGAAGACATCGCGCCATAGGACACGATGGCAAGAGCTTCTAAATGTCACCGAAGAAGGAGAAGCGCTATGATGAAGAAACCGGAGCTGCTTGTGCCGGCAGCGAGTCTTGAAGTTTTAAAAACGGCTGTTATTTTTGGTGCGGACGCGGTATATATCGGCGGGGAAGCTTTCGGCCTGCGGGCGAAAGCGAAAAATTTCTCCATGGAAGAGATGGCGGAGGGCATCGCTTTTGCTCACGGGAGGGGCGTGCGGGTGCATGTGACCGCCAATATTCTTGCTCATAATTATGATTTGGACGGGGCGGCGGCATACTTTCGGGAACTGAAAGAACTCGGGCCGGACGCCCTGATTATAGCGGATCCGGGGATGTTTGCGCTGGCGCGGGAAATTTGCCCAAAGATCGACATCCATATTTCGACTCAGGCAAATAACACCAATTATTTAACTTACCGGTTCTGGCATGAGCAGGGGGCGAAACGTGTGGTTTCGGCCAGAGAGCTTTCCCTTGCGGAGATCAGGGAGATACGGGAGCGCATTCCCGACGATATGGAGATCGAGAGCTTTGTACACGGCGCGATGTGCATCTCCTACTCGGGGCGTTGTCTTCTGAGCAATTATTTTACAGGACGGGACGCGAACCGCGGCGCCTGTACGCACCCTTGCCGCTGGAAATACGCGCTGGTGGAGGAGACAAGGCCGGGAGAGTACCTGCCTGTCTTTGAGAACGATCGAGGCACTTTCCTCTTTAACTCCAAGGATCTCAATATGATCGGGCATATCCCGGAACTCGTGGAGGCGGGAATCGACAGCTTTAAGATCGAGGGCAGGATGAAAACCGCGCTTTATGTGGCTACCGTGGCGCGCACCTACAGGCGGGCCATCGACGACTATTTTGTCTCCGAGGAGCGATACCGCGCGAATATGGACTGGTATCGGGCGGAGATCGCCAAGTGCACTTACCGCAAATTTACCACGGGCTTTTACTTCGGAAAGGCCGACGAGAATACCCAAATCTATGACGAGAGCACTTACGTGAGCGAGTACATTTACCTGGGAACCGTGGGAGCGTTGGTACAGGCCCGGGAAGACGGCGAAGGGCGGCGCCTTGCCCGCATTGAACAGCGCAACAAATTCCGTGTCGGGGACGACATAGAGATTATGAAGCCGTGCGGGGAAAACATTCCCGTCAAGGTGCTGGCGATGTATGACGCGGAAGGAAACCCTGTGGAGTCATGCCCGCACCCGAAACAGATGATCGACGTGATGCTGTCCGGGACGGCGGAGACTGGCGATATTCTGCGGGCGGAGAAATAAGGAAATACGGCAAAACTGTCTCGGATGTGATAAAAAAGAAAAAATTGTGCTTGCATTTTGACGGAAAGTAGAGTATTCTTATAGACGTAAATTGTATACAGGTATTCAGAACGATGGCGTTCCAAAAAATAAGTTTTTTGGGGCGCATTTTTTTGAAGCCGGATGGAGGGGGGATCGAAAAATCACGCTGATGCGCTGATTTTTCGATCAGGACTTTGCGCAGAAGCGTTGCAAAGTCTGTGGTCGCAGGACAAAATTGGAGATTTTGTCCGCGGTTCTCAGCGAGAACGCTTCGGATGGAGGAGATTATGAGAGAAGTATTCAATGTGGAAGAAATTTTTGCGAAAAACGTGTTCACTCTCGGCAAGATGCAGGAGCGCCTCACCAGGAGCGCTTACAAGGAAGTAGTCAAGGTAATGAACGAGGGCGGCGAGCTCTCCATGGCAACCGCGAATCTTGTGGCCAAGGCGATGAAGGATTGGGCGGTGGAGAACGGCGCGACGCATTATACGCATTGGTTCCAGCCGCTCACCGGGATCACGGCCGAGAAGCATGACGCTTTTGTATCCCATCCCGACGAGTTCGGAAAGATGTTGACGGAGTTTTCAGGCAAGGAGCTGATCAAGGGTGAGCCGGATGCGTCCTCCTTCCCTTCGGGCGGCTTGAGGGCGACCTTCGAGGCGAGAGGATATACGGCGTGGGATATCACTTCCCCGGCTTTTCTGAAGGAGTCCGGCTGCGGCACGATTCTCTGCATTCCCACCGCGTTCTGTTCCTACACGGGAGAGGCGCTGGACAAAAAAACGCCGCTTCTGCGTTCCATGGAGGCGCTTAGCGAGCAGGCGCTTCGTATTGTCAGACTGTTCGGAAACACGGGAGCGACAAAAGTGACGGCTTCCGTTGGGCCGGAGCAGGAATATTTTCTGGTAGATAAAGATTTATATATGAGGAGAACGGATCTGATGTTTGCGGGACGTACCCTCTTTGGCGCGCCGGCCCCCAAGGGTCAGGAGATGGAGGATCACTACTTTGGCGTGATCAGAGAGCGTGTCGGCGCGTTTATGAAGGATTTAAACGCGGAGCTGTGGAAACTTGGCGTAACGGCAAAGACACAGCACAACGAGGTGGCTCCCGCGCAGCACGAGCTGGCGCCTATCTACGAGACGGCCAATATTGCGGTGGATCACAACCAGATCGTCATGGAGACTATGAAGAGGGTGGCAATTAAACATAACATGCGATGCCTTTTGCATGAGAAGCCTTACGCTGGAGTGAACGGCTCCGGTAAGCACGACAACTGGTCCATCACCACGGACAACGGTGTGAACCTTTTGGATCCGGGCGATACGCCGAATGAGAACGTGCAGTTTCTGCTGGTGCTGTCCTGCATTATGAAGGCTGTGGACACGCACGCGGATCTGCTGCGCCAGTCGGCTTCCGATGTCGGCAACGATCACAGACTCGGAGCGAACGAAGCGCCGCCGGCTATCATCTCCGTTTTCCTGGGCGAGCAGCTTGAGGACGTGGTGACTCAGTTGATCGAGACAGGCGAGGCGACTTCCGTGAAGGAGGGAGGCAAACTTCTCACGGGTGTGAGTACGTTGCCGGATTTCCAGAAGGACGCGACAGACAGGAACAGAACCTCACCGTTTGCGTTTACGGGCAATAAATTTGAGTTCCGCATGGTGGGTTCGGCGGATTCCATCGCAAGCCCGAATACCACGCTGAATGCGATTGTGGCGGAGGCTTTCTGTGAGGCGGCCGATATTTTGGAGAAAGAGGAGAACAAAGAGCTTGCGATCCACGACCTCATTAAGAAATATATGACCGAGCACCAGAGGATCATCTTTAACGGCAACGGATATTCCGACGAGTGGGTGGCGGAGGCCGAAAGAAGGGGACTTCCCAATATCAAGTCGATGATTGAGGCGGCGGCGACTCTCACCACCGACAAGGCGGTGAAACTGTTTGAGAAGTTCGGCATTTTCACCAAGGTGGAGTTAGAGTCCAGGGAGGAAATTATTTACGAGACTTACGCGAAGACTATCAACATTGAAGCTTTGACCATGATCGATATGGCCGGCAAGCAGATCATACCCGCTGCCGTGCGCTACACGAAGGTTCTCGCGGACACCGTGAACGCGGTGAAAGCGGCAGGGGCGGACGCGTCCACCCAGGAGGAAATTCTGCGGGAGGTAAGCGGTAAGCTTTCGGCGATGCAGGCAGCCCTCAGGAAGCTGGAGAAGGCGGAGAAAAAGGCTTCCGCAATGGAGGACCAGAAAGCGCAGGCATTCTTCTACAAGGATACGGTCAAGGTCATTATGGATGAGCTGCGCGCGCCGGCGGATGAGCTGGAAATGATCGTGGATAAGGAGTACTGGCCGATTCCGACTTACGGTGAATTGATGTTTGAGATATGATTTTGAAAGTTTTTCAAAATTTTTAAAAAAATTTGGAAAAAGGGCTTGTCAAACTGCCCTTTTTCCGTTATAATCCTTAATTGTTGATGGGCTATCGCCAAACGGTAAGGCAACGGACTCTGACTCCGTCATTTCAAGGTTCGAATCCTTGTAGCCCAGCTAGGACCCCGATGGATATGATCTGTCGGGGTTTTTTGCAGATATAAATAACAGGTGTACTATACAGAGGCGAATGGATTTAAAAGCAGCAAGCGGGTTGCAAATACGGAGGCTTTATGACAGACCTGATCGATTTTCTTGCCGCGGGTGGCGAGTTGTCCGACGAAGAGTGGCGCTCTTTGATCGACGGCGATTACGACAGACAACTGTTATTTAATAAAGCGGACGAGGTTCGCAGGCGTTATTACGGGACGGACGTTTATATCAGGGGCTTGATCGAGATATCGAATTTCTGTAAAAATGACTGCCTTTACTGCGGAATCCGCAGGAGCAATGCGAGCGTATCGCGATACAGGCTTTCGGAAGAGGAGATTTCCGATTGCTGTAAACAGGGCTATGGGATGGGGTTTCGCACCTTTGTACTGCAGGGCGGAGAAGATTCCTACCATACGACGCGGTGGGTGGAGCGCATGGTTTCCGGCATTAAGGAGAAGCACCCGGACTGCGCGGTGACGCTTTCCCTTGGGGAGCGTCCGCGAGAGGATTACGAAATCTGGTATCGGGCGGGAGCGGATCGGTATCTTTTGCGGCATGAGACGGCTTCCGGCTCTCACTACGGGAAGCTCCATCCGCAGGGACAGGCTTATTCGCGTCGTATGGAATGTCTGAGGGATTTAAAGCGCATCGGTTACCAGACGGGGGCGGGCTTTATGGTGGGCTCCCCGTTTCAGGGAACGGACGAGCTGATTGCGGATATGCGGTTTTTGCGTGCGTTTCAGCCTCAGATGGTGGGAATCGGGCCGTTCATTCCGCACCACGAAACCCCCTTTGCGGCGTATCCGGCGGGGAGCCTTACACTTACACTTACTATGGTAGCGCTCACCAGGCTGACAGCGCCGGGGGCGCTGATTCCCGCGACGACGGCGCTCGGGACGATTCATCCGCAAGGGAGGGAGCTTGGCCTGAAAGCCGGAGCAAACGTGGTTATGCCGAATCTGTCACCCGCTAAGGTGCGCGGGCAGTACAGCCTTTATGACAACAAGGCGTACACCGGGCAGGAGGCGGCCGAAGGGTTGGCGGCGCTTAAAAAGAGCGTGGCGCGGGCGGGATACGAGGTCGTGGTTCACAGAGGGGATGCTTTGTGAGCGCGTCTAAATCATTTGCCTGCACAATGCAGTTGCAGAAAGAGGGAAAAGAAGATGTACGATCCGAAATCATTGTGTGCGGATGAATTTATCAGCCACGAGGAGATTCTAGAAACGCTGAGATATGCGGAGGAAAACAAAAATAACAGGGTGCTTATAGAAGAGATCCTGGAGAAGGCGAAACCTGTAAAAGAGGGAAATTCTACCGTGTGCGCCGGTCTTTCTCACAAGGAGGCGTCCGTGCTTCTCGCCTGTGAGGACGAGGATATACTGGAAAGGATATATGCGCTGGCGGAGGAGATCAAGCTGGCTTATTACGGCAACCGGATGGTGATCTTCGCGCCTCTTTATCTGTCAAACTATTGTGTGAATGGCTGTGTGTACTGCCCGTATCACATGAAGAATAAAAATATTCCGCGAAAGAAGCTGACCCAGGAGGAGATCAGGCGGGAAGTGATCGCCTTGCAGGATATGGGGCATAAACGTCTGGCGATAGAGGCGGGGGAAGACCCGGCCAACAATCCTATTGCATATATTCTGGAATGCATCAAAACGATCTACTCCATCAACCACAAAAACGGGGCGATCCGTCGCGTCAACGTAAATATCGCTGCCACTACGGTGGAGGAGTACCGCATGTTGAAGGATGCGGGTATCGGCACCTATATCCTTTTTCAGGAGACTTACCACAAGGAGAGCTATTTAAAACTTCATCCTACGGGGCCTAAACATGACTATAACTATCACACGGAGGCGATGGATCGCGCCATGGAGGGCGGTATCGATGATGTGGGACTTGGCGTGCTTTTCGGTCTTGAATTATATAAATATGAATTTGCGGGGCTTCTCATGCATGCGGAGCATCTCGAAGCCGTTCATGGAGTAGGCCCGCATACCATCAGCGTACCTCGCATAAAACATGCCGACGATATTGACCCTTCGGCTTTCGACAACGGTATTGACGACGGGACTTTCAAAAAGCTATGCGCCCTGATCCGCATTGCCGTGCCCTATACGGGCATGATTGTCTCCACAAGGGAGAGTCAGGAAGTGCGGGAGAAGGTGATCCGCCTGGGCGTGTCACAGATTTCCGGCGCGTCGAGAACCTCCGTGGGCGGTTATGCACAGGAGGAGCGGCCCACGGATACGGAACAGTTTGACGTGTCCGACCAGAGGACGTTGGACGAGGTCGTCAGGTGGCTGATGGAGCTTGGGTATATCCCGTCTTTCTGTACGGCATGTTATCGGGAAGGCAGGACGGGCGACCGCTTTATGAGCCTGTGCAAGACGGGACAGATACAAAACTGCTGTCATCCGAACGCGCTTATGACTTTGAAGGAGTATCTGACGGACTATGCGTCGGAGGAGACGAGAGAAATCGGCGAAGCGCTGATACAGGCGGAGCTTGCCAATATTCCGAAGGAGCAGGTGAGAGAGATTGCAAAGGATCATCTGGCAAAGATTGAGGAGGGGATCCGGGATTTCCGCTTCTGATGCAGCACTGAGATTGTGCGAACTATATTCCGACGCAGACGCGCTTTCAAGGGTCTGCTTATGAAATATACAATCCGCACAGCGGACAGATATAGAAAGGACGGCGCGAGTATATGGGGATGAATGATACGCCGGCGGGGGAGCGGGTACACATCGGTTTTTTCGGAAGGCGAAACGCAGGCAAGTCGAGTCTCTTAAACGCGGTGACGGGACAGGAGCTTGCCGTTGTGTCGGAAGTGTGCGGCACAACCACAGACCCCGTATATAAGTCGATGGAGCTTCTGCCGCTTGGGCCGGTCATGCTGATCGATACGCCCGGCTTTGACGACGAAGGGACGCTTGGGCAGCAGCGCGTGAAAAAGACAAAGCAGGTGCTTGCGAAAACCGACGTGGCTGTGCTTGTAGTGGACGGTTTCGCGGGAATGACGGCCTGCGACGAGGAGCTGGTTTCCCTTTTTAAAGAGCGGGAGATACCGTTTATAATAGCTTACAATAAGTCGGATATAACGGAAGGGCGCCAGGTGAAACCGGACACAGGGCGGGACGGCGCGGATTTGCGGGCGCCCCGGGAATCGGTGGCCGGGGAACCGGTGCCCAGGCAGCAAGGAAGTGCGCGGGGCGAAGATAGCAAAACGGATGTTATTTATGTGAGCGCAAAAACAGGAGAGGGCGTCTGCGAGTTGAAAGAAAAGCTTGCGCGAATGTTTCCCGACAGAGAGAAGAGGCGTCTTGTGGCGGATCTGATAAAGCCTATGGACGTCGTTGTGCTGGTGGTTCCCATCGACTCGGCGGCGCCGAAGGGGAGGTTGATTTTACCCCAGCAGCAGGCCATACGGGATTTGCTGGAGGCGGGGGCGATTCCTGTGGCGGTGCGGGAGACGCAGCTTGGGGAGGCGCTTTTAAAGCTTTCGGGCAAACCTGCGCTTGTCATTACCGACAGTCAGGTATTTGAGGAGGCGGCGGCTGTACTGCCGGAGGATATTCCTCTCACGTCGTTTTCTATTTTGATGGCCCGGTACAAAGGCTTTCTGAAAATGGCGGTGGAGGGCGTGCAGGCCATCGACAGCCTGAAGAACGGCGACCGTGTACTGATCGCCGAGGGCTGTACCCACCATAGACAGTGCGACGATATCGGGACGGTGAAAATTCCCCGCTTCCTGAAAAAGTATACGGGGAAGGAGATCGTTGTAGAGACTTCCTCCGGTACGGGTTTTCCCGAGGATCTGACATCCTACGCGCTGGTGATCCATTGCGGCGGGTGTATGCTGAATGAGCGGGAGGTCGTAAGGCGGATGCGCTTTGCGAAGAGGCAGGGCGTACCGGTTACGAATTACGGGATCGCCATCGCGCAGATGAAAGGCATTCTTGCAAGGAGCATTGCCCCTGTTGCCAAGTCGCTTTAAAACGGACGTGACAAAATCTTGGAGGTTATCATGTACACATTTGACGGGAGAGTACGATACAGTGAGGTGGGAGAGGACGGCCGGTTGAGCCTGCAGTCCCTTTTGGATTATTTTCAGGACTGTTCCACGTTTCACTCGGAGGATATCGGGCTGGGGCTGGAATACATGGAAAAAATCGGGCAGGTATGGCTTTTGTCCGCCTGGCAGATCTGCATTGGGCGGTATCCGAAATTTGGAGAGCGGATAGTGATCGGGACAGCGCCATACGAGTTCCGCGGCTTTATGGGACTTCGCAATTTCCTGATGCGCACGGAGGAGGGAGAGGCGCTTGCCTGGGCAAATTCCATATGGACGCTGATGGACAGGGAAAAGATGCGTCCCGTTAAGCCGAACGGGGATATGCTTGCGGGATATGCGCCGGAGGAGAGATATCCGATGGAGTACGCGCCCAGAAAGATTGTGATGCCCGCGGACGGCTGCCCGGTGGAAAGCTTTACGGTCAGAACACACCATCTTGACACGAATCATCACGTAAATAACGGACAGTATGTGCGGATGGCGATGGACTGCATACCCGGAGATTTCCGGATCGGGCAGCTCCGCGTGGAATATAAAAGTCAGGCGGTGCTTGGAGACGAGATTTATCCCGTGACAGCTATGAGGGCCGACAAAAAACAGTACACGGTTTCTCTCAACAGGGCGGACAAAAGCCCGTACTGCGTCGTTGAGGTCACCTCGCTGGCGCGGGCAGAGTAAGAGTGAAGTGCGAAATGCTTCGGAATAGAGGTAAAAATGATTCAATTAGGTGAAATACAGAAGTTAAAAATCGCTAAGCAGGTAGAATTCGGCGTTTACCTGTATGACGGGGAAAATACGGAGGAGAGAGTGCTTCTCCCCAAAAAGCAGACGCCCGAGGGGGCGGGGACGGGAGATGAAGTTGAGGTTTTTGTGTACCGCGATTCCAAGGACAGACTGATCGCCACCACGAACAGACCGAAGATCACGCTTCATGGCGTGGAGAGGCTTCGGGTGGCGCAGGTGGGCAAGATCGGCGCTTTTCTGGATTGGGGGTTGGAGAAGGATTTGCTTTTGCCTTTCAAGGAGCAGACGAGACGGGTATCCGCCGGGGAGGAGTGCCTTGCGGCGCTCTACATCGATAAGTCGAACCGCCTCTGCGCCACCATGAACGTGTATCCTTACCTTGAAAATAACAGTGGTTATAAAAAAGAAGACCGCGTCAGCGGGACAGTCTACGAGATCAGTCCCAATTTCGGCGCTTTTGTGGCGGTGGACGACAGGTATTCGGGTCTGATTCCGAAGCGGGAGCTGTACGGGCCGGTGAATGTCGGCGATACCGTAAACGCCCGCGTCACGGCGGTGAAAGAGGACGGGAAGCTTGATCTGAGCATACGCGAGAAAGCGTATTTGCAGATCGCCGGGGACGCCGAGAAGGTGATGCGGGTGATAGACAGCTTTGACGGGGTGCTGCCGTTTAACGACAAGGCGTCGCCGGAGGTGATCCGCCGCGAGATGCAGATGAGCAAGAACGAGTTTAAACGGGCGGTGGGAAACCTTCTGAAAGCGGGAAGGATTACAATAACGGAGAAAGCGATAAGGCGCAATGACAAGTAAAAAGGCAAACTGGTTGTTTTTGATAATTATATTGGTGCATTTGGGAGTGGTGATGTTCCTACTCTTTGGGGGAGCAAACATAACACTTGGTATCCTTGCGAACTTCTTCCTGAGCGAAGGAATACTGATGGTGCCGGCGTTATTGTTTCTGCTGTTTTTTGGACGCAAAAAGGATGCTCCTGAGGGGGCTATGTATACTGCGAATCAGGAACCCGCCATGTTTGGCAGGGTGAAAATATCAACTCTGCTGATGACCATGCTGTGCACGGTGCTTATTATGCCGCTGGTGACGGTGCTGAACGCGCTGACCATGTTTTTTACGGACAATGCGGTGGCGGCTTTGCAGGAGGATATTCTTGACATGCCGTTTCCCGTCATGCTTTTTATGATCGGGATATTCGGCCCTTTTTGTGAGGAGTTTGTCTTTCGCGGCATTATGTACAGAAGTTACAGGAAAAGCGCGGGGATAGGGGCGGTATTGCTGTCCGCTTTTACGTTCGGGTTGATGCACATGAACTTTAACCAGGCCCTCTACGCTTTCGGAATCGGCATATTCCTGGCTTTTCTCGTGGAGGCTTCGGGGAGCTTGTGGGCTTCCGTGTGCTGCCATATGTTTTTTAACTCCTGGCAGGTCGTTTTAATGTATCTGTCCGGCCGGCTTTTGAGCGGGAATTTCGGGGAAGCGGTGAGGGCGACGGCGTCGGAGATTTCCGCGAAAGAGCTTATGGCGGCGCTTTCGGTTTATCTGGTCATTGCCGCGGTCACGACTCCGATCGCTGTCTGCGTGATTGCCTGGATTGTGAAAAATGAAGGGCGCGTGGAGGCGGCGAAAGCGATGCTGTCCGTCCGGCGCGGGAAAAAAGACCCCGGGATAGCGGGGTGGATGCAGGGAAGCCCGGAGCGGGCCGGTTTGGAAAAAAGAGAGTCGGGTTATTTGCTGAGCGCGCCTCTGATTGTGGCTGTGGTACTGTGCCTGGGCTATATGAGTCTGGAATTGTTTTTATAGTTTTAATAATAACAGCCGATTGGAAATAAACGATTCCAATCGGCTGTCTTGTGTGGAATGTCCGAAACGGACATTTCCGGCGGGAAAGCTCCCGCAACCTGCCGGTCATACGGTCATATCGAAATTTCCGCCGATATGAGGGTTGACGGACCGCTCCATCGCGGCCGCGTCGATCATACCGACGACCTGACCGCCGGTGGTTTCCGCCTGATCCAGGCTTTTGGCGAGCATTGCCACGCCGAAAGCGTCGTTGGTCTTTGCGGAGGACATAGCCATGGATAATCCTGCAATATCCATATCATTCACCTGACCTTTCCTGAATATAGTATTTTACCTGCATATCAAGTATATCATATTTAAAAATTGATTGGAAATTATTTTGCTTTATAAATTGTGTTGTACAAAATGTCTAATTCCGGAAAATCCCAAAATTTGTCAAAAACATTAAAAAATACACAAATTATTCACGAATGCAGGTAGATTTTTTTGTTGATATAGATTAAAATAGTACCTAGCTTTTGCTTTTTGGGAGGAGAAGGCCCTGCAGAGCATAGTGAATTGTTACGAAACATAAGAGGGGTGGGGGAATGATCTCAAATCAGATTTTGCAGAATACGATTGAAGGTTTGAAAGCCATTGCAAGAGTGGAGCTATGCGTCATGGATGTGGACGGAAAAACGGCCGCGATGACGACGGACGAGATGGAGCGTTGTGGCAAGGCGGCGGTGGAGTTTGCCAAATCGCCGGCGGATTCCCAGGAAATCCAGGGGTATCAGTATTTTAAGATCTTTGACGAACAGCAGCTTGAATATATTCTGGTAGCAGGCGGTGTGGGCGAGGACGTTTACATGGTGGGAAAGATGGTGGCGTTCCAGATCCAAAACCTCCTTGTGGCGTACAAAGAGCGGTTTGACAAGGATAATTTTGTAAAGAACCTCCTTCTGGATAATCTCCTTTTGGTCGATATATACAGTCGTGCGAAGAAACTGCATATCCAGACGGACGTCAGGCGCGTCGCGCTTATCGTGGAGACGGACAATGGGAAGGAATGCAACGCTCTGGAGAGCGTGCGCGTTTATTTCGGTGCGAATAACAAGGACTTTACCACGGCCGTGGATGAAAATAACGTCATTGTGGTGAAAGATCTGTCCGAGGATGACAGTCCCCGGGAGATTGAGAGGAGCGCTGCCGCGGTAGCGGCCTATCTTCGAAAGGAAGGATTCAAAAACGTGCGTGTCGCTTACGGTACGGTGGTGAACGACATCAAGGGCGTGAGCGGCTCTTTCAAGGAAGCGAAGATGGCTCTCGACGTGGGAAAGATCTTTTTCGGGGAACGGGATATCATCGCGTACAGCGAACTTGGCATCGGCCGCCTGATCTATCAGCTTCCGATTCCCCTGTGCAAGATGTTTATCAGGGAGATTTTCGACGGCAGAAGCCCGGACGAGTTTGACGAGGAAACCCTGACCACCATTACCAAATTTTTCGAGAACTCCCTGAATGTGTCGGAGACTTCGAGACAGCTCTTCATCCACAGAAACACGCTGGTCTACCGTCTGGACAAACTGCAAAAGAGCACGGGGCTTGACCTGCGGGTGTTTGAGGACGCGATCACCTTTAAGATTGCGCTCATGGTTGTGAAATATATGAAGTATATGGAATCACTCGAATTTTAATGTGGGGGAAAGGATATGGCAGAAATTATGACAGACAAACAATTTGATAGGATAATCAGGATGATTTCTATGATTTTGGACGGATGTAAAGATCTGGACGAGGCGAAAAGAAAGGTCGGCGAGCTTGCCGGCGATGCGGATAGAAAAACGGAAGAACAAAGGTAGGAGAGAGGAAAGTGGCAGTAAAAAAGAGAAGAAGAGCTCCTGTAGTGGAGAACGAGATCATTAACCTGACGAATGTGAGCAAGGCTTACTCAACGGGCGCGCCGGCGCTCAAGGATGTGAACCTTCACATCAGCAGAGGAGAGTTTGTCTTTATTGTGGGAGACAGCGGCTCGGGGAAATCGACGCTGATTAAGCTTCTTTTGCGGGAGCTTACCATTACAAGCGGCTATATCAATGTGATGGGTTATGACCTGACCAAGATCAAGCATAGAAAAATTCCGAAATTCAGGAGAAATCTCGGTATTGTGTTCCAGGATTTCAGACTGCTGAAAGACAGGAACGTCTATGAGAATGTGGCTTTTGCACAGCGCATTATCCAGAAGTCAAATAAAGAGATCAAGAAAAACGTTCCAAGCATTCTTGCTATTGTGGGACTTGCCGGCAAATATAAGGCGAAGCCGAAACAGCTTTCGGGAGGCGAGCAGCAGAGGGTTGCGCTTGCGCGCGCGCTTGTAAACCAGCCTACGATCCTTCTGGCGGACGAGCCTACAGGAAATTTAGACCCGAAAAACTCCTGGGAGATCATGAAGCTTTTGGAGCAGATAAATGAGAACGGAACAACCGTCATCGTTGTCACCCATAATCGTGAAATCGTAAACGCCATGCAGAAGCGTGTGGTAACCCTGCGGCGCGGCGTTATCATCAGCGATGAGGAAAAGGGAGGTTACATCGATGAGGATTAGTACATTTTTCTATACGCTGAAACAGGGCTTTCGCAATATTTTCCGCAACAAGCTCTTTTCGCTGGCGTCCATAGCGACGATTGCGGCCTGCCTGTTTCTGTTCGGCATTTTTTACGCGATCGTGGCAAACTTCCAGCATATTGTGAGAAACGCGGAGGAGGGTGTCTCTGTATGGGTATTTTTCGACGAGGGTCTTGAGGACGTGCGCATCCAGCAGATCGGCGATATGATTGCGAAGCGGCCCGAGGTGGCGAAAATGGACTTTATTTCCGCGGAGGAGGCGTGGGAGGATTTCCGCGACGAGTATCTGGGAGAGTACGGGGACGGCTTTACGGAGAACCCGCTCGAAAATTCCGCGAACTATCAGGTTTACCTGAACGACGTATCCATGCAGTCGGCGCTCGTGACTTATCTGGAATCCATTGACGGCGTGCGGATGGTCAACCGCTCGGAGCTCGTAGCCACCACATTGACGGGGGTCAACGCTCTGATTGCTTATGTGTCGATGGGAATCATCGCGATTCTTCTGGCGGTGTCCATTTTCCTGATCAGCAACACCGTCGCTATCGGCATCTCCGTCCGCAAGGAGGAGATCAACATCATGAAATACATAGGCGCCACCGATTTCTTCGTCCGTTCCCCCTTTGTGGTGGAAGGTATTATGATCGGACTGATCGGGGCGGCTCTTCCGCTTGGATTTATATATACGCTATACAATGTAGTCCTGTCCTATGTGACAGAGCGCTTTCCGCAGCTCACCACTCTTTTGACCTTCGTCGCTGTCGAGGAAGTATTTAACGTACTGATCCCCGTGTCTTTGGGACTTGGCGTAGGTATCGGCTTCCTGGGCAGTATCGTGACGGTGAGGAGACATCTGAGAGTGTAACGAAAAAGAAGCAACGCGAGGATAAAATTTGAAGACAGATATACGGAAAAGAAATAAGAAAATAGCATGTGTTATTTTATGCGCGTCCCTCGGCCTTCCCTGCATGTTGCCAGGCCCCTTTGTACAGGCGGTGACGAGCGAGAGTATCAGAGAGAAGGAGCGGGAGATTGAGAAAGCAAAAGAGCAGGTTTCCGGCTTAAAGAGCGATCTGACCGATGTGGAGAAGCTGAAAAAGGAGCTCGAGCAGTCGAAAAACGATCTGACAGCCTATGTACAGCAGTTGGACGGACAGCTGGCAGACATACAGGATAAGATTGCACAATATAATACAATGATTACGGAAAAAGAGGAAGAGATCGTGGAGACGGCCAGAGACTTGGACGAAGCCCAGGCCAGGCAGGAGCAGCAGTACGAAGCCATGAAAAAGCGTATCCAGTTCATGTATGAGAGGAGCGACTCTTTCTATATGGAAACACTTTTCGGCTCCAACAGCATTGCCGGAATCGTGAACCGCGCCGACTACATCGAAGCGCTCTCCCGCTATGACAGAGACAAACTGGACGAATATGTGGAGACGAGGCAGTATGTGGAGCTGTGCAAGGAGGATCTCGAGACGGAGAAGCAGCTTCTCGACGAGGCGAAGGAAGCGGTCGAAAGGGAGGAGGCCAATGTCAACACGCTGATCGGGGAGAAGGAAGCGCAGATTGTTTCCGTCAGCGGCGATATTGCCAACAAAGAGGCGGCGATCAAAGAGTATGAGGCCATGATTGCCCAGGAGAACGCCGAGATTGCGGCTCTCGAGAAGGCGGTTGCGGAGGAGAAAGCGCGACTGGAAGCGGAGAACGCCCAGGCGAGGGTCTATAACGGCGGCATGTTCGCCTGGCCTTGTCCGGGTTATAAACGGATTTCCGACGAGTACGGAAACCGTATGCATCCGATCCTCGGCGTGCAGAAGTTCCACAACGGCCTGGATATGGCGGCGCCCTCGGGCACGCCGATACTTGCAGCTTACGACGGCGATGTTGTGGCGGCGGCTTACAGCAGCAGCATGGGCAATTATATTATGATCAACCATGGAAGCGGACTTTATACGATATATATGCACTGCTCCGCGCTTTACGTTTCCAAGGGACAGACCGTGTCCAAAGGGCAGAATATAGCGGCGGTGGGTTCTACCGGCCGTTCTACCGGCCCGCACCTGCATTTCAGTGTCCGACTGAACGGCTCATATACAAGCCCGTGGAATTACCTGAAATAGGATCAGGCTATCGGAAGGAGATGACGTTTTTGGATTACAATAACAATCGTTATTATAATGACTACAATATTAACCGGGGCGGGCAGTTACAGCCGCAGCCTCCGCATATTCCCGCCCCGGAAAACGGCAAAGGCGGGGAAAATTTCCTTCTGGGACTGGTATCCGGTATCGCGTTGACGGTTCTGCTGTGCGGCTTTGCTTTCGTGGGGGTAAAGGTCTACGAGAAGGTGGACGGAAGGAAAGCGGCGGGCCGTGGCGGCGCGGACAGTATCGTGAACGAGAACACGGAGGCGAAGCTTGAGGCCATTGAGGATGTGATCGGTGAATATTATTATCAGGAGGCGGATATCGACGTGGACGCCATGACGGAGGGCATGTATGCCGGCATGGTGAGCGCGCTGGGAGATCCCTATTCCGTCTACTATACCGAGGAGGAATGGGAGGATCTCATGCAGGAGACGGAGGGCATCTATTATGGTATAGGGGCCTATCTGATGCTGGATCCCGACACGGGGCTTGGTAAGGTATCGGGCGTTATAGAAAACACCCCCGCCGAGGAGGCCGGTCTTCGGGCGGATGATCTGATCTATCTTGTAGACGGAGAGACTACCATGGGGTTGGAACTTTCCGAGATTGTGGCCCGGGTCAAAGGCGAGGAGGGAACCACCGTCCACCTCACGATTTACAGGGAGGGCGAGACGGACTATCTGGAAATAGACGTGGAGCGGAGAAAGATCGAGGCGCCCACTGTCAAATACGAGATGCTTAAAAATAACATTGGTTATATTCAGATTACCGAGTTTGACGAAGTGACCACAGACCAGTTTACGGAAGCGCTGGCGGTTGTGAAGGGTTCCGGGGCGAAGGGCCTTATCCTTGACCTTCGCGGTAATCCCGGCGGCAGCCTGAATACGGTGATAGATATTGCGAGACAGCTTTTGCCCAAAGGTCTGATTGTCTATACCGAAGATAAGTACGGGGAGCGCGACGAATACAACTGCGACGGAAAGAGGGAGCTGGATATTCCGCTGGTGGTTCTGGTAAACGGCAACTCTGCCAGCGCCTCGGAGATACTGGCAGGCGCTATTAAGGACTACAGAAAGGGAGTTCTGATTGGTACAACTACCTTTGGCAAGGGCATTGTACAGCGCGTTCTGCCTCTGACTGACGGCACGGCGCTTAAGCTCACAATCAGCGCGTACTATACGCCAAACGGCAATAATATCCATGGAGTCGGCATCGAGCCTGATATTGTCTGCGAGTTTGACGGCGACGCTTACTATGACGACGGCGTGGATAATCAGCTCGAGAGAGCTTTGAAGGAACTTGAAAAGGCGGGGAGGTGATTCCCCGCCTTTTGGCATTTGGGTTAAAATTGAAAACCGATTCAATCAGACCTTTTGTTTGCCACAAAATCGGACGATATAATTATTGATAAATGAAATCGGAAGAATGTTCGGCACGAATCCAATTCCGGCGTTTATTATATAAGGAAAGCTGGTTTGCTTCTATGCCGGAGTGTGGGCGGCTTACGCCGGAAAAAGCGGCGGAAACCAGAACTTTCCAGCGGAAATCGGAAAGCCATCACGGGTAAAAATGACGCGATGGATTGTTCTTTTTCCTGTACAATCCCCATGTATCTTTTCCATATCTTTGCCTAATTGTATTTATGTGGAAGAAAAACCACAATATTTGGTGCAGATCGAACGAAAGCATTAAAGCTTTATAGGCAAAATGACGAAATCCCCTTGCTTTTTAGTAAATTTTGAGGGGGGGTGGACTTGACAAAAGGTGATATGGGGGATAAAATAGGCAATGATAAGGTGTGATGGGTGGCTCCGCCTGGATACATCTTATTAATGTAAACTGGCCACGGCTTTCACTATCTACACCGTTGGCCGAGGCTAAAAATATATCTTAGAAAGAGGAGGAAAAAACCAAGCATGAAAAAAGTATTAAAGAAATTTAATCGCACACTTTCTATCATGCTCGCAGTAGCTATGGTACTCACTATGGTGCCACAGACTACGATGCCGGTTCTGGCAGCGGAAGTCGAAGCTTCTGAAGATGAAGCTGAACCCACGACTACCGTTGAAGAAGGTACCAATGAAGACGAATCGGCAGATGCGGGGGAGACAATTACTGACCCCGAAAACGAGCCTGATGAAGAGGAAACGACGGAACCGGAGGAGCCGGCAGAGCCGGAAAATCCGGAGCCGACTGAGGAGCCTGAAACTTCTGAAAATCCGGAGGAATCTGAGGAGCCCGAGAATCCGGAGAACCCGGAAGTAGAAGCTCCGGAGGAAACTGAGGAGCCTGAAGAGGAAGTTGTGGAGCCCACAATTGACGCCACCCTTCCCGAGGAAACTCCGGCTGAGGAACCCTCCGACGGAGTACTTGACGGCAGCGGTGCGGACATCAACGCGGTGGTTGATACCGCGTCCGAAATCACGGTTGAATATAAGAACGACCCCGAAAGCGACGAGACGTCAGACACAGCGGAGGTTATTTTCCTCGGCGGCTGTGTGAGCAGCGAAGGCAAGCTGGCTGAGGGCCGTGACCTCCGGTTTAAGGTGGAGCCTTCCGCCGGCCGTTACGTGACAAAGGTGGAGCATCAGATCGGCGACGCGGCGGCGGGCACAACCATCACAGCGACAAACGGTGTGTACTCCGTTGCTAAAGCTTCCTTTGTAAAGGGAAGCGGCGAGACGGCGGAAGCTTTGAGCGGCAAGATCATCGTCACCACCAAGGCTGTGAACTACAAGATCAGCTTTGACGCCGGCGACAGCGTAGCAGACTCCTACAAGATCTACGCTGTAGTGGCAAAGAGCGAATCCGATGAAACCGAAGTGATTGACAGCACCGAAGTTAGCGGCGCAGTGGATATCGCATATGTCGAATCCAAAAAATTCGCTCTGGTGCTTACCGATAAGGACGGCACTGTTGAGAACAAGCTTGAGAGCATTACCCTGGGCGGCGGGGAAATCACGCCTGAGGAGACTGCGCTTAACAAGAAAAATGATGCAGAAAACGCGGATAAGACCGCATGTTATGTCTTTACGGTAGAGCCGTCCAAGGCAGGCAGTCTTGGCGATACCACCGAAAATGACAAGGCGGCGAGCGTAAACGTAAAGGTGGTTGCGAAGGCTAAGCTGACGGTGGAGTTTAGCGGGGACAATGCAAACAGCACTGTTGCAGCCGGAACCGAGGCGGATGGCGTTATCGCTTACAAAGACGGTAAATTTGGCACAGACAGTACTTTCGTGGAAGACGATGCGGAGAGCCTTGCTAAATCCCTGGCATTTAAAGTATCCGCAAATGAGAATTATAAAATAACAGGTGTGACAGCAAAGGCTACAACTGACGCTGATCAGGAAGGTACGGATGTGGCTGTTGTGCCGGGCACACCGGGTGATGACGGCGCTGTGGAATACAAGATCGCCCTGTCCGGCGTCGGAGCCTTTTCCGTGGACACGACGCTGACGATCTCCATCGCGGCGGAGCTTGATACGGAAAAAGATACCGTACACACCATTAACTTTAAGAACAAAGACGGAAACGCGCCTGCCCATGCGGCTATTACACATGGTTCGGGAAGCGCGTCTGATGAACTGAAAAACAACAGCCTGGTTGTCTCGGGGGATAGCTACAAGATCAAGGTAGATCCCGAGGAAGGCTACGAGCTGGCAAAAGGCACCAAGACAGAGGGCGAAGGCAAGAATGATGACAAGTATGTCGTCACTGTTGTAGAGAACCGGAAATATCCTGCGATAGCTGGCGAAGGCGGCGCTGCTGAGGCGACAAAGACAGTTACCAAGGAAGAGGAAGCGGTTACAGCCGACGGCGCGCAGGAACTGACACTGACTTTAAAGGGCAAAGATAGCTTTGCTGACACTGACTCTGCACAGAGGGATTATGTTGTTACCTCCGTTGACGTCATCATCGACACAAACGTAGTGAAAAACGACGGCGAGAAGATCGTCCACTTTGACGACCAGCTCCGCGCAGGCTACACCATTACCACAACAGGCGTAATCCTCGACGAGGAAGCGGAGGAAGGAAAAGAGGAAGACACCTGGGTGATCCCCGAGGGCGTCGACATCCTCACCTTTACGGTGGCTTCCACAAGAGAGCCCGCGGTAACTGTTGGCAGTAACGCTGTAACAGGAACAGCGGCGGAAGGCGTTTATACTTACGACATTCCCGCCATGGCATTGACTGAAGGCTCTACTGCTGAGATTGTGATCGACGCAAAAGCGGCACTCGCGCAAAAAGACGTGAAAGTAAAAGTCGAGGCAAGCGATGTGACGGTGAAGTATAACGATACCGAAGAGAACCTTAGCGGCTCCACCGCAGATAAGGACGACTACTACACCCTCAGCACAAAGCCCGAGGAAGGCAGTGAAATCACGCTGGCATTTGTTCCCAAGCCCGGCGTTGTGATCAACACGGTTTCTTACGAGATGGGCGAGGCTACAGGCAGCGCGACTCCCGGCAAAGACGGCAGCGTCACCCTGGAACTGACTGTGGCTGATAATATCAATATCGTGGTTGACTCCGTAAGCGATTACAGAGTTGTACTTACAGGTAAGGACGGTGAAGAGCTGGCTCAGGAGGGGAATGCCTATGTGGCGAATTACACCGACACGGACATTTCCATCGGAGTGGAAAAGGCCGGCGAGGCATATGAGGAAGACCTTTATGACGTTGTCGTAAAGGACGGCGACAAGACCGCGGCTACCGAGGCTGCAGTAAGCGGCGCATCGGCTACGATCGCTAAGATCGATAAGTCAGAGTACGGCAAAGACCTGACCATCGAGGTTTATCTGAATAAGAGCAAAAAGTATACCACAACTTTGAAAACAAACGTGGTATCTGACACGGTCAGCGTAACGCGCATGGTAAACGGCAAGGCTGCGGCGGTGGCGGAAGGCTCCACCGTGGAGATGATGCCTGACGCCGAAATGGAGTTTACCGTAGCTCCGGCGGCCGGCGCAAGCTTAGCCGATCTGGACGTGGAGATTCTCGCGGCGGACGGCACGGCCCTTGCGGAGGCAAGTACTCCTGTTGAGAGAAGTACTTTTAAGGATGGCGTTCTCACCGTCCAGACAAAGGCCGGCGCTGCGAAAGACACGCAGGTGCTGGTAAGCGTTTACAACAAGAACGAAGAAAAAGCAGCAGGCGTTACCGCAAACACCTCTTTGAAGGGCGGTAAGTTCACCCTGAAGCTGACGGATCCCCTTGTGAAGAGCGCGGAAGTCAAGGCGGTAACCGCAGTGGCAGGCTCCGGCACCAACAGGGCTGTCAGACTGAGCATGAACGTGGACTTCCTCAATAAGAAGAACCTTCCCGCGGCTCCCATAGCGGGTGATTTGTACTACAAAGTAGAACTGACGGCGCCCACAGGCGCACCGGCAGGCGTGACCGTTATTTCCGGCGCCGACCTGGTTCGGTACGTGAAGGTGGAAGACTATGCGAACCCGGCTAAAACCCTTACCATCCCTGTTGTTGTAAGCAACACGGCGGATGACCAGGCAACAGGCACCGTTGCGGATATCGCGGAGATCATCTCCACCACAGCGAAGGTGACCCTGGTACAGTCCCTGAAAGAAGCACCGGCGGCTGAGGCGGACTATGTGGCAGGCCCGGAAGCGGCTATGAAGGACAGCACCCTCACAACAAAGGCGCCTGTCTACGAGACGAAGCTTTCCGTGAAAGCGGTAAACGGCGGCGCCGTATTTACCGGCCAGGCGGACGCTGTCGTGGCGAACCCTGCATTTGGCCAGACAACCGCGTATGACACCATCTCTGTCCAGTTTGTCAACGCAAAGACAGGCGTGTTATACGGAAGCCTGGGCTCCGATGTAAACAACAAAGCTAGCTGGAATAACGATTTCAAAGCATGGGTAGGGGAGGATAATTCCATCCATGTGGGTATCACAAACGGACGCATCAACGCGAAGAGCAGCTCCTACAAGGATCTTGGCGTGAAGGTGACAGCGGTTGCTCCCGATGAGAGTTACGCGGCTTCCGCAATCGTAAAACTGAAACTCCAGCAGGGTATCTATGATGTTGATGTAGACGAGAGCAAGGCGAAGCTTCCCGAGACGCTGTTCAAAGACCCGGCGAAGAAGGGCTCCAAGGCATCCGTAAAGATTACCCCTCTCTTAAACGGGGGAAGCAAGGATTACAAGCCCGCGAAATCTACCGTAACCTGGGAGATTGCACCCGCGGCAGGCAATAACAGCGCCTACGCGAAAGCGGCCCTTGCAGGCGCGAAGCCTCTTGTTTCCGTGAAGAACGGCACGGTTTCCGTAGCGGCGGATTACCAGGTACAGGCAAAGGAACGTGACAATACATTTACGGTTACCATCCGGGCAAACGACTTTGCCGGCAATGGGGAAACTGTTTATACAACCAAAGACTTTGAAATCACAGACGAGAAGAACACGATCGGCAGGCTGGTGGTGCTGGATGGGGAGCATAAGGTAAAGAATCCGGAAACACTCACCGCGGAAGATTTTGACTACCACGATTACAGTGATCCGGACAACATTACGCTGGATGAAAGCAAATATCTGTATGTTGTGGCATTGAAGGAAGGGACGAAGGAAAAGGAGCAGTACACCGACGATGATGTCGAAAACTTCCTTCCCGTAACCTTTAAGTCAGGCAACGCAAAGGCACTGGCTGTAGATAATGCGAGCGGCCTGCTTACTTTCGCAAAACCCGCCGACAAGATCAAGATCACGGCGAACACCGTGGACGGCGGCAAGGCTCCTAAGATGGAACTGGTCATCAACGTGAAGCCTTACAAGCAGGTTGGCCTGTATATCGTGGGCGCCGATGAGGATCATGGCCCTGACGAGACGGATATCCACTACTCCGGCGGCAGCAACCAGATGTACTATCTCTACGCCCACTACGCTGCGGACGAGAACGTATGGCACGGCCTCACTGAGTACAAGAACCTCAAAGTTGCCGTGAAGGGCGGCAAGTTCCTGGCAAATAAGAACTTTGCGAAAACACCCGGCAGCAACTACATGGGTTCCGCGGTAGTTGTCACGGATAAGAGCGGCAAGGCGACCATCACCGTGACGGATACCGCAAACAAGGATAAGGCTACAAACAGCAAAGTGTACACCATCACCAACGACAGCAACAGCGCTGTGAAGGCACCTTCCATCAAGCTCTATGACCCGAAGAAGGTGGCAGCCGACACAGAGAAAATCACCTGGCAGGTGACGGATAAGAACAACGACAACTACGCAGGCAGCTATGTGAAGCTGACACCTGACTTTACGGTGACCGCTTCTAACCCGGCATACAGCTATGTCGGAGCAAAAGGAACCATCTTAAAGATCGATGAGAACGGCCGGTTTACTCTGGATAAAGCCATTGAGTACGAAGGCGCTTACAAGATGATCGCTACCGTGGGCACCATGGCAAACGGCGCGTTCGTCGCTTCCACAAAGGATGTGAAGCTTAACTTCAGCATCCCTGTGAAGAAAATGAAAACCAACCTGACCGTAAAGGGCAGCGTGACTCTGGATGAGAAGGGCGCGTCCTGGGCAGTGATCGATGTGAAATCCGATTATAATTATGAGATTTCCGAAGCCATGAACGTGATCAAGAAGACACAGGACAAGGACGATCACACCAACGAGTTTACCAGATATTTTGAGGTAGGCACGATCAAGAACAGGAACAACAGAATCATTGCTTACACCCTCGGCTTAAAGGACGACCTCACCGCGGAGGAGCTTGCCTATATCACCTCCAAGGAGGCAAAGGACGACTGCACCGGTTACATTACCGTCTCCAACGGTTATGGACAGATGGGTAACCTTACTGGCAGATATAACACCAGGGACGTGCAGGTGAAGGTTTCCTTCAAGGCAGGCAAGTACAGCCTCACAGGAGCAACCGTATTCTCAAACGGCGCGACAAAGGCGCCTGCTACGGCAACCGTGAAGCTGATGAACGGCAAGAGCCATGAATATGCCGCGCTGGTCGGAATCGATGTGACGGACGACAAGGGCTTTGCAAAGACAGTTGGATTTAACGAGGTGGAAGGAAGCGCGGATGAGGGCGATATCGTCATCACAAGCGATACGGCGGAGTTAGCGCCCGGCAAGTACACCGTGAAGCTGATTGTTGTACCCCAGGATTCCAAGTACGTAAAGTGGGACGGCAAGAACTGGATTTATGTCAATGACAAGGTAGAAGGCGGCAAACCTCTGACCCAGGCGGAGCTGATCGCAAAGGCAGGTATCCCTGTCAGCGCGAAGATCGACGTGAAGGCAGTGGACAGCAAAAACGCGGTTAAGGCGAAGAACCTTAGCGTAACGCTCACCGCTAAAGATTATGTGCAGAAAGACGAGAAGGGCGCATACCTTGGCAAGTATGTCGTAGATGTGCCTTACACCATGATCGCGGACGGCGCTGACATCGCAAGCGCAGCCGTAAACCTGAAGAACGCGGAAGGCGCTGACCAGAACGAAATCGGCGCGGATAAGGAAAAACTGGTTACCGCTGAAAGGCTGACCGTGAAAGATGAGGATAACAAGGACGTAGACGTTATCAGACTCAGCGTGAGCAAGAAAGCGCTGAACCTTCTGAACGACGAAGTGGTGAAGACGCCCAGCGCGAAGGTACTTACCAACTACGGCAAGAAGCTGAAAGTGCCCGTAACCGTGAAGTACACAAACGGCGTGACAACGGAGGATACCTTAAACTTCAACGTTACCATGCCAAAGGCAAGACCCATGGATTTCGCGGCAGTACAGACGAGCCTGGGTGAAAACAAGGCCCTGATCGAGAAGATCCAGACAAGTCTTCTCAGCGATGCACAGTCCGTATTGACAGATTTGATGGAAAAGGTAAGCGGCAAGGCGGAGAGCCTCATTCCGGCGGATACCGATGTGGCGGTAAGCTATGAACTTACGAAGAAGTATCTGAACGACGGCGAAGAGGTAGCAGAAGGAGAGTTGTCAGACACAGCGGCATACGATGAAATCATGACGGCAGGCAAGGCGAAGATTACCCTCACCCTGACAGATGTTTCCAAGGCTAAAGATAACACAGCGGATGTAAGCTTTACTTACACCCTCGGCATGAACGCGGCAAGTAACGACGTGCAGGATGCAGTGAGCGCAATCGAGGCACTTAGTGACCTGACGTTCGAGAACGAAACAACCGCGGCAAGCCTCCTTGCTGAAATCAAAGAAGCCGAAACCGTGAAGCCTTACCTGGATCCGAGAAAGGGACACCTCTCGGTTAAGATAGTGAGCTTCGAAAAGGATCCCGCAACGACGAAGGCAGCCGGAACCATCACTGCTGAAATTCAGGTGAAGGATCTGGTTACCGGTGAGAGTGAGAAGGCTACGGTTAATGGCACGATAAGCCAGTTGAGCTCCCTGAGCGAAGCGAAAGAAGCAGTTGCAGGCTTGTTTGACAACGATACCAAGGTACAGGCATTTGTAGATAAGAGCAGCGGACAGGAAGCTGTCATGAAAGAGCTTATCAAGAAAGCGGCTGTTGAGGCGGCAAACAACAAAGCCATCACCATTGACTTTAAGGCTGATACAGATACGGTCAAAGGATGGGACTACAAAGCTCCAAAGGCGGCTACCGAAGACGGAGGGACGGAAACCTCCAGAGCAGCGGCGGAAGCTGGAAGCCTGAAGTTTACACTTGTTCTGACAAAACCTCAGGATGACGGAAACGGAAGCAGAAGCATGTCAGTTACTGTGGAATTGAAATCAATTTCCGAGACAAATGCCGGGAAATATGTTTCCCTGGCAGACGCTAAGGCAAAGATCGAAGCTAAGGTAACTGATGGGACAGATGACAAGAGCCTGTCAACGCTCGTTGCAACAGCAACTACCCCGAACGATGCGGATGCAATCAAGACGGCGATCGAAGGCGAACTTGACAAGACAATTAAAACAGATGCCAGCAAGGAGATCATCGGCTATAGCTGGGCATGGGCGAAGAAAACCGGCGAGGATGGCAAAGAGGTTGATGACTTTACCTACACACCTGCAACGCAGGAGAACAACGGTAAGATTTCCTTCAAACTTGAGCTGACTCTGGAAGGCGCGAAGGAAGCGGGCATGACCTCCGGCGTGACGGAGACTATCACCGTAACCGATGCGGAAGTGGTAGATAAGGCCGACAAATACCAGACTGCAGAGGAGTTAAAGGCGAAGATCGAAGCGATCGGAACCACAACCGCTCCGATTAAAGCGGCAACAGTCCCGACAGATGCTACAACAGCTAAAACAGCTCTGGAAAATGCAATCAAAGAAGTGAACAAGGCAGACCCCGCAGTGACGGTAACAGTGGAAAATGTTGCAGCGGCTGAGGGTGTTACGGGAACAACCTTCGAAGCTTCCGAAGACGGTGCTACCGGAGCATACAAAAACGTGAAGATCACCATCGGTACAGGCGAAAGTGCAGTCGAATTTACACATGATTTCAACTTCGCAAAGCAGGAAGATAGTTCAAGTTCAGGATCATAAAGCTGAGATTTAACGAAAGATTTCCTGTATAACGATGATTAGGGAATTACCCGGAAAAAACCACCGTGTTTTGCGGTGGTTTTTTCGTGTGCGGGTGTGATATACTCTCGGAATCTCTTTTGCACCTGCCTTTGTGCAGATTTTCCGCCATATGCACATAAAGTTATGCTCATCTGGCAAAAAATCATCTCAACAAAATCAGGCACAAAGAAACGCCATAAGCGAAAGTATATTGTGGAGAACAGGAGGACATTTTTTTGCGCGGTATTACGCAGTATTTACGCAGCATTTACGCAACGCGCTATTTTAATAATTGGAATTTTAGTACAAACCTGTTATAATGAATAACGGATTTTGTGTGAAAACGCAATCCGCAATGTCGGCCATATTGACAGGTTCCGCGCCATGTGCTATGCGGACGTCTTATGGAATCCATAACAAAAAAGAATCAGGAGAGGTTTCAACAGTATGAGGAATGAGCAGAGACGGACACAAGTCGATAGAGGAAAATTTATCGTATTTGAAGGAATAGATGGGAGCGGAAAGAGCACGCAGATCCAATTGTTGACGGAACGGTTAAAGAAAGAGGGCATTTACTGTTACACGACGATGGAGCCCACCGATTCTCCCATCGGATCACTGATCCACCAGATTATGACAGGCAGAATAAAAACGGATAACAAGGCGATAGCCGCGCTGTTTGTGGCCGACCGGATGGATCACCTGCTCAATGACGTGAACGGTATTGTGGCAAAGATTTCCGAGGGCACAACGGTGATTTCGGACAGGTATTACTTTTCCTCATACGCTTATCACAGCATCGACATGCCTATGGATTGGGTGATTCAGGCCAATGAGCTGAACAGAAACCTTTTACAGCCGACCGTCTCTCTCTTTATCGATGTTGATCCCGATATCGCAATTAAGAGAATCGCCCAAAACAGGGTACACCAGGAATTGTTTGAGAAAAAATCGAGATTGGTGAGAGTCCGTGAAAAATACTACGAGGCGTTTAAAAAGTTAGAGGATGTCGAAAATGTCATTATCGTGGACGGGAATCAGTCCCAGGAAGTGATAGCGGAGGAAATCTGGTCAAAAATAGGCGGGTATTTTATATAATAAGAAATTGCGACAGTGTAAAACATGCAAGGAGAATGCGAAGCATTCTCAGAGTTTGCCGCAGTCATACTCTTAATGTCCGCTGCCGGGCGACGATTTTTTATCACTGTTGCTTTTTTTCAGTTGCTGTCATTAAAGTTCAATGAACATGATCCGCTTACCTGTCCGCGACAGGTTCGCTTTAAGTGAGTATCTTTTGAAAAATAGTATACTATGATTACATGAAATAACATATCTAAGAAAAAACCACTCCGTCGGATTATCTGCGGGGTGGTTTTTTGAATACTATGAGATTGATATGTGAGCCATTGGCCCTTGCAGGACTTTTCAGCTTACATGTTCTCAGGTAAAAGTTCGACCATAAGCTGCATTTGGAAATCCCTGTCTTTAATAGCGCGCTTCAGATCATCCATCCTATTTGATTCTATAAGAATAGAATGGAGAGTATTGATGCGGGTTTCGCCTTCGATTCTGCCTTCGTTACGTTCTTCCATCGCAATCCTTTTCATAATATCACACATGGCCTGATATCCCTCCTCTGTTTCTTTATACCGGCGTTTCCTGCCGGATGTGACGGGGAATTTACTGCTGTATGCCGCGTCGTCAACAAATACTTCCATCAGCTCCGATACTTCGGAGCCGTCTTTCACTTTTGCATTGACGTAAACTTCTTCAAATCCATTATCGACAACTTTCCCGGTTTCCCTTATGACACGTTCTACATGGTACAGAGAGCGATTCCCGTTAAAGATGTCAAAGCGGGAGATAAATACGACGCAGACGTCGGGGATATTCTCGAACTTCTCACCGGGGTCGGTGAGGTTAGTCGTGAGGATCGCGCCGTTGTAGCGAACGCGGCGCTGATGGTCTGTGTCATCCGATTTTTGTACCTCGATGTTCACTTTGCGCCCATCCCCAAGGACACATTTGGCGTCAAGGATCACGGATCGTCCCTGCGGATTTGTTCCGGCATATTGGGGTGTGGACTCCAATACCGAAAGCCCTGGATCCGACAGTATCACCCGCAGGATTTCTTCGCAGAAATCTTTATCCTCCGCCATTGTACGAAACATCAAGTCGTCAATGGGATTTAGTTTCTTTGCTTCTTCGCGTATTTTTGCCTTATTGCTCATGTCTGTTCCTTGATCTGTATTCTCAGCAAAAACCTGCTGTTAAACATAGTATACCATTTTTCAGCGGATACTCAATATAAAGTTTACGTTTTCACACTGCTATATTGGTACTGCTTTCCATATCCATGCCAGGTGCTTGCCGTATAGCGTCGGAGCCGGCGCCAAAACGCGCGCCCTTTCGTCTTTTTTGAACATCAGTTGTTGCAATTCACACCGAAATAGTTGCAATTAGATGCGAAATTTTACAAAAATCCTTACCTTCATGAGAAAAAAAGAAGCGCCGCTCCATAGCTCTTTTTCAGCTACTTTGCGGCGCTCCTCCTACATAACTCTCATTTCATTCTCACTTCATTTCCGAATGTCTCGTCAGGCATTCTCCTGTTTCGACGGCTTTTCACCCACCCGATTCGTCTTTTGCCGGCGCTTTCAGCGTGACGGTGACAAACTTCACATTATCTGTTTCCTGCTCACTCTCGCTGATTTTTTCACCGGTTCTCACCGCTCGGAGGATTACTGTCGCATCTTCCGTAATTTTTTCCGCGTCGCTGATCGTAAGTGTGCGTGTCGCCGCGTCAAAGGTAACGCCTGCGGGGCAATCCTTCGTTGGAATGTCTGCCAGCTTTCCGTTACTATCAGCATTCGCTTTCTCCACGACCGTCCAGGTCGCTGCCTTGTCGGCGGCATCCAGCCAGGTACTTCCCTCAAACTTAA
The DNA here is from genome assembly GCA_910587095.1 of uncultured Lachnospiraceae bacterium. Classification (GTDB taxonomy): domain Bacteria; phylum Bacillota; class Clostridia; order Lachnospirales; family Lachnospiraceae; genus UBA3282. Next base: position 50,970 of record CAJUMJ010000026.1, read on the forward strand.
GATCAAATACCCACTTGCTGTCTGTCTTCACATCGTCAACCGTTACTTCGAACGCATTGTTGCCGATGGTTACCTCTTTGCCGTCCTTTGTCGCGGTGATGGTCATATTGCCAAGCGTCTTCTCAATCTTAGGTACTGTGGCACTGAAGCTGATTTCTTTCTTTTCCTCTCTGCCGAGGTTATCCTTCAGGGTAATCATCCCTACCGCTGTCACTTCATTTTCCTCGTTAGGCAGAATCTCTTCGCCCGCTCTGGTAGAGCTTTCCTTAAACCCTGTACAGCTAACCTCAGCAGCAAGACCAACGCCCGTGATCTCTTCATCCACAAGCTTCTTCACTTCGGATTCCACTTCCGCGGCTGTCCTGCCATAAATTTCGTCCGTTAAGCTAAGAACATCACTTGAAACTGTACCCAATTTCTTTACTTCTGTCTCAGCCTCGGTTAAGGTCTGGAACTTATCATTCGCTTTTGCAAGTGTAATCTTCTTCTCACCTGACATATCCACAATCAGGTCTTTCATGCCCTCCTGTGTCAGTTTCAGCTTGAATGCCACGAAGCCGTCCTCGCTTGCAGTCGGGAGCTTAAAGTCCACGTCTACATCCGCGTCTTTTTCTGCCGCGGCCGGATTATCGCTCGAACCTTTCGTAGCCGTGACCTTTAGGAAGTCGCCGGGAGTGATGGTGTCGTTCTTGATGGCTTTCTTCGCTGCCTCCTTGATTACTTTCTCGAGTGCGTCCTCCAAACCTGTCAGGTCTGTAGCGTTCTCAAGAGTTTTCACGATGATTTCGGCATAGTCGATTCCCTTGTCGTCCTTCTTATTGGCGAGAGCCTCCTCCACGGATTTCTTTGCCTCGCCCAGGTTTTCGAGTTTTTGGATCTCCAAAGCCTTTGGATTGCCAATCTCTGCCTCTATAGCTATGCCGGTCTTTCTGTCCCTGATGCTGATAGTCGCCGTGAGCGTTCCGGCGCTCTTCATGGTTGCGTTCTTCTTTTTAAAGCTCGTCACCGTAAGAAGCAGATTTGACGGAATCTCTACCGCCGGTTTCTGCTTCGCCAATGCCGCCGTCACCTTGGATACCAGATTTTCCGACTCAACCGCATTGGTCAGTTCGAGGCTTTCCGCCGTAAGCGCCTCGATTGTCGTCTTTAAAGTGCTTGCCTCTGTAGCGATACCGTCCGCCGCATTGGTAAAGCTGAACTTCGTATTGTATACAAGCTCCTTGTCGTCCTTCTTCTCTTTGATCGTCACGGTTGTCTCGTAGCTTACAATCTTGTCTTTCGTATCGCCCGTGCCCTTGACTTCGGCGAGGGCAGGTGTTCTGCTCACCTCAGCCGCCTGCAAATCCAGGGGAATCGCTGTCTTGATCGCTTCGTTGATACGATCTTGCAGATCTTTTTTGACGCCCGCATCCGCGCTGAAAAGTAAGTCCGCGCTCATAGCGTTCAGCATCTGCTCGAGATTATACCGGGACTCGGTCTTCTTATTCTTTGTATCCTGCCACTGTGCGACGGTCATGGGACTTGGCAGCGTCACCTTGAGGACTGTCGTTTCTTTCTCCACATTGACACTGTTGCTGCCCTTGAAGGAGAAGGTCACAGGAATATCCAGGGCCTTGCCGAGTTTCACCTGACCTTTCGTCTCGTCAGCCACGGAAGCCGCAAGCATCTCGTCTCTCTTAAAGGTCAGCGTCAGTTTTCCGGTTGCCTTGTCGTACTTCGGCTTCATGTCCATGAAAGTCTTGCCTGCGAAAGGCTTATTCTTCCAGGTTTCCTCGATTGCCGCCGTGGCGTCGATCTCCGCGCCTTCCACAGCGTTTGCCACATTTACGAAGAGCGTATACACGCCATCCTTGTAGGTACTGTCGGTCGCCGCGACTTTTAAGTTCTTATCCTTCACGACCACTTTGTTCTTCGTGCCTGCATCCGGGCCGCTCACCTTGATTGCAGCGGTCACCTCACGCCCGATATCGCTGGCTGCCAGCGCCTTGGGATCTTTTGCCTTGTCGCCGCTCATTGCCGCGTAGGCGGAATCCTTCACAAGCACTTTCAGCTTCACTTTATAGCTGCCGGGCGCTGCGGACGCAAGGTTCAGCTTGATGCTTTTTCCGTCCGCTTCCACACCGGTTTTCTCGGAGGAAGCCGCAAACGCCACGCCGCCGTTCTTCTCATCCGGTACGATAGCCGCGCCCGCGAGGACGATCTCGTCCTGGCTCTTCGCATCCTTAAAGACACGCACGGTTGCGGTTGTTCCCTGATAAGCGGAAGCGTAATCCGTCTTTGCGACAAGTTTCGCGTTCTTGAAGGATACGGTGATCTTCATGTCCTTGGTCTGCAAGTTTTCGGTGCCATATTTGTCAACCATATAGCTGGTTACGGTCACATAGCCTTCACAGTCGGCCTTGTGCTCCTTCGTCATGATATCCGCAATCTTCGTCTCTTCAAGACCAGGCTTTAACCCGAGTGTGTAGCCGGTGATAATATCCTCCCCGTCCTCGTTTTTCTCGGTCACTGCCTTCACTTCAAAATACTCGTTGAACTTGTTCGGTTTGCCCGATTTGTCAATCAGGTTCATCGCATAGTTGCCGTCTTTACCAGGCTCGTTGGTCAGCTTCCAGTCGTAATCCGTGACGATGTTCTTGCCGTCGTCAAGACTGACAGGAGCCGTCGCGCTGGCATCCAAGGTATACTTGCCCTTTACGGTCAGGCTGTTCTTCGGCGCCTTTCCGGGGATGGCGATCTTGAGTGTCGTGCCCTTTGTCGCCGGCACGAACTGTCCGTTTTCGTAAGTGCCGATCGTCGCGATCAGACTGTAAGAGCCGGGGATAATGTCATAGTCGTCCGCCCCGTTCAAGTTGAGGTTCAGGCTGAACTGTCCCTTGTCATCGATCTGCTTGATCATTGCCTTACTGCTTCCCAAGAAATACTTGCCCGCTCTCTCGTATTCATATCCGTAATGATCCATATATTTACCCTTGGTGTAATCCGGAATCAGGAATACATACTGGCGCGCCTGATTGTTGGTATCTTTATCCTTTACCTGGAAAGCGATATCCTTGCCTTCCGCCTTGGTCTGTGCCGTTTTCACATCGTCCGCGGTCAGCTTCCCGATCTGTTTGATGGAAGGCGCTTTCGCGCTTTTCGCTACAGGAGGCTGCTGTATGATGTGATATTCATACTTTTTGCTCTTGTCCGTCTTATCCGTAATCTCGATTTTCGCGTCGCCGGAAGCCATCACGATGGTCATCCAGTCGACACCGTCCTTCGGCTTATTGATAACCTTTGCGCCGGTCACTTTGACGGACAGGTTTGTGTAGTTTACCGGGTCCTGATAGGAACTGTTGTCCTCACCCTTTGTCCAAAGCCACTTATTGTTCGCCTTTACAACAGTATCCAGATCGAACTTTGCGTTCGTCGCACCGTCGTAGTACACGGTCTTGACATCGGGATTGTTGCCGTTGTTTCCTTCGTCGCCGTCGATCACAAGACCTAACGCTTCGTATCCCTTGACGTTTACGTTGAGGATGCTCTGGTTGTTCTTGGAGCCGTCAGCAGCCTTTACGGTCAGCTTCACGGCTTTCGCGTTGGGCTTAAGGAACGTAAGCTTACCGGAAGCGGTATCCACGTCCAGGGAAGCCTTTGTGCCGGAGGCATATGTCAGTCCTGTATTTACAAAATCGTTTGCTGTGTACTGGCGTTTGTCAGGCATACCCGCCTTCAAGACTTTTACGTACAACTCCTTCTGATAGAAATCCGCGGCGTTCAGATCCCCGCCTTCTTTTGCGATTACCTTATTTGTGCTGTCCACAACCACTGCATTGCCGAGAGACTGTTTGCTGCCGCTCACGTTTACGGTTATGTTCTTTGTTCTGGTTCCCGTACTTCCGTCGTTTCCGCTATGGTCAGCCGCCTTTGCCACCACGGTAAAGGTCTTTGTCTGTCCGTTCAGGTCCCAGTTTGCCGCTACGCTGACGGTGCCGTTTTTCGCGTTCACAGTCACATAGCTTCTCACCTCGGAAGACGTATTTTCAGCAAGCGCGTAGGTCAGGGCTTTGCCCTTGGGCGCTCTCGTCTTGTCGCCGTTATTGAGAACCGGCGTAAGCTTCAAGGTTGCCTTTTTGCCCTCATAGAAAAGATTTCTGGTCGCACCGCTCACGAAATCGATATTCTGGATTCCATACACCGTGTTGAGTTTCAAAATCGCGGTGGACGCGTAAGCGTACTCGCTCGTATCACTTCTCGGATACTCCGCGGTTACCTTCAAACCTATATTTTTCGTCAGCACATTGTAGCTCAAACAGTTCTGTGTATTCTTGACGGAAATATTGCCATTTCCGTCTACTTTTGCCTGATAGTTCTCATATACGGCGATACCGGTCTTACTACCATCCTGATTCACGGCTTCGTCGCTTCTGTCTCCCAAAAGCACGCCGGTCTTTGTGTCCACAAACTGCACATAAGGAGCCGTTGTGAAGCCGGTGTTCTTGTCAAACTGTGCCTGTGCCACATTGAGGAAGCCCTGTCCTGTATAAACGGTTGCGGACGTGGGTTTCATCTTAAGCTTCGTCTCATAGAGCGCGTCTCTGGTAGAAGTCGTCACCGCTTTTGACGGCTTCCCGGAAGAGATCAGCGTACTGGGGCTTGCTTTGCCCTCCGCCGCCGCGTCCGTGGTCTTCACGCCGTCCGTCACCGTTCCCTTGGTAGTCTGCACAAGTTCCACTGTTACGGTGTAAGGATTCTTCGAGCCGTTTGGCTGATCCTTTGTCGGTTTATAGACTTCGATCGTCGCTAACTGCGTGTTGTTCTTCTCATACTTCGTCTTCTTGAAGTACTGCACTTTCTCAATGCCCTCGGAAAGCGCACCGTCGATCGTCACCTGGTAATAAACGTCGTTGGTCAAAGGCTCCACAATCTTGTCACTTGTGGAAAGTTCCACTCTGATCGCCTTGTCGCTGCCGGTCGCTTCCTTCACGGTGGGCGCCTGGCCTATAATGGAAGGCGCTTTTGTCTCAACGGCGATCGCTTCCGCAAGAATCTCGGCGCCAGCCGCAACGCCCTCTTTTTTCGCAAGGACATCTTTTCTCACTGCCGTGTCGTACAGTCTGACAAAGGCCGCGTCTTTTTTGCCCTCCGCACCGGGAAGTGCGGTGATTTTCAGCGTACCGGTTTTTCCGTCCTTGCTCTTTGTAAATACGGCCTCCACCGCCGCATTTTTCGTGGGAGCGTTATCGACACCTGCCGCATCCTTTTCGTCGACTACTTCCACCGCGATGGTGTTTGCATAATCCAGACGGCCTGCCGTCGCTTCAACAAAATAGCTGACAGCGCTGTCTGTCATCAGAGCCGCAGCGTTGACCGATTTGCCCTTCTCGTCCTTGACAGCCAGCGCGCTCGCCGGTTTATCCTGCCTGATCAGGACGGACATAACGACCTTCTTTGTCGCCTTGGGAGCCAGGTCTACACGAAGCACATCGGTGTCATCCTCGGCAATGCTCTTGATTGTCGCCACATTGCCGCTTATGTCTGCCGTTGTCTTGGCGATTTTGTTACCGTCATATATTCTCGCGTACAGGAGATCTTCTTCTTGTTCTCCGTTTACGAGAGCAACCTTAATGCCTGTGCTGCCTGTGGGAATAGCATATATGCCGTCCTCGCCCTTCTCTATTTTGTCAGAGCCAACAGAGACAGTCGCCGCGTAAACACTCTTTAATACCGCGTCTACCTTATAATCGTTGTCCATCGTCAGCTGGAAGGAAACGACGGATTTATCATTCTCATCAAGAGTCAGATCCGTCGCCTGCGCGCCCTCCGACGCCGATGTCGCGGACACCTTCACAAACTCCGTACCGGTAGGCGCCGTGAGCTTTACGGAATAAACCGCGCCGTCGGAGAGGGTATCGATGATTCCGGTAAAGTTTTCCACTTTCTCACCGTTAATCTCAACCTGACCGGCAAAGGCCGCTTCCTCTTCCTGACCTGTCCGGCTCTTTATGGTCAGGTTTCTCGCCGTTATCTTGATGTTGATGGTATCATCGATTGTCCCGTCTTTTGTGGCAAATTCAGATACCGGGATTTCTGCGGTAAAAGTGCCCTCCGCACCGGTTACAACCGCTTTTTTATTCGTGCTATAAGCCACAACCGGCTCATTTTTGGATGCGACAGTCAGCTTCAGGAGCGTCGCGTCCTCGGAAATTTCGTACCTGTCGTTTCCGATCGGAGTGATACCTTCCCCCTCCACCTGGAAGGACGCATCCTCGGAAACAACGGTTACCGTACCGGCGGTGTGCTCGTTGAACACCGTCTTGACCGCAACTTTTACGTTCTCGATCGTGTAGCCTATCTCTTCGCCGCTTGTTGTGTCAATATCCCCTACAGTGACACCGTCGGCCTTCTGCCAGTCTTTATCCTTTTTATCTGCCGGCTCAAAGTCATAATCATTTGTATACGCCGTCACGGTAACTTCGCCTACGGTGAAGCTCTCGTCTTTCTCCAGCACTACTTCCTCAGGTACTGTCACATCTACCGTAGCGATTATCTTCTCGGCATCTTCACCTTCACGCGTTTGCTCCGTCTTCTTTTTAGACAACTCGTATCGCTTGGTGTAGGTTACATTGACAACCTTTTTGCTGCTTGTGCCGCCCTCTGCTTCATCGCGATAGTCCGTGCCTTCCGCAAGCGCGTAGCCCGCTTTTGGCACGATGGCGAAATTCAGTTTTTTCGCCTTGCCGGTATAAGGGGTTGCAAGCTTTTCAGCCTTGTTGTCATCGCCAACAGAATAGATTTCCACATTGCCGAGATCACCCTCGAAGGTCATCTTGTGGACACCGTCCGCACCTGTTTTGGTGTCGTCCGGTTCCGTCTCAACCTTGACGGTGAGAGTCAGGTTGTCGTCCGCAAAGTGTTTGCTCTCAATATCAGCCAGGCTGATCTTGTAGTAGCCACCCTTCGTATCAGCTTTTGCCACATATTCCGCGTTGATGGTCTGCTTTGCTTTGGAGGCGCTGTCCGTCAACACTGCCTTGACCGGATTGTCACCCTTCAGCTTCACCTTGTTTGCGTCGGTAAGCTTTACACCGAAGATCAGGAGACGTTTTTTGGCCGTGCCGCCCTCCTCAGCCGCAGGCTCCTCCACATAATTATCTTCGTCCAGGTCGCTTGCGTCAAACTCCGCCGCTGCCCTGACGTCCTCTGATTTGACAGTGATAACTTTTTCGTTCTTGTCATCATCCGTGAGTGCATCCGTCACAGCCGTAAGCATCCAGTCCGCACTCTCCTCCGCCGCAAGGCTCAGAGTCTTTGCTGCCTTACCCTCCTCAACGGTAATCGTTATTTCAGTATCGGTGTTTTCGTTCAGACTGCCCATCTCGGAAGGGACAAAGCTGTAAACGATATACTTTGATTTGCCAAGCTCCTTCACTTCACCGGAGACACTCTTTCCCTCTTCGCTGCCAACCGCAACTTTGATGGTATTGTATTTTGCGGGCTTCTCCCCAGCCGTTACCGCAAAGGACACTTCTTCGCCGGATTCCCCGTATGAAAGCTGGATCTCTTTTCCCGCGTCGTAAGCGTTTTTGATTTCTTTTTCCTTATCAACATCCGTACCGTCCGCATTCAGCAGATAGGCAGCGTTGCCAGACTCCAACGCCGCTGATAATTTCAGCGTGCTTTTTACCTGCTCTGCCACGATTTTGATGGTGATGTCGCCGGTGTAGCCTTTCTGTTTCGGAGGCGTTGCCTTGTCATCGGCGGCCTGGTTAGTTTGAATCGTGTACACGCCGTCGCTGTCCTTGTTTACTGTGGCAGCTTCCGGCTTTTCGTCTTTCATAACCGTAGCACTCACGGTCAAGTCAGCTTTCCAGCCGGCCTTAGGCTCTACCACGAACTTGACAGGACGGTCGCCGCCAAGAGCTTTCGCATCATTGTCTGTCGTGCCGTCAACAAAGATGACCTCCGCCGCGGTACCTTTGGTCAGCGGTTTGTCGGTAGCGTTGCCCTCGCTGTCTTTGTCGGCATTCTTTTCCGCTTCCTCAATATTAATGGCAACTTCGGTGGAAGGCTCGATGGCGTTGAGATCGGCACCGCTGCCGCCAAGTACTCCGTCGGAGGGTTCCTCAGCCGGAGTTTCCTCGGGAGCCGTTGTGTCAATTGTGGGCTCCACAATTGCCGGGGTGTTTCTTAAGATTTTCTTAATTTTTTCTTCTCCAAAATATATGTTTTATTAATATAAAAATATTTTATTTTACATTTTTTCCAAAAGAAATTCACCAGAATAATTTAAT
>CAJUMJ010000027.1 GCA_910587095.1 uncultured Lachnospiraceae bacterium
GAAACTCTTTTAAGATTGTTGAATTTGCACAAATAGTATAATCAACGCAGACTCGCTTTCGCTCCATTCCAAACGCAGCGGTGCTAGGCTCGAAAAAACCTCGCCAAGTGCCGGCAGTTTTAATCCGAAGGATTTAAACACTTTCTAAGGGTCTGCTTATAATTATACTATTTGCACAAAAAGAGCCACAATTTGATGAGTTTCGCAAATGTCTAGGATTACATAATACGGATTTCGTTACTTAACGCGAAATCCTGAAAGAATAAAATCGTGGAGAATTACGGGGAGGAGAAACGTTATGGATGAGATGTACGAATGGCTCAGGGCAAGAAGAAAGAGGCGGATACGCATAGTGGCGGCGCTGTTGGGAGTTGGCGTTTTATTTACGTCTATACCACAGTTACATCTTCCGGAGTATGACAAAGCAAGGGCAAAAGAAGAGCAGATACATATAATCGGGGAATTTGCGGCGTTGCCGGAGGAAGTGCGGGAGCAGACGGTGGCTTTCGGGACATCTTTGAAGGAACTGGAATTGCCGGACGGACTGGAAGCGTACATGACCGTGAAAAACGCCGAAAATATTGGGGGGGGGGTTAAACCGGATGAAGATTCGGAAGGGACACCCGACGCCCCGGATTCCGACAAAGACGATAGCGCCGGGGAAGAGGGTGTGACGGACGGCGATACGGACGGGAACGGTGAAGACGGAACCGGCGAGGGAGATGAAGGGGCAGGCACAGAAGAGGACGCCGGTGATGGAGAAGAAGGAGAAGGCGGAGATGAGAACGCCGGAGACGGAAGCGACGGATCAGGCGAAGATGAGGACGCCGGCGAGGGAGACGACGGATCAGGCGAAGATGAGGACGCCGGCGAGGGAGACGACGGATCAGGCGAAGATGAGAATGCCGGAGACGGAAGCGACGGATCAGGCGGAGAAGAGAATGCCGGAGACGGAAGCGACGGATCAGGCGAAGATGAAAACACCGGAGACGGAGACGACGGATCAGGCGGAGAAGAGAACGCCGGAGACGGAGACGGCGGAGAAAAAGGAGCCGGAAAAGAAAGCGATGGAAGCAAAAGCGTCCAGGAGTACGAGGCCAAAGCTCAGGTGCACGTTGTTTCGGGAACCGTACGACTGCCTGGTTACATGGCAAAAGTGCCAGAGCCCAGGATAAGGACAATTTACCCGGTTGAGGCGGCAGAAGGAGCCGAAGCCGGGAAAGCGTTTGCATCGACGGAAGGAGCCGAAACCGGGAAAGCGTTTGCATCGGCAGGGGGAGCCGAAGCCGGGAAAGCGTTTGCATTGGCGGAGGCAGCCGGGACAGGCGCCGCTGCAAACGGAGAAGAGACGGAAGGCGCAGCGGATACCAGAACAGACGAGGCGGAAACTAAGGCCGGCGGCAAAACGGATGACGGGACGGGCACGACAGAAGAAGAGGCGGGTGACGGGACGGGCACGACGGAAGAAGCGGCGGGTGACGGGACGGGCACGACGGAAGAAGCGGCGGGTAACGGGACGGGCACGACGGAAGAAGCGACGGATGACGGGACGAACACGGCAGAGGAGGAAACGGCGGATGACGGAGATACCGGTGAAAAAGGCGAATGGGCGGTCATTTCCGGCGTCACCTGGGAGAGCAGTCCGGCTTACGATGGCGGGACGCCGGGAACCTATACTTTCACGGCGGTTCTGCCGGAAATGTATGAGCTTGCGGAGGGCGTTTTTCTGCCTGTGATCACCGTGACGGTGCAGGAGGAAGAGGGAGTGTCCGAGATGGACTATGTCACTTTCTCGTTTGACGAGGTGGCGCCTCTTACTACAGAACGGGACGCGGGGGCGGAGTGGAACGTATCTTCCGACAACGCAGGCGACAGCTATCGGATACGTGCTTTGTGGAAGACCATCGATCCGGTTTCCACGCTTGCCTCATCCAAGTACTGCAGAAATTCCTGGGTGAGCTTAAAAGTGCCGGGCATGCAGGATCAGAAATATCATTTTGACAAGGATATGCTGCGCAATTCTTCCAGAGTGTATAAGCTGGGAGAGTTTACCCTGCCCTATACATACGAGGACAGCGAGGAGATATTCCCTGCAGAGGTCGGGATATACACAGAGGTTGCAGCGCTTACCGGAGTATTCAAGGGGGAGCTGATGCTGCAAAGCTACAATTATATAACGGGGGAATGGGTTACTTACCACCGTATTACCATGATCCCTCATACGACGGATACCGGGGGAAGCGCTCTTGCCAGCGAAAAATGGGAAAAGCTGGACGGCATGCAGAACTGGATCGCTTACATAGATATTGACCAAAACGATCTGTACCTGCAATATTCGGAGGACGTGATGGTGCAGAGAAGCTGGGATATGGTCTGCATGGATCGCTTCGGCGTGGTAGTGACAGAAAAAAGCAAGGGCTGGAGCAGCAGTTGGGAGCTTGGAAAAGAGGGCGGAGGCAGTTACCCTGCACAGGACAAGCTTAGCGTGACGGGCGGCATGGAGTCGTTTACCGTGACGGCGGCGTCCGGCACGGCCGACCTTGACGAAAAACCCGTTGTATACGCCAACTTTTCCCCGCCGGAGGGAAACAGCGTCAGATATCCGTTCCCAATCGACGTGGGAGATTTTGCGGGAGCTCCCGGAAGAAACGATTGCTTCATCAACTATTACGACGACAAGGGACTGATTTACAGCGAAAAGACCTATGTACCACTCGGCTACAAGGTGAAGGATCTGAGAAAAGTCGATTTGGAACGGGAGCTGGAATGCCCGGTCGGAACGGAATTTGCGGGCAGCTATACAGGAAGCGACGGCAAAACATACAAGCCGGGAGACGAGTTTCTGGTATCACGCTCGCTCAGCCTCTACATAAACACGCAGCGTAAAAAGGAAGTAGTGCTCAAGTTAGACGGGCAGGTCGATGAGGATGGAAACAGGACTCTCACGGAAAATTCGGTTGTAGAGATCGTTTTGACAGACAATAAGATGCCGGAAACGGCTCCGATCCCGGAACACGTGCCGTCCAACCGGCAGTTTGGCGGGTGGGGCGTTTGGCGTGACGGAGAGTGGTATTATTACTATGACCAGGACGGAGAAGCCGTAAACAAGGACACGGAGCTGTGGCAAGATTATGTACTGCGTGTTGCTTGGACCTATGAGGTAGATTATTGGTTTAATATCGGCCCGGGTGCGTGGAGCTACATTAACTACATGACACTTACCAACGCCTATAAGGGACTCAGGACGCCTCTAAAGGAAACGATAGGCGATAATAAGCTGCCGAAAACGGAGGACGAAATTTACCGGCACGGGTATGATTTTATGGGCTGGACTTTAGATGGGGAGGAGTTTACGGAGGATTCGATACTTCCGGTAGAGAAGTACAGGTACATCCTGGATGCCAACTGGAAAGCCAAGGAAATGAAGATGACGGTTGACGCAAACGGCGGTACCTTTGCCGACGGGTCAACGAGCTGGAAAAGGGAAGAAAATATTGTCTACGGAGATACTCTCGGTGATGTGGAGGGAGAATTTCCGACACCCTCCCGCCCGGGATGCCAGTTTGTCGGCTGGGCATACGCGGCAGACGCTCCGATCAGGAATGCGATACGCGCAAAGGACGTGCTGGACAGGACGGAGGACTTTACCCTCTATGCACTCTGGTCAAGAAACGATGTCACGATTTACCTGGATCCAAACGGCGGAAGCTTTCCGCCGGGGACGGTCACCACGGTGAAGACCGACCGGGGGGCCAGGGTGGAGCTGCCCTATCCGGAAAGACCGGGATATGCTTTTGTCTACTGGGAAGACGCCGCAGGAGGACATGGCGTAAATCCTTATTTTGTACCTGAGGATGCCGATGCCTCTTACGTGCTGAAGGCGATATGGAGAGCCGGTAATTATAAGGTAAGGTTTAACCAGAACAACGGGATTGGCAGCATGGATGACAAAACATATACCTACGATATACCGGAGGAGCTGCCGGCGGGGACGTTTACCCGGCCGGGCTATCGGTTTGACGGGTGGAATACGAAAGCTGACGGCTCAGGCGTCTCCTACGAGGATCAGGCGCTTGTGTCAAAGCTGGCGCCCGAGGGCACGTTTACGCTCTATGCGCAGTGGATCCCCCTGGACTGGTCCGTCAGCTTCGATCCAAACGGCGGTTTTTTTACGGCTGGAACGACGCCTTCCAAAACGGTCAAATGCGGAAGCGCATACGGTACGCTGCCGGAAGTGGGAAGGCAGCAGTACGATTTCCTGGGCTGGTGGACAAGCCCGGAAGGGGAAGGCAGGAAGGTGGAGGCGACATCCGTGGTGGAGGAAGCGGATGCGGCGGGAGGAAATATCGTCCTCTATGCCCGGTGGAGCTATGCGGATTTTATCCTGTCCTTTGACCTTAGAGGAGGCGTGGGCAGCGTCGGATGCACTTTTGCGGATATGGTCGGCAAACGAAAGACCGGTATTTTGCTGCCAAAGGTCGTCCCGGAGAGAGGGGCGGGATGGCAGTTTATGGGCTGGAGCAGAACGCAGGATGCGGCTGCGCCCGATGCCGCCTATGAAAAAGAAAAGGTTCTGGCCGGCGTGACCATTAAGCCGGACGACACGGAAGAGAACATAACGCTCTATGCGGTCTGGGAAAACGATGAGCCTGTTCTGGAATATGATGCCAACACGACGGACAAGGTAACGGTGCCTGTCTCCCAGGTATTTGTGAACGGGGCAGCGGTGGTTTCCGGCACTGAGCCGACTCGGACCGGTTTTACCTTTCAGGGCTGGGCACTTGCGTCGGACGGCGCGGCGGTTTACCAGCCAGGCGATACGGTTCTTTCCGCTGTTTCCGTGAAGCTGTATGCGGTGTGGAACGCGCAGGAGGCGGAATCGGTGCAGAAGGACGGAGTGGTGGAATGTAAATACAAAAAGGACGGCATATGGCATCTGACCACATTAACTGATGCCATAGAGAAGGTTCCCCAGGGCGGGGAGATCATCGTGTTAAAAGCGCTCAACTCAGTAGGGGACATGAATCTGACCGGCACAAAGGGCTATACGCTGAATTTGAACGGATTTGTGTTGTATAGCAACGATATGACGATTACCGGCTCCAAAACGATCACGATCAAAAACGGAACCTTGGGTGGTGGTGGGTCGATGAAACTATCGGTATCGGGAGGCGCGAAGGTGACCGTGGACGGGGTCAGCCTGGGTCAGGTGGAGGCGTCTGGAAGCGGTACGAGCCTGACGCTGCGAGGTGAAACGCTGATCATGTCGTCCTCCGTGGCAACTATGATCAGTATTAAGGATAGCGCGACGGCGACAATTGAATATGCGGAAGTGACAACAAGTGGCGTTACAGATGCCGCCTATGCGGGCTTGATCGAGACAGAAAATGCGGATCTGAGTATACAGGACGGTTATTTTTGGACAATAAGAATGAATGGCGGTTCGTCCTGGAACCCTGTTGTCCGGCAGAAGGGTACGGGTAGGTTAAATTTGTCAGGCGGATATTACTGCTCTACGCACGGCGGGACAGGCGAGTGTACGACATGGTGGAGCGCCGGCACGTCCAACCAGACGCTGATTGCGACGGAAGGGGGTGTTTCGGGATCCTATCAGAACGGGACGGATGTTGGCATAAAATATCCCGTGTTCGGCGCTACAGCCGTCGCGCAGGATCATTGGTTTACCCCTGGGAGCGCGGGGACGGAGTCGGCTTACTGGGGCGTGTACGAGGAACCTGGGCAGGAGCGGAAAAAGGCAATTAACGTGCCAAAGCTCACAAACGACGACTATCTCTCCGGCGATACGCGTTTTCAATTGCTACAGAAGCGGGCGCTGTGCGACGAGACGGTGACGCTTGGCAAAGAGGGGCAGGAAGCGGTGCTCGACTTAAACGACGGTCGGTTTGTGGTTTCCGGGCAGGACGTCGCGCTTTCCAATTTTGTGCTGAAAAACGGCGTGCTGGAAAAAACGGTTTTGGCGGGTGTAAAAAACAACGTGACGCTGAAAAACGGCACAATAGGGGGCAATGCGAGGATTATAGTTGACGGTACAATGGCAAGTATGCAGATCACACTGGAGAACATGATTTTGGAGCCGGGGGCGACCTTTTATCTGCCAGCGAACAATCTTGAGGGTCAGTTTAAGAAAGATTACGCGTATGCGCCCAGCAAAGCGGATCCAAATCCGACACCGAAGTATTTTGGCAGCACGGTTTTGAAACATGTGGATGTGGTAGAGGGGCAAAATGGCCAATATAGTTATGTCTACAAGGCGTGTCTTCTCGACACTCCCAAAGTGACGTTCCACTCCAACTATCCGAAGGAAAGCGGCAAGGCGGAAATCACGGAAGAGAAAGACCAGGCCCTGGGGACAGCGTTTGTGCTCCCCGGCAGCTTTGAGGCGCCGGCGGGCTATGTTCTCGACCAATGGAACACGGAACCGGACGGCAGCGGCAGTGCCATCACGGATGCCACGGTTTACGGCGACGCTACGCAGTTGGATATCTACGCTATCTGGCGAAGGAATAGCTGCAGCGTGACCTTTTATAGAAACGATGGGCAGTGGGCGGACGCTGCATCCTTGGGTGTGGCCGCCTCTGCGACAAGTATTACGTGGAAGCTGCCCTATGGCAGCAGGATCGGCGCCTTTCCCGCGGTGACAAGGCCGGGCTATGTTCTTGACGGCTGGTATACGGAGGCAACGGGTGGCACGAAGGTGAGCGCTGACACAAAGGTAACGGAGGAAACAACAGAATGCTATGCGCGCTGGAGCGCTTCCGGAGACATAAAGTACACGGTGATCCACCAGGGAAATACCATAGAAGGCAAGACGGTGACCTTCGGCAGGCAGGAGAAGTCCGGAACGTTAAACCAGTCGGTGACAATTGCCAGCCAGGTACAGAGCATTGACGGTTATACCTGTACGGGTTATACGGTGAAGAGCAGCACAAATCCGTCCGGGACGACGGGAACAGGAACCGCAGGAAGCTTTTTGATTCTGGCGGACGGTTCCGTCGAGGTGACATTGACATATGCATTAAACCAAAAGCAGATTACGATTACGGCAAAGAAGGAGGAGGCCGGAAAGACGGCGCAGAGCGCAGCCCAGGTATCCGTAAACTTGTCGGGTGAAGGGAAGGTTACGCCGGGCGATACCATAACAACAAACACAGCAGGCCAGGCTTTTGTTACTTATAAGTACGGAAGCAATGTGATCCTGACGGCGCAGGAGCTTCCGGGATATACGTTTGCTGGGTGGAGCGGCGGCTATACGGCCGCAGACAAAAGCCTGCGTTTCAGGATGCCGGGGGAGGCGGTAAATGTGACCGCGCTTTACAGGCAGATTACCTTCCGTGCGGGAAAGAATCTGACGAATATCGAGGCAGGCGCGGAGACGGTACAGATGCCGGGACAGAGCGCGATGAATTTGCCGGATGAGGCGCCGCAGGGCTGCACATATATGCTGCCTCTGACGGCGGAAGAGGGGTATGAGATGCCGGAAAGCATCACCCTGCGCCGAAACGGCACGGATTCCGAGCTGGAGGACGGGAAAGCGGGCGGCGGTGTGAGTTATAAACGCTCAGCCGACAAAAAGACAGCTACGTTTACGGTAAGCAGCGTGGATACGGCGTTTCTGGTGACGGCGGCAGGTGTGCCGAAGCGGTATACGGCTTCTTTCCTGCAGGATCAAAGCGATCGCATAAGTGCGAAGCCCGATACGGATGTCCAGGTGTCTCACGGAGAAACTTTCGCGATGACGCTTTGGGCACAGGAGGGGTATGACCTTCCCGATGCGGACGGCGGTACGCTCACTGTCACCATGGGAGGTCAGACTTTGGGAGAAGGCGCCTATGATTATGACGCGGCGAGCGGTTCCCTCTGCATTCCTGGAGTGACGGGGAATGTGACGGTAAGCGCGTCGGCGAAGACCGGCTACTCTGTCTTCGAAATCGATTATTTCAAACAGGACGCGGACGGGAACTATAGTGAAATACCTTATCAGACAACAAGGTTTTCCGACAAAAAGACCGGGGATACGGTCGATGTGCTCAAAGGCGGCGGCCTGGATCCGGCTTATGGGAAAGCGTACACGGGGTATGAATTTGACGCCGCTGCGGGAAATATAACAAGCGGAGTTGTGACGGTGGACGGTTCCCTGACACTCAAGATATATTATAAGAGAAGCGAGCACACAGTCAGTCTTGAAGCAGGAAACTTCTGGGAAGACGGGACAAGCGACACAAAGCGCTTCCGCTTCGGAGCCAGTGTGGAACTTGCGCTGCAGGAGAGAACCGGGTATGACGTGAGATGGAGCGCCGGCAAGGTGACCGGTGAAGGCAGGAAGGTTTCCTTCACCATGCCCGGGCAGGACATGAAAGTGATACCTGTGTATACGAAGAAAAAGTTTTCCGTTTTACAGTCCGGCCTTACACACACTGCTTTCGCGGCGAATACGGAGAAGTACGCTTACTATAAGACTGCGTATAGCGCGGTCATCGAACCGGAGGAGGGATATGCGCTGCCGGACGGGATCGTGGTCAAGGTGTCGGGAACGGAGCTTGCGGGCGATCGGTTTACTTACGATCCGAAAACAGGGCAGATCAGTGTTTTGGAGGAGGCTGTCACAGGAAGGATTGAGATCATTGCGGCGGGCGTACAAGGACTCTGGCAGGTGCAGGTTACTCTTAAGGATAATATATCAGCCGGCGGGGAAGCGATCCTGACGGCGTCCCCGGAAAATGGTACGGTACAGACAGGTGGACTGTTCAACACAGGACTGACCGTAAACGATCCGCTTTATATTTTGCCGGATCAGACGAAGGAGCCGGACAAGATACAGGTAGTTATGGGAGGCCAAAAGCTGACGGAGGGAGACGACTATTTCTACGACAGGGACAGCGGCGTCATCCGCGTGAAAGATATTACGGGGGATGTGGAAATCACGGTGGCTCCTGTGGAAGTGCCGCCGACAGCGGATTACCAGGTCGAACACTATAAAGAAAATCTGGACGGCACATACACGAAAGCGCAGACGGTCCGCAAAAAGGGCGCTGCCGTCGGAGAAACGGTCGATGCGGAGGATGAAAATGAGGGGCTTTTGAAGAGCTATCGAGGGTTTGTCTTTGACAAAAGTGTGGGCGGAACCGTGTCCTTTGCGGTTGTTGAGGAGGATGGCAGCACTATGCTTAAGCTTTATTACAGGCGGCAGATCTGCAAGCTTTCCCTGACGACGGAGGAAGGGATCAGCGCGGATATTTCCGGCGATACGGGAAGCGTATCGGAGAGTGTTCCTGCCGGGCAAAAGAAGGAAATTTCCTTTAAGTACGGCGAGAATGTGACGGTCAGCGTCTCGCAGGTGGAGGACGGCAGCAGCTTTGCCGGGTGGTACGAAGCCGGCGAGATGAGGAACAAATACACGACCTACCCTATTTTAATGTCGGAGGATATCGGGCTTGTGGCCAAATCCGAGACGACAAGTTATGAGATGATCGTGGAAGGAAAACACGTATCCTCCGACTTGCCGGAAGAAAATTATGAAAGCAAGATTCCTTTCGGGGAAAAAAGGACGGTGGGTCTTACGGCGGATAAGGGGTATCATCTGCCGGATGACATATCCGTGCTTGTGGATGATGAGGAGGTAACGTCCCAAAGCCATATTTATACGAAGGAGACGGACGGCTCTTCTGGAAAAGTGGAGCTTACCGTGAAGGGGGATACCCGTCTGGTTCTTGCCGCGGAGCCGAATCGCTACAAGCTGGTTCTCGACGCAAACGGCGGCAAGGTGATGATGGAAGAAAACGGGCAGGGTGAAAAACAGGCCGAGATGGAGGCGGTGTACGACGCCGCTTACGGCAGTCTGCCCACAGCGAAACGATCGGGTTATACTTTCCTTGGGTGGTTTGACGGGCCAAAAGGCGGGGAGGAAATTACGGCCGAGACGGTTCATCTGACGGCCGGCGACGCGACGGCATACGCTCATTGGAAAAAGCAGCCGGGAAAGGATTCCGGAAAGAAAGACCCGGATGGGAAAGAGCCGGGAAAAGAGGAACCGGAAGGAGGAGGATCGGATCAGGACCAGGATGGAGAACCGGAGCCTGTGCAAGAGAAGGAACCGGAGACGACCCAGCAGCCTGTGTCACCGGAATCTGAGCCAGACGGTATCATTCGGGTTGTGACGGGAGATACGCCTGAGGATGACGGAGGTTTGGGACGAAAACTGCCCGAAGGAGAAGGGATTGTCCATGTGCCTGCCGTGATGAGAGGCGGTAAGATTGTACCGAAGGACAAAAAAACCTGGCAGGCGGGCAGGGGAGATATTCACACGGTGGTATTTATCATCATGGACGGCGCGGTGATCGTGCACGTCAACAATGTAGCGGATACGGTATGTCGCGCCGGGGTAGCGGATACGGCGAATGTGGCAAACGCTGTACTGACCGGAGAAGAAATCAAACGGCTTGTCGCAGGGGATTTCATAGAGATCAGAATTGACGTGGCGCCTTTGGATGACAGGAGTGCCGGGAAAGACAGTGATCTTGCAAGAGATTGGGTGGCGAGGAAAAACCAGGAGCAGGTGCGGCAGGAGGATGCCGTGCAGGGAGAGTCTGCAGCGTACGTGATTGACGCATACGTGGATATATCCGTATATATGCGTGTCAATGAGGAGACGTGGCAGGAAATCCATATGACAGACGGCCCGATCGAGATGATTTTGGATACGCCCGGGCGGCTGCTGGAATTATCCGGCGATCCGGTATTTTCTGTCCTGCGTATCCATGAGGACGACTGCACGCAGCTAGACGACATGGACGGGACGCCGGAGACGATTACGTTTGAGAGCAGCCTGTTCTCCACCTACGCGGTCATGTACACGACCAAAGTCATAGCGCTTTCCGGGACCGAAATCGCGGAAGACGTAGCGGAAGATACGGCGTTTGTGTGCGGACTCTGCCATTTCTGTCCCACATTTTTGGGGATATGCTGCTTTATCTGGCTCGTTGGGGTAACAGGGATTATAGTGGCCGTGATTCTGCTCTTTTCCCGGAGAGAATGGAAGAAAGAAAGGGGAGGGAGTGAAAAGTAGAGGATGAAAACGCGTGAAAAAGCGGCGGCACAGAGTATTGACAGAATGATGAGCGTTTGCTATGATAGTTCTAACATTATATAGTTTGATAGAGGTTGCGTTTTCTATCAGTAAGGGTACGGATGTGGCAGGCACAGGTGAAGTGCCCGGAAAGGAGAAGACGCCGAAAGGAGAGACGGCCTGTAAGTTTTTACCTTGGGCGTACAGTTAAGAGCTGTATGACTGTCATCGATCACGATGGGGCGCTATCCGGACTGGAAACAGTGATATTATGGAGCTGGCCCTGCGTGGTCAGCTCTTTTTCCGCGATAGACAGAGTGTGAACGGAATCTGTCTGTGCAGCGGCTTGGAGGAAAGCAGAAAGGAGATTATATGGCAATTTTCAAAGGCGCAGGTGTGGCGATTGTCACCCCGTTTCACGAGGACGGCAGTATCAATTACGGGAAGTTTGAAGAACTGGTAGAATTTCAGATTGAGGGCGGTACGGACGCCATTATTGTGTGCGGCACCACGGGGGAATCTTCCACACTGACCCATGAGGAACATCTTGATTTGATCCGCTTTTGCGTGGAGACGGTGAAGGGCAGAGTGCCGGTGGTAGCAGGAACGGGTTCGAATTGTACGGATACGGCGGTTTATCTCTCCACGGAGGCGGAAAAGTACGGCGTGGACGGCCTGCTTTTGGTGACGCCTTATTACAACAAGGCGACGCAAAACGGCCTTTACGCGCATTTCAAAAAGATTGCGGATTCCGTAAAGCTGCCTGTCATCCTCTACAACGTGCCAAGCCGTACGGGCTGTAATATCCAGCCGCAGACGGCGGCGAGACTGTGCACGGAGGTGGAGAACATCGTAGGCATCAAGGAGGCAAGCGGCAACATTTCACAGATCGCGAAACTGATGTCTTTGGCGGGCGACAAGGTGGATCTGTATTCCGGAAATGACGATCAGATCGTGCCGATTTTGTCTCTCGGCGGCAAGGGTGTGATTTCCGTGCTGTCCAATGTGGCGCCCGGACAGACCCACCAGATTTGTCAGAAATTTTTTGACGGGGATTTGGAGGGCAGCAGGAAGGAACAGCTTCGGGCAATCGAGCTTTGCGACGCGCTTTTTTGCGAGGTGAATCCGATTCCCGTGAAAGCGGCGCTTAACCTGATGGGGAAGGAAATCGGCGGCCTGCATATGCCTTTGTCGGATATGGAACCGGCAAACGTGGAGCGGCTCAGAAAGGCGATGCAGGAGTACGGGATTTTGTGACGGATTTGAGATTCCGCGCTCCGCGGAGAAGGAGAATGCAAAGCATTCTCGGAATCGGGTGCGCGGGCACTCGATTTTTTATGCGCACGGATGCAAGTGGAAATTTATTGCTGCGCAATATGCATCCGGCGCGGCAAAGTGTCCAAACCCCTCAAGATTGAGGGATAGGGGAGTTGACGTGGGCTTGCCCATTTTGTTCTATAATAGGAAATTCCTCCTGCCGGAGGAATCTTGAATTAAAATAGCCCGCCGGAGACGGGCACGCTGATAAGACGAATGATTTAGAAGATATAAAAACCTTCTTCAAATTCGTCATCATCAAGGTCATCATCCTCAGTGA
>CAJUMJ010000028.1 GCA_910587095.1 uncultured Lachnospiraceae bacterium
GAAGTATACCAGAATTAAAAAGAACTAAAGCAGAGAATACGACAGACCGGATTTTCCACCGGTCTAATCGTCGTGGAAAAAATTCATATTAAAAATTTATAAAAAACCTGCTAAAAAGTCTTGACTTTTGTTAGCAGGTTTCTATCGCTTACACCGTCTTTGGCGGTATTGCGGCCGTCATCTGGACGGACGTCGTGCAGATGTTCATTATATGGCTGGGAGTTATTCTGGCAATCGTACTGCCAGTTTTTATGGCGGACGGCGGGCTTGGGGCGATTGTCGAAAACGCCGTTTCCAACAATATGATCACCGGGCTGGATTTTAGTTTTTCTTTAAAAAACCCGTACTCCTTCTGGGGCGGTCTGCTTGGTTCCGGGTTTCTGTATATTACATATCTGGGCACGGATCAGAGCCAGATCCAGCGTGTCCTGACCGCAAAATCGATCCGCGAGACAAAGTTATCCCTGTCTCTGGCAGGTTTTATCGTACCGATTCAGACGCTGTTATTCCTGATTGCCGGTATCTGCCTGTTTACGGCGTTCGGCGGTCAGACATTTGAAAATTCAGACTATGTAATGCTGACATTTATTACCCAATATCTGCCCGTAGGCGTTGCAGGGCTTGTGACCGCGGGAGTATTCGCGGCAGGCATGTCCAGCGTGGACTCGGCGCTCAATGCGCTCGCTACGGTGGCAACCACCGACTTTTATAAAAAATGGAAACCCGAAGCGGATGATGCGCAGTGCCTGAAAGTTTCGCGTTATATGACTCTGTTCTTCGGCGTTTTCGCTACTGTGGCGGCACTGTTTTTGGGCGGACTTGGTAGTATTTTAGATCTGATCAATGTGATCGGACCGCTGTTCTATCCCTGTATGCTGAGTGCATTTACCCTGGCGGTTTTCTGCAAAAAAGGAAATGAAAAAGGCTGTATCACGGCTATCGTGACAGGGCTTGTCGTCGATGTGTTTATGTGGAGATGTACGGATATCGGCTCCTTATGGTGGAATTTCTTCGGTTTCGTGGTTGCTTTTGCGGCCGGCTACCTTGTGAGTATTTTAACCAACAAAGAAAAGGAAAAAGCTGTCGCCGCGGACTTCGATTACGCGACCGCATCTGGCAGCGAGCTGACCATAGATTATGTGGTTAAAGCGGCTGTTGCCGGTAAAATTGAGGAGAAAGACGGAGACGGATATTATGTAGTCCCCGGTAAACTGGATAAGATCGGATATGCGCTGATCTCTTTCTTTGTGGTGCAGTGCGTAATACTGGCACTGATCTGACGATCGCACCCGGCGAATCGGTAAAGATTTCCGAATGATGCGCAGCCGCTCAGGCGGAAAATTTCGCTTTCGCTCCCGCATAGGTTTCTCCATATGACTCTTGCGGGAGCCGGAAGCAGCCGTAAAGCGGCATATTTCCTTATGCTGCTGTGCGTATCATCTAATACCAGGCAGTCAGTCCTTTTTACCGCCAAATCAAATCTATGACAGAAAGCAGGAGAATCATGATTGAAATTACATGTATATACCAGCGTAATACTAACAATCCGCAGAACATCCTGGCGGATTTCCTAAAAGGCTTCGCCGCCGTGACTAAATATGGAAGAACCGTGATATACGAGGGGGAAACATACTATCTCCCCTATTACATGAAGACCTGTCAGGTGGAAGAAACCGGGGAGAAGTACGGATTCCTGGCAGGCGTATTGTGCGAGGATATCTCTGTTTTCAGGCTGGATGATAAGGCGGAAATTGATATCCTTTCAGAGGAAGTTCCTGCGGAATATGTGCTGGCAGGAGAGAAAAGGAAAGAGACGATACGGGCAGAGATTTCCCGCAAGATCCGGCTGAACAGGAGGCTGCGCAAAATGTTCACACGCTTCCATATCCACGAGCTTTCCCTGCAACCTGTCTACCTCCCGGAACAAACTTTTTACGGGAAGGGAAAAAGCACGTATCTTTTCCTTGTGGACAGCTTTTTGGGAAAAGTAGACTTCAAGCACCAGAAGGCTGTGGAAAAACGGTTTGTAGAAAACTGTGGGCGACAGGCGGAAGTCTCCACCGGATAATGTATTGAGACACCTCAGTCTATGTATCCCGACAGTTCCGGATACGCTTCCCTGTTATCCCTGATCAACCATCTCTTGAACGCGGCAAACGGTGAACTGTCACCTAATTGCTGTTTCAGGAGATACTTCAAATCCTCCTTCTCTTCCTCCTCAGCTTCCCTATATTCGCGGACATATTCCTTAAATTCAGATAGCTCTCTTCTCAGAATCCTTCTCAATATTGTAGCTTCCATTTTCTTTTGGGGCGTAGAGCCATAATATATCTCCTGTAGCAACTCTACCGTATTCTGTATCTCTATTCTACAGTCCAGCATGTCAAAGACCAGCTTCTCATCCGTTCCAAAATATCCTTTTCTCCGAAAAGCAATCAACGCCTCGACATCTTCTTTTGTACAATCGATAATTGGTTCAAATTTACCCAACTTCGTGTTGTTGCAATGCGCGCAGGCCAGAAAAAGATTATTCCAGTCATACTTCAAATCCACATTTCCACGATGCGGAATTAAATGCTCAATCTGATAAGAAGTAATCTGTTTATTTTCACAAATATAGCACTTCCCATGGAACATTTCTTTTAATGCCGCATTCACTTCCGGAGTGTTATAGGAACCATTCTTCATTTTTTCCCTTTTTAGTGAATCTATGGCTTTATCTGATTTTGAGGTTCTTTTCCGTTCCATCTTTATCATAGTGTTCTTCCTTCTAAATCATAAAACAACTCCCTTATTTCCTGTAATAATCCTTTGGGAATATTCCGAAGTTCGCTTCTAAGCCTGGCTCTCTCCGCATATTCCTCCGCCGTTAAATCAGGCTTTTCTTTCAGATCCTGGTATCTGTATACCTTTTGTTTTAGCTTCTCCGAGTATTCATCCGCTCCAAAATATCCTTCCGCAAGATCATCCGAAGAATATGCGGATAAATCTTCTAATTCTATACAGTTCTCCAGATCATATACCTTGGCATTTGAAAGGGAATTCAAAATATACGGAGAATGTGTCGTGACAATAAACTGGAGCCTCGGGAAAAATTCCGTTAAAAATGGCATAATCTTCTTTTGCAGGCCAATATGAAGATGGGTTTCAATCTCGTCAACCAGCACAATTCCTTCTATATCATATTTGCTGATTTCATCGCCTGACAGCCAGTTTTTATCCATCCTCAAAATCAAATCCGAGACAATCTGAATAACGGAAGAATATCCGTCCGACAGCTCTTCCAGGCCAAACGGATTCCTGCCAGATTCATGAATTTTAAAATCATACTCTTTATAATCGTATTCCAAACGGATCATGTCATCGTCCAGCAAAATCCGTAATGCTCCGACAAACCTGTCAAACCATTCCTGAATTCTGTCTACAACGGCCATGTCACCTTCATTTCTTGCGTATGCCTGCTGTGTCTTCAGATGAACCATATATTGATGAAAAAGAGTTCCCGGTTCGGAATGAACACTATAGGAATCGCTCAGTTTAACCTCCTGCACTCCCCGCACACGGACAATCTGTGTTTTTCTGTTAGCCGGAAAATATGCGGTTACAAAATCCCCCTGTTTATACAGAGCTTCCAGATGCTCACTGTCATTAAAGGAAAGCCTGATACCATCTGCATATTTTTTTATTTGGCGCAAAGTATAACTCTCGCTTTTCTCTATTTCGTATTTCTCCTCTTCCGTCTCTGCATTATTTAATGTTTCTTCTATTCTTGTCCATACGGGAATACGTCGTTTCATTAAATCATTAAATACTTCATCATTGATTGCCTGCAAAAATTTTTGCACCGCAACGAGTAACGATGTCTTTCCGGAGCCGTTTTTACCGGTGATAATCAAATGCTGTCTCTGTTCCGGATTCAAAGAAATCGCTATATCGGACAAATGTCTCAACTTTTCAATATGAATTTCTGTAATATAATGTTCCATTTTCCCTCTATTCCGAAGTATTCTATGCTGAGTTTTCCAAGGGAATACTCCGATTCTCCTCTTCGACCTTTCTCTTTATCGGGATTTCCTATCACTTATTATAGTCAATATTTTTATTCAAATCAATAATCTATGTCTCTTCCATTACAGGAACGCAATTTTCCAGCGCATTTTCACAATACTACATTGATTTAAACTCGTACAGGCTGTATAATATTCACAACAGCATGCCGATTCCTCAGGGAAAAATTGTGCAAAAACTGAACTGCATCGTAAGAAGGAGGTAGACACATGAAAGAACTGATTAAAATTCACTCCAAAAGCCATCCCAATATTGATTTAAAAGCGATCCACGGACATTTCGTAACCCCCAACTCACATATCAATTATTTTTTGGATATGACCACAATGAAAACCAGATTGAGCGAAGCGTCTACCGCCGCAAAAGAACTGAGCAGACAGATTATGCTGTCCACCGTGGTAGATACGATCGTCTGTATAGACGGATGTGAAATCATCGGTGCATTCCTGGCGGAGGAACTGACAAGAGCCGGCGTTTATTCCCGCAATGCGCACCAGACGATCTATATTGTCACTCCCGAATATTCCTCGTCCGGCCAGATGTTATTCCGCGATAATTATCTGCCCATGATCAGGGAAAAGAACATACTGCTTCTTCTCGCAAGCGCCACTACGGGCCGCACTGTCACCAAAGCAGTGCAGACCCTAACTTATTATGGCGCCTCCATCAGCGGTGTTAGCGCGATTTTCAGCGCCGCCAACTCTGTGGCAGGTATTCCGGTCAACGCGCTGTTCACCACATCGGACATTCCCGAATACAAAACCTACAGTTCGGAGGAATGTGCGTTGTGCAAGGAAAAACAGCCCATTGACGCTTTTGCAAACGCGTTTGGTTATTCCGCGATACAGTAGACAGGAGCAAAAAAACGAAAAGTACTTCCAAAGATGTCTCGCCATAAAACGAGACACCCGGAAGTACTTTTCGCGTGAGAGAGCCGCAAGCACAGCATTCTCTCCCTGTTAATATAACCTTTTGCAAAATTTTTCAAGGGAATTTACTCTAAAATCTCTCCGATTTCCTCAGCAAGCGCCTCCGCAAGCTGTCTGTGCCCTTCCAATGTCAGATGCATATAGTCAATGTCATTGACAGGCGCGGTGATGACCTGATTCGCGTCCATATAATGGCATCCCATCAGTTGCGCGATTTTCGCAAACTCCTTCGCCAGCTTCTCGGATTTCTCGGCGCAGCCGTCTCCCATTGTCTCTCCGACATCGGAAGCTCTGTACCTGCCGTCTATGTTCTGCGGCGTCACAACCAAAATATTGGCCTTTCCTCCATTCCAGCAGTCTGTCGTTGCGATTGCTTTTGCAATCAGCCGTTTCAGCCCAAGTGCGATACACTCGGCCGAAGACCCGAAACGCTCTTTCGTGTCATTCGTTCCCAACATGATCACCAGCAGATCAACCGGCTCATGGCTCATCAGGCACGGATAAATATAATCCAGTCCGTTCAATCCCTCATGAATCGGATCCGTAAAACAAGTCGTTCGGCCGCTCAGCCCTTCCTCTATCACAAGGAATCCGTCGCCAAGCTTCTCCTGAAGCAGACAGCACCATCTCTGCGTCTCATCAAAACGTCCGTTCGTCGCCGCGTAATATCCGTGGGTATTGGAATCCCCAAAACATACAATATGCTTTTTCATCTTCATTACCTCAAAGTCAGACCGTGTGTGATTTCTCAACCCTCTACAGCCTTTATAAATCGCTGTGCAATCTCGAGCGGCCTCGTGATGGCCCCTCCGACTACCACCGCAAACGCACCTGTCTTAAGCATCTCCACCGCCTGTTCAGGGCTGTGGATTTTTCCCTCCCCGATTATCGGAATATCTACCGTCTCCGCAAGTTTCTTCACCAACTCATAATCAGGCCCATCTGTCTTGGGGGAGTATTCCGTGTAGCCGCTCATTGTCGTTCCCACAATATCCACTCCGAGTTTCCACGCGTTGATGCCTTCTTCGTAAGTAGAAATATCGGCCATCAGGATCGCATCAGGATATTTTTGGCGCACTTCCGTAATAAATTCATTGACGCTCTTCCCATCGCCGCGTTTCCGGTTCGTGCAGTCAAGAGCAATCACGTCGGAGCCTGCCTCCACCAGCTCATCCACCTCTTTCATGGTAGGCGTAATGTAGCTCTCAAAGCCCTCGTACTTTACTTTAATCAGCCCGATCACAGGAAGCCCCGTCTCCTCCTTGATTGCCACGACATCACGGATACTGCTGGTACGGATCGCCGGCGTTCCCGCCTGCTTTGCCGCCCGCGCCATCAGATACATAATGGATTTCTCCTCCACGTACAGAGGCTCACCCGGAACCGCCTGGCATGATACGATTACCTTCCCTTTTATCCGATCGAATAATTCCTGCTTATTCACGCTAACCTCCTGTCTTCATAAATACCAAACTAACCTCCATGATTCCGCTGTGCGGAATCTCAAAATCCACGGACGAACAAGTTCGTCGGCGTGAACGTGATTTGCGAAGCAAATCTAGTACTTCCAAGTCAGCTATGCTGACTTTGCGAAATGCCCTCTGGCATGAGCGGCTAGAAGTACTTTTCACGCTACGCAAATTTCTCAACGGCTCTGTCGATCATCTCCACACATTTCCTAACCTGATCCATATCCTCCGGGATCAGAGCCGGAAGCGGTCGGCGTACTCCTCCGATATCAATCTTTTCGCGAATCTTCAAAGTCTCCTTAATTACGCCGTACAGATTTCCGTGACAGCCACACATCGCATAGATAATTTCGTTGGCGGCATATTGTATCTGCCGTGCTTCTTCCAGCTTACCTTCACCTACCAGCTCCATTATTTTCAGGAAAAGCTCCGGCATCGCCGCATACGTGCCGCCGATTCCGCCGTCCGCTCCAATCGCAAGACCCGCCACAAGCTGCTCGTCAGGACCGTTAAACACGGCAAAGTCTTCTCCGCCCTCCGCCTTAAACATCTGAATATCCTGGGTCGGCATGGAACTGTTCTTTACCGCGGCCACTCTCGGGTTTTTCTTCATTTCCCTAAACAGCGGCATCGTAAGCGCCACGCCTGCAAGCTGCGGAATATTGTAGATTATAAAATCCGTATCCGGCGCAGCGTCTGAAATATCATTCCAGTATTGAGCAATGGCATATTCCGGCAGATGGAAATAAATGGGAGGGATTGCCGCAATGGCATCTACGCCAAGGCTCTGCGCGTGCGCTGCGAGCTCCCTGCTGTCCGCCGTATTGTTGCAGGCAACGTGCGCGATAATCGTCAGCTTATCTGCTCCAGTTTTCACTACCCGCTCCAGCGTGCGCTTTCTGTCCTCTACGCTCTGGTAAATGCATTCCCCGGAGGATCCGCCCACATACACGCCCTTCACGCCTTTTCTTATCATATAATCAGTCAGTATTTCCACACGGTTTTCGTCAACTTCACCCGTCTCGTCATAACATGCATAAAACGCCGGAATAATCCCCTGATATTTCGCAATATCTCTCATATTTTGCACCCTTTCTTCTTTTTTTCTTTCACCCTCACCCCTGTTTAACCCATGTATACTTTAATAACTGCTTTTTTCACCGCGGAAGGACTGCCTGCGGCCAGTTTCACCATATGCGCGTCCTCCGGCAGGGTAATCAGCGCCTTCCCCGGTACCAGTTTCATATAATGCTCCACAGGACCCTCCACTTCCAGAAGATCCTTATTCTCGTCAAATGACTTGATCGATACCCTTGACATATCCGAGACGCCAATAATCTCCTCTCCGGCCACAGTCATATGGATATCTGCATACTTTTTGTGCGCCTCAAAAAAGCCGTCGTTCTCAGAAATCGTCTCATAGTCGAACACATTCATATAAACCATATCGCCGTCAATCTCGTAATGCCCTGCTTCCAGATTATCAAGCGGGTGACTGCTCAGATAGTCAACCGCCTTATCCATAAACTTACACAGGCCATGATAATGTCCTATATTAGCTATCTCCGTATAAATCATCCTACTCCTCCATGTCAGAGCAGTTTACTGCGATGTCACGCGATGAGAAATTCGCGCAGGCGATTTCTCATCTGCGATCAGGGCAATCCCCGTCTCTGACTTAAATTGCCGATTGAAAAATCAGTGCATCAGCATGATTTTTCAATCTAACCTCCGTGATTCTGTTTCCCGGAATCTCCTTAGCCTTTCACTGCACCCATCGTAATTCCCTTGGTGAAATACTTCTGGAAAATCAGGAAAACTATGATAATCGGAATCGCCGCCAACGATGCGCCTGCCATAATCAGTCCAAAATCTGTAGCGTTTTCAGCCTGCAGTTTTGCGATACCAAGAGAAATGGTCAGATTCTTGGTACTGGTAAGCATGATCAACTGCATAAAGTAATCATTCCATGAGTTGATAAAGGTAAAGATCGCCAGCGCGCCGATACCCGGTTTGATTAACGGGAGTGCAATCAGATAAAATGTTTTCCATTCACTCGCGCCATCGATTCTGGCCGCCTCCATCATTTCTCCCGGTATGCCTTCCGAAAACTGCTTCATCAGAAATACGCCAAATGGCCATCCCACAATCGGGAAAATAACCGCCCAAATGGTGTTATATAAATTTAACGACGCCATCTCACGAAGGAGCGGGATCAGAATAACCTGTTTGGGCAGCGCCATCGCACATACAATCAGCCCGAAAACGATTGTACGTCCTACAAAGCGCTTCTTAGCGAGCGCGTAACCTGCCATCGCCGACGTGGCACATGTAAACAGCATCGCCATCACTGCCATAAACACCGTGTTGAAAAGCCACCTGATTGCCGCAGGCACATCCGGCCCCGCGATGGTAAATTGCGTAAACGGAATATGAAAATCCCACATAGCCGCCGTCTGCCTGCTGAAAAGTTTTCTGTAGTTGTCAAGCACCAGCTCCTGCGGCCACCACTGCGGTACCGTGGAGTTGATTGCCGCCGATGTTTTAAAGGAACCGATGACAATCCAGTAAAGCGGAAAGGCAAACAGAAATGCCAAAACAGCGATAACGATAACCGATATAATCTTGTAACAGGATGAACGGTTAAATTGCTTCTCTTTCATATTAGTTTTCCCCCTTTCCTACTTTTCCTGCGCCATCTTAAACTGCACGGCGGAGAGCACGGCAATAATAATCGCAAGAACAACGCCCATCGCGTTTCCATATCCGTAGCGGTAGAGCTTAAACGCATTGTAGTAAATGTAATACATAATCGTATCCGTGCTGTGGTTCGGCCCGCCGCTTGTCAAAAGCTGTATCAGCGCGAAGCACTGGAAGCTGTTGATCGTCGTGATAACAAGAATGTAAAGCGTCGTCGGCATGATCTGCGCCCACTTAATCCTCCAGAAGCATTGAAACTTCGTTGCTCCGTCTACCTCGGCCGCTTCCACAAGAGACTGGTCCACATTGTTGAGCGCCGACACATACAATACAATCGGCTGGCCTACCGAAGTGGTCAACAGGATCAGTATAATACAGCCTAGCGCATATTTCGCATCCCCCAGCCAGTTGACATTCATTTTCAGCACGCCGGTACTTGTTCCTATGTAATTAAAGATACCGTAGTAGTTATTAAACATCCACTTCCATACCACTGCGACAGCAACCGATCCGGTTACTACCGGAAGATAAAAAACACAGCGGAAAACGGAACAGGCAGGTCCCGAAAGATTATAGATTACCGAACTTACCCACAAAGAAAAAATGCAGGTCACCGGCACGGAAACCACCACAATGATCACCGTATTTTTCAGCGCGCCCATAAAAACCGAATCCTGGAACAATTCCACGTAATTGGCAAGCCCGATAAAAATATCCTCACGGTTCATCGTAGCATCAAAGAAGCTCGTGAACACGCACTGCACCATAGGATAAACGACAAAACCCAGGAAGAAAATCAAGCTGGGAAGCATAAAGGCATACCCTGTTATCGTCTCCCGACGTACCAACGCCTTACTCATACTTTTACTCTTTGGCATAAGGATTCCTCCTCTCACTCTTCTCACTATACACCTGTTTTATTTAAGAAGCGCCCCCTCCCGCATCGTTTGGGGAGAGGGCGCAAGCCTTAAGCATACTGAACTTACTGCGCTGCTGCCGCCGCATTTGCCGTCGTTACAAACTCTTCTACTGCAGTTGTAACATCCGCACCTGAGCCAACCTGCTGAAGCATGTTCCACCATGCCGTACGAGCTTCTGCCCATCCGCCAACTACCTGATAGTAATCACCCATGTACTCAACGAATTTGGAATACTCGGTCATAAGTTCATCGCCTTCATAGATATTTCCAATATCCTTTACAGGCCAATAGCTGGAAGCTTTCACACTTTCCGCAACCTGTTTCTCATCGTTTGCCATAAAGTCGATAAATGTCTTTGCCGCCTCGATCTTCGCCGCATCGCCATTATCGAAAATACCGAAGCCCCAGATACCGCCACAGAGCTGCGGAGCACCGCTGTCTGTCGGGAATGCCATAGGCAGAACCTCAAAGCTAATGTTCTCCAGGTTATTCTTTTCCTGTGCTATATTCCAGCAGAATGCCATCGCAAAAGTGCCGTTGCAGAACATGTTGATCTCGTCGCCGCCTGCGATAGACGCGTCAAAGTTAATGCCGTTCATGCTCTTTAACAGCTCAAGCGCCTTGATATTCTCCGGGCTGTTTGCTGTGTACTCTGTATGTTCCGCATTGGTAAAAGTACCGCCGTACAAGTTATTTACCAGTGCACGGGTTCCCTGGTCACCACCCTGTCCGCTGCAGTATACTGCGCCAACGTTTGCGTGTCCGGAATCAACGACTGCCTGCACTGCCTTCTGGAAATTCTCCGTCGTCCACGTCCGGTTCTCTTCGTCTATGTACTGCATAGCGCCTGCTTTCTCGAAGATGTCACGGTTAATTGCCATCGTGTGCGCCGTCATACACAGAGGATACTCATAATATACGCCGTCTGCGCTCACACATGCGCTCTCTACGGATTCATAGATTGTCGACTTTGCTTCATCTGTCCACAGATCGCCAAGGTCAACCATCAATCCCTTTGCGCCCCAGTTTGCCACCAGACGCTCCGGTCCTTCCAGAACGATATCCGGCGCCTGATTACCTTCAATAGCCGTGTTAATCTGATCGTCGCCGTTTGTATAATCCAGATATTCCACCGTAACATTGATGTCAGGATAAACTGCATTGAAGTTTGCAATCAAACCGTCGACTGTCGCCGAATCTCCCCAATTTCCAATCGGATATGTCCACAATGTAATATCTGCCGCCGCTCCGCCATCTGCACTGTCTGCCGCCGGAGCTTCCGCCTCGCTTTCGCTGCCTGCATCGTCATTGGTTTCTTCTGTCTCAGTTTTGGGGGCAGGCGCCGATTCCCCGGCCGTCTGATCCGTCCCGCTATTACCGCCGCCGCATGCGACCAGGGAACCCGCCAGTATACAGCTTAGCAACATTGCCATCACTTTCCTTTTTTTCATAAATAAACCCTCCTTTTAGATAAAATGTTCAAAAAACTGTGATCTCGAACCAGTTTTTTGTTGATTATGTTTTTATTGTACTTTCACCCATGTGTACTTGTCAATACATTTTTGAAAATTTCTTTCAAAATTTTTATTTTTTGAAAATTTCTAACATTTTTCCCAATATTCATTGCATCGTGAAGTCATACTGTGATATAGTGACTTTATATAAAAAGATTCCTGTGAAGGGTGGTATCTCTGGCATAATTCCCAACCCACCGCTGAGCGGATTCCGGTAAACAGTAAAAATTTCCTAATTGTGGTCATAAAAACCTAAAATAATGTCAGGGAGGTAAAAAATATGAACACCATAGTTCTCGATGTTGGCGGCACGGCGATTAAATCTGGTATTTGCATGGATGGGACACTGACAGATCTCAGGGAAACACCGACCGAAGCCAGTCAGGGCGGTGCTCATGTGACTGCCCGTATCAGAGATATCATAGCCGGATACCGTAGTCAGACTTCCTTTGAGCGAATCGGTATCAGCACTGCCGGACAGGTAAACCCCGTTCTCGGACAGATTATCTACGCAAACGAAAATATTCCCGGCTACACGGGAACAGACTTAAAAGGTATTCTGGAAGAGGAATTCCACGTTCCTGTAAATGTGGAAAACGATGTGAATGCGGCGGCCATCGGCGAATCTGTATTTGGCGCCGGCAAGGGGCGGAAGAATTTTGTCTGCCTGACCTACGGGACAGGCGTAGGCGGTGCGGTCTTCTGTGGCGGTAAGCTGTATTCCGGCAGCAGTTACTCCGCCGGAGAATTCGGCGCGATTGTCACCCATCCCGAAGACCGGCAGATTGGACAGGACATGTTTTCCGGCTGTTATGAAAAGTACGCTTCCGTCACCGCTCTTGTCAAAAACGCGATGCACTGCGACGCCTCTTTATGCAACGGCCGTAAAATATTCGAAGAGCTTGACAATCCCGACGTAAAAAATATTGTCGATTGCTGGATTGCGGAAATCATATACGGACTCACCACCATCATACATATGTTAAACCCCGAATGCATCATTCTCGGCGGTGGAATCATGGAACAGCCCTACATACTGGAGCAGCTCCGCGAAAGGCTGTATCCCGGTATCATGCAAAGTTTCAGACAGGTGCAGATAGAGAAAGCCGCTCTCGGCAACCGGGCCGGTATGCTTGGCGCCTCTGTCTTACATGACCTAACATGACCTTTATTCGGAAAGGAGATAAAATTTGACGACAACTATTTTGGAACTGATTACAGAACAATATCACTCATTTACCCGTTCCAACAAGAAGCTGGCAGATTATATACTCGCCAACATCCACGATTCACAATATATGTCTATTTCAAGCCTTGCAGAAAAGAGTGGCGTATCGGAAGCCACGATCACCCGTTTCTGCAAAAGCCTTGGCCTGTCCGGCTACAATAACTTAAAGCTTGCTCTCGCCAAGGCAACTTATACCACGGATGTAGGAGATTCTTCCGATGATCCCGGCAACATCACATCGCAGGACACCCTGGGAAGTATTTTTCATAAGCTCTATGATGCCAATATTATCTCTTTAAACGAAACGTTGGAATTGCTGGACGATACAGAAATTTCGAGAGCCGCGGACCTGTTGTCTGACGCGGACAGGGTTTTTTGTTTTGGCAATGGAGGCAGCATGGTTATGGCAATGGAGGCGTGGGCACGTTTCTCCACAGCCACTTCGCGCTTCATCCACATTGAAGACTCTCATATGCAGGCAATAAGCATTTCATTGGCTACCGAAAAAGACGTAATCCTGTTTTTCTCCTATTCCGGTTCCACCAAAGATATGGAAGATATCATGCGGATTGCAAAGGAACGCCATGTATCGATTATATTGATCACACATTTCCCCAATTCGCGAGCTACGGAATACGCGGATGTTGTGCTGCTGTGCGGCTATAACGAAAGTCCGCTTCAATCCGGTTCTGTCGCCGCCAAAGTCGGCCAGCTTCTTATTATAGAATGTCTGTACTATGTGTTTTGCAAACGCAATCCGGCAATTTACGCCAAAGCGCGTTCCTCTACTGCTGAGGCTATCATGCCCAAACTCCTCTAAACCTCCTTTGTCTTTGGCCGGCTTTGCAAAGCGGGCAGATTTACGGCGCGGAACAGGAATGCTGACGTCTCGAATGAATGGCGCTTCTGGATATTGGAAACCGGGAGCGCCTGTTCCTTTGTATGCCCGGGCTTTCGCCCTTCTAAAGACGCCCTGTACTCCCGTGCGTTACATCCGAAATTTTTGGCAAACATCTGATTTAAATAGCGGCTGCTGGAAAATCCGGATTCCATGCAGATGTCCAGCAGACTTAGATCCGTCTGCGACAGCAGCCTCAGTGCATGGTCAAAGCGGATATCATTCAGGTATTCCTGAAAGGTTATCCCCAATGTTTTCCTAATAAAATGAGAGGCATGGCAGGTCGTAATCCCTTCCATCTGCGCAATCTCTTCCAGAGAAATCTGTTCCTGATGATGTTCCGCTATATATTCCGTAATTCGATTGATGCGCAGCGAGCTGTTTTTCGCGACGCGATATTCCCTCTCTCCGGCGATGGTGTATGGGCCGTTTTCCAACAGCAGATGAAGAATATGAAGCATGATAGAAGCGCATTCCAGCTCCCTAAATTCCCGTTCCCCAAAGTAAATCTCCGCGCATTCCTGCAATCTCTCTGACAGGCGTGCGTGCAGGTGTCCGCTGTGGATCACATTACTCTCAAACCGCAGATAAGTGAGCCGGTAATTGAGCCTTCGGTAAAAATCCGTCGGGATCTGAAAAGCGAGGATCAGGTTCTTCTCTTTGTCATTCAAAAAGGAGTGCACCTGATGACGGTTTATCAGATAAATATCCCCCTTTTCCATTTCGTACTGCTCCTGCTCCAGATATAGTCTCAGGCTTCCTTCCAGAAGCACGCCAATCTCCAAGTCATCGTGTCCATGAGGCGCCCGCGCCGTCATCTCCACAAGAAATATTTCCAGATAATTCATCGTGGTATGGCGCACGATCTCCAATTCCTTGTCTGTTCCCATCCCCATATCCTCCCTTCCCGGAAAATAGCCGTAAAATGATCCAGGATCAATCTGGTCATTACCCACTGAAATGTATTCAGGCCGCTAAGACCGGAGCCTCCGTGGAAGCGGAACTTGGCAGTATGGGAAAGCGGGAATTCGGCACGGGGGATTCCGAGAGGGACGATACAAAGATTTATACCGATCCCAATCAGGCTAAGGAGTTCGTCGAGGCAAGCGGCATTGACGCGCTCGCCTGTTCCTTCGGAACGACTCACGGCATTTACCTGACCACGCCGAAGCTTGATTTTGACGTAGTTAAAAATGTGCGTCGTCTGACGGGCAATATCCCTGTCGTCATGCACGGCGGTTCCGGGGTGAGCCGGGAAGATTACCACGCCGCCATTCGGGCAGGCGTGCGGAAAATCAATTATTTCACCTATATGGATAAGGCAGGCGGCAACGCTGCTGCAAAATATTTGCAGTCTCTTGGCGCGGAAGAACCGCTCTTCTTCTCCTCCCTGTCCATGACGGCAAGAGATACCATGACGGAAAATGTAAAGGCAGCAATGAAAATGTTTGCACTGGAATAATTTAACCGGAAACGAGAACGCTGTGTGTTGGGCTAAACGGCTCATCACACAGCGTTCTTCATCTAGTACAACGAATATTAAGTAATTGACATCTTCACTTGTCTAATTGTTCAGCTACTGCGTCAGAAAATCTAGATGTAGCCACCACTACACCGTCGATTTTCTTCCTTGTATCTGAACCAGTTATCCTGCGTGAATATATCAAAGACTTAATTTTCGTTGTACTAGTCAGTGCGTCAGCACGGTTTTTCAATCTGTCTACCTGATATCCTTGTACAGTGCATAGTAATCCGTCTCCATATTATCCGCGTACCTGGCGTAAAACCTTTTTGCGTCATCCAACGCCCTGTTATAGATCCTGTCACCCAGCATCTCCTGAAAGAAATCCAAAATTCTTCCCGTTCCGATCACACCCAGCTCCAGATCATGCTCCTCCTTGAAAAAGGCAGCGATCTCGTCACACATCCTGACTTTCTCCTGATCTTCAAACACGTTCATGCTCCGGTTCTCCTTCCGCACAACTAAGACTTCATCTGCATAGATCAGGCAGCTTTCGCCGGTATAAATAGCGCCTCATACCGTTAAAACAGCGCCTTCACCGTGCGGATAATCGCCTCCGTCTCTTCATCCGTGTTCTTGATATCGCTTGGCAGGCACAGCCCCCTCGCAAAAATATCCTCACCCACACTGCTGCCGTCCTCATTGTGGGCAAAAAAATCACACGCCGCAAAGAGGGGCTGCATATGCATCGGTTTCCAGATCGGTCTGCACTCCGCATTGAGTTCCTGCTCCAACGCGTCCATGACCATATCCGGCGTCACCTTACTGTCCGCGGCAATCGCCATCCCGGAGAGCCAGTTGTTCGCATCCCCCTCCGGATTCATGGGGTTCATCCGTATCGCGGGAATGTCCGCGAACCCTTCGCAGTACCGCTTATATATCTCCTTTTTCTTTGCCTTGTGTTCCTCCAGATGAAGAAGCTGTCCTCTTCCTATTCCCGCCGTCACATTGCTCATGCGGTAATTGTACCCGATCTGTGAATGCTGGTAATGTCTCGCCGGATCCCTCGCCTGGGTAGCCAGGAAAGTCACCTTCTTCGCCGCCTCCTCGTCGGCCGACACAAACATGCCGCCCCCCGAGGTAGTGATAATCTTATTGCCGTTAAAAGAATAAATCCCGTATTTTCCGAAAGTACCCGTATGCCTGCCCCGATAGGTGCTGCCGAGCGACTCGGCGGCATCCTCTATCACCGGTGTACCGTGCGTCTCGCAGATATCCATAATCTCCCCAAGCTTCGCCGGCGTACCGTAGAGGTGAACACAGATCACCGCCTTTGGATTCGGATATTTTTCATATGCCCGTCTCAAGGCTTCCGGAGACATATTCCACGTATCCGGCTCCGCGTCTATGAGCACAGGGGTGCCGTTCTCATACACAATGGGATTACAGGAAGCGGAAAACGTCAGATCCGACACAAAAACCACGTCCCCCTGCTTCACCCCGAGAAGCCTCAGCGCCATATGGATTGCCGCCGTGCCGGAAGACAGCGCCGCCGCATGGCCGCAGCCTGTATAAGCCTCTATTTCCTTCTCGAACGCGTTCACGTTTGGTCCAAGAGGCGCGATCCAGTTTGTGTCGAAAGCTTCCTTCACAAATGCCTGCTCCTCCCCGTGCATGGTGGGGGAAGAGAGATAAATCCTTTTCTTTTCCATCATTTTACTCCTCTCTGTAGTGATACGTCGGCACAATCTCCTGAATCAGCGGCCTGATATCCGAGTTTTCAATCTGGCACTCGTCTTTCAACTTCTTTAACTGCGCAAAAAACTCCTGCTCGTCCAATTCAATCGGTCTGCCGATATGGATCATCCTGTTTGCCGTATCCTTCATCCCTTCCTCGTCCATCAGAAGCTCTTCATAAAGCTTTTCCCCCGGACGAAGGCCCGTAAACTCTATCTTGATATCCTCACCCACACGATAGCCTGACAGCTTGATCAGATTCTCTGCCAGGGAAAGTATTTTGACCGGCTCACCCATATCCAGAACAAAGATTTCCCCGCCTTTCGCATATGCGCCGGCTTGCAACACGAGGGAAACCGCCTCCGGGATAGTCATAAAGTAGCGTATGATATCCGGGTGGGTAACCGTGACAGGCCCGCCGGCCGCGATCTGCTTGCGAAACAGCGGAATTACGCTTCCGTTGCTTCCCAGCACATTGCCAAAGCGCACAGCCACGAACTCCGTCTCGTAATGCTTGTCGAAAGTCTGGATGATCATCTCGCAGATCCGTTTGCTGGCTCCCATAATATTTGTGGGATTCACCGCCTTATCTGTTGAGATCATGACAAACCGCTGGACGCCGCTCATGGCCGCCGCCTGCGCTGTCTTAAACGTACCGAAAACATTATTCTTTATAGCCTCCGTTGGGCTGTCCTCCATAAGCGGTACGTGCTTGTGAGCCGCCGCATGGTAGACAATATCCGGCCTGTATTTGGAAAAAATGAAATTCATTCTGTTCGTGTTGCGCACGGAAGCGATAAGCACTACAAGATTCAGCTCCGGGTACTTCTGCTTTAGCTCCTGCTGTATATCATAAACCGTATTTTCATAAATATCGACAATCACAAGCTGTTTCGGCCTGTGGGTGGCGATCTGCCTGCAAAGCTCGCTGCCGATGGAGCCGCCGCCGCCCGTGACAAGAACAACCTTCCTCTGCACATAGCCGAGAATGGAGTCCATATCGACGGAAACGGGATCTCTGCCCAGCAGATCCTCCACCTCCACATCCCTCAGTTTGCTTACATTGACCTCCCCGTTGACAAGCTGGTACATGCCGGGCAGTGAACGAAGCTTGCAGTTTGTGTCCTTACATATTTCCAGAATCTCCCGAATCTCTGTCCGGGGCGCGGAAGGCATCGCCACGATAATTTCATCCACATCATAGACATCCGCGCATTCCACAATCTTGTCCCGCCCGCCTACGACTTTGATGCTCTGAATATACTTTCCCCATTTACCCTTGTCATCGTCAATGATGCACTTGATCACCATGGTGGAGAAATTGCTGTTCACAATCTCCTTAATGATCAGATTTGCGGCTTCTCCCGCTCCGATCACCATAACCGAAATCAAGTTCTTTTTATTCTGCTGTTTATGCTTTAATCCTCGGAAAAAACGATAAGAAAAGCGACTCGCGAAAATGCAGACCACCAGCACCGCCATATATGCGGGATAGTAGCTTCTCGGCACCGCCCGGGTCGTAATCTTAAAAAACTGCAGACCGACAGCGTCAGCCAGCATGGAAAGCACACAGGCCACCACAATGTTTTGCAGCTCCGTCTCTCCTGCAAAGGCCCATAAACTGCTGTAGAGGCGCATCAGGTAAAAGATAGCCAGCGTCAGGAGAATATTGATTGGCAAAAAATGTTCTATCGGATATATAAAATGCTTCGGAATTTCATCTAAATGAAAATCATACCGCCACAGAATCGCCACATAGCTGGCCAAAACAATACTGATAATATCGTATATAATCAGGCATGTCCGTCTGTAAAACAGTTTTGCGTTAAAAGGCTTCTTTGTTTTTTCCATATTTGTATCCGTTTTCCTAAACTTCGTCCTTTCGTACATCCACAAGCAGAGGCGCAATCGTCAAAAGCAGACAGTGTGCAATCGGGCAGCAGGGGTGAAAAATCCACTCCGACACGCCCGCCACCGCGAACAGAATCAAGAGTGCCAGAGGAAACAGCGCACACTCCCTGTCCTGCCTGTGTCTTTTATAATAGAGAACCGCCTGCGCAAATGTCCCTATACCAAGCAGCAGAAAAACACAACCCACGAAAATACCGTGATCGTAAGCCACCTGCAGATAAATATTGTGCGCATGGGCAAGATAATTTCCATTGGGCTCCATGATGCCCATGTCGTCGTGTCCCGTATTGTTCAGCCTGTCATAATATTGTCTGAAAATATACAGTCTTCCATTCGTGAAGGATTCCTCCTCCGCCGCTTCGGCCGCCGCCATATCCTCCGCCGAAGCCAGAAGTATTTTCCCCCCGTTTTCCAGATAAGGGCTCCTGTAGCGCGACTCCCCGTCGGCTTTGCTGAAATAGAGAAAAGCGTTCAGGCACTTTTCCTCGGGAATGCCAAGCACTTTCATCTGAAAAGTCTGGATAAAACGCTCTATCGTAATATAAGCATAGGAGTCCATATCCCTGCCGTGCACAAGTTCCGTGGGAAACTCCTCGATCTCA
This sequence comes from uncultured Lachnospiraceae bacterium, assembly GCA_910587095.1. Classification (GTDB taxonomy): domain Bacteria; phylum Bacillota; class Clostridia; order Lachnospirales; family Lachnospiraceae; genus UBA3282. The sequence goes on from CAJUMJ010000028.1 coordinate 19,439, forward strand.
TGCGCGCGGATATCCGCAGCCACCGCCGGCAGCGTTCTCTGCGCCGTAAATACAATGGGAAAACTCACGATCACGGCAAGAGCCATCCAGCCCACGCCTTTTAAAAACCGCTGCCACCTCTCCTTAAGCGAAATGTTCTTTCCTGCAAAGAAGGCCGTCGGAATCACCACCAGAGCCGTCACGAACATGGCAAGATAACCTGTCCTGGACAACGTAAACAAAAGATACATGGCGGAGACGCCCAATATCGACAGCTCCTTATATGTGCCCGCAAGAGACGGTTTTCTTCCATATGCATCCAAAAACTTAATGAGCGCCGCGCACACCACCAAAGCCAGATACACGGCGGAAATCGTCACCGTATGGAAATGGAAAGGATACCGGTAATAGCGGAAATACATATATGGCCTGTGTAATAGACAATATATAACGGTCAGAACAAAGTGCAGTAAAATCCCGTTTACTATATTGTGCAACAATATGGCTCTTTTTACCCCTTCCGACCGGGAAGCCATGCGCAGATAATAGAGCGCAAAAATGCAGACCAAATAGATGGGCCATCCCCTTGTATTCCGGTAGAGAATGAGAAGGGTAAAAAAGGCGCCCACCAAAATGCCGTACGGCCAGGAAATTCTGCCAATCTCCCGCTTACACAAAAGTCGCAGCGTATTGAGAATTACAATACCCGCCATAACGCCCGCCCACACCGTCAGCTTCAAGGCGAGAAGCTCCAGTTCGTCCGGCTCTGCAAGACCTTTCAGCGCGCTCTTTTCATAGACTGCCGCCAGCCCGTCCTTGTAGTACATCGGCGCAATCACCGCGGCCGCCACGCCGTAAAGGACATTGTACCAGCAAATAATCTCTTTCCTTTGATATGTTGCGATCAGTGCCAGCGCGAAAAAAATAAGCACCTGCCTGTAGGCTACCGTATGATGAATCTCATACAGCGCGTTCATGTAATTACAGCATCCCCAAATTGCCCCGGCGATCATGACGGCTTGCAGATCATCCTTCCATCTGCCCCGTATCACGGCAAAGACCGTCCTGTCCGTGGCAATTCCCGTCCTGTCATGATTCACCGCATAGAACGAAACCACCGCCGCAAAAACGATGCCCGTCTCATAAAAGAGGATGGAATAAATGTCTGTCGTAAACAACCGGCACGGGCCGACTGCCACGGCAGCCACAAGCGCAGCCGCCGCAATCAGCGGGTTCAATACGAAGCGCTGTGCGCGCTCCACGGTAAGCAAGGTGTTCTTCTCCGGGTGCTTTTTATAATAAAACGCCGTAAACCACGTTGTAAACACGCAGGCAAACAGAAGAAAAGCAAACACAGCGAGCGTTTTTCCCTTGCGCAGCGGCACCTCGTAGACATAGTCCGCAACCACGCAGCGCTCCGTGTCCTCCACATCGCCATAGTAGGAGGCGCCTATATAAATGTTGATATTATCCCCGGTGTTGTCCGCGCAGGCTACGCGAAACTCCGACTCCACTCCCTGAAGCAGGAAATAATAATCGCGGCCTACCTCTGTATCTATGTTGATCTGCACGCGAAGATAACCGGGAACCGCTTTCATATCCCTTACATCTATCACCTGCTGCATAAGAGTCTGCATGGACGAATCGCGAAGCACAAAATTAAGCTTCTCTCCCGCCGTCCATTCTGCCAGATAAATTTCTATCTCCTTTAATCTGTCGTACTGTGCGATAAATCTCTGCTGTACCACATAGTCCGGCGTAACCGCCTCGGAAACCGTCGCCTTTTCCCTGCTGCTTCCGGCTCGTACCTCCTCTCTGATCAAACGTAGCGGCCAGAGAATCATCGCTACACACACCGCCAGAATCAGAACCGTTCCTCGGATTGCCTGTCTTTTATTCAAAATTCGATTCATAGTCATCCTCTTTACATATTGTTTTCATCTTACGTCCGCGCACTGCTTTTTTCTGCCCCGCAGCGCCCGCTCGATTACGCTTCGCTCAGCTTGCTGCCATTTTTTCATCTTTCGTCCGCGCAGTTCTTTCCTCTGCCCCGCAGCGCCCGCTCGATTACGCTTCGCTCCATCTCGCTCTCGGGCTTCGCACTATGCATCCGCAATCTGAAAAAATTGTCAGCTTGCTGCCATTTTTCATCTTTCGTCTGCGCACTGCTCATTGCCTACTAGTATATCACAATACCTGGGCTGTAACACAAAAAAATTATAAAAGGCAAACCGCCCTCATGGGGAAGCCTCCGTGCCGCGTCCCACCGCCCCCAATGAAAAAAACAGCGGCAGCGCATACCAGAAAAAGAGCACATACCTGGGCAGGTATGTCGGCCCTAAAAGCACCGTCAGCCAGACCAGAAAAACGGGAAGAAACGGCAGCAGTATTTCATATCTTCTGTTATTTAACAGCCAGGCAAACAGGAAAGCGTAGAGCCAGAACATGCCCCCCGGAGAAAACAGCCAGGAAACCACCGGCACCTTCTCCTTCCAGACCTCCAGAGAAAGCTTCCTGTACACCTCGTCAAGCCACGGAATTTTGCTCTCCCGGACTCCCGGAAGCTCCACCTCGTATCCGAAATAGGAATTATCCTTATAGGTAAAGGTGAAAACCGTATTGCCTCCGTATACGTTGATAACGGTGTCGGGATACCAGAAACCGTAGGATGTCATCCACCAGGCGTTGAGATAGATCAGGGGCTTTTTTCTCCCCACCCGCAGCCAGAGGCCCAAATACCTTCCCTTGTCCCTGGCAAAAACCTCATTATCGAAGCGATACTTGACCGGGTCGGAGAGCCTTGGCGTATAGAGGGAAAGCGCCTCCTCATCCAACACCTCATAGAGAATTTCCAGATCCTCTTTCGAAAACGCCTCCGGCGCGTACTTGTAAGCTCTGGAAAGCTGCTGAATTGGCACTGTCAAAAGCTCCTGATACTCCGAATCGTCCGCGTGGAGCGCCGTTTTCAAACTGCCGTTTATGAGAAGGCATCCTGCCACCGCACACGCAACCAGAAAAAGAATCTGTCCCCGACGCCCCTTTTTCAGGATCAGCAGCAGAGGAATCATTACAAGAAAAGCATAAAAGCCGTTGTTTCGAAAAAGCATCATCGCCAGAGAGCTCACCACAAAAAGAATCCGCCAGCCTTTTGATTCAAAAAAAGCCCCCGCCGTACCCATCTCCAAAAGGCAGACCAAAAGCAGTAACAATGCCAGCGTAAAGAGCGCATCCTTAGCCGAACACAACGTAAACATGACCACTGTCGGAAACAGCCCAAGCCAGACAAGACCTGTAAGCCGAAGTACACGGCTCACCTTTTTTTTTCTGAGATAGGAAAAGAGAAAGGTAAAAACGCCCGCTGCAAGAAGCATTTGGAAAATTATATAACAGGCGATACCTAAATTGTAGGAATCCGTCAGTTTGTGGACACCGCAGATCATCCCGCCAAGAAGAAGCACATGCGCAAGGGGATGATGTGTGGAAAACGTTCTGGTCGCCACCTGCACATATTCATCCTGGGCGTCGTAGACGAAAAACCCCGGGTATACCGCCAGAAAAACAGGCAGCCAGCAAAGAAACAGGAATACAAAAGCACCGACATCCGCCATTTCATCCGTCATATAAATAGCGTTCGTTATTTTATCTGCGATCTTCCCTACGACAGTCGCTCCCCGATCATGCATCATGTCCATAAGCCGCCACAAAAGCAGCACAATCCCCGTGAACATAATGGTAAACGCTGCAAGATGAAGCCACAGTGTCCCATCCTTTACATCCACATTCTCCACACTGTCTAACCGCGCGCCAAACAGAATCGCCGCCGAAAACAGAAAGGAAAAAACGCCCGCGATCCACAGGCTTCTTATTTTGTCCCGCCTTTTATCAATCCGCATCTCTCTCATCCAAACACTCTCTTATCACGTACTGGGGAGAATTGTTCATGGAAATATAAATCCGTCCGATATACTCTCCGATGATCCCCAGCATCAGAAGAATCAACCCGCAGAAAAATACAACCGCCGCCATGAGCGCGCTGAATCCCACCGGCACAGCCGGATTCAAAAATTTCTTTGCAACCGTATATATCCCATAAGCAAAGCCTCCACAGGCGGAAATTACCCCGATCACCGTCGCCACTCTCAGCGGCTTCACACTGAAAGCCGTGAACCCGTTAAACCACAGTCCCAAAAGCTTTCCGAGCGTATAGCCGGAACTTCCTATCTCCCGTTCCCTGTGGGTCACCTCCACATTCGAGATCTTTTTTGTAGTCCGCAGCACAAGCCCGATCACATAAGGATACGGGTTATCATAGCGAAGCATCTCCTCCACCACAAAACGCTTTGCCGCGAAATAGCTGGAAATATACAGCTCTTTCGGTTTCCCTAGCATAACGCGTGTCATTTTTTCATTAACCCTGCTGCCGAAATTGCGGAAAAGGGAATGCTGTTTGTGCGTATACTTCGCATAAACCACATCCGAGCCCGCCTCTATGCCGGAAAGGAGCTTCCCCACTTCCCCGGCGGGCGTCTGTCCGTCGTCGTCCAGACAGACCACGATATCCCCACACACATAGCGAAAACCCGCCATCAGCGCCGCGTGCTGCCCGAAATTTCTGGCCAGATTTACCCCGCATATGTTCTTCTGCCGTCCACACAGCTCCCTTATTTTCTCAAAGGTATCATCCGGCGAAGCGTCGTTTACCAGTATAATCTCATAGCGGTACTTGCCCTGCGCCGCCATTGCCTCCCCGATTTCCTCCACAACCTTGCCGATGGTCTGCGCCGACCGGTAGCAAGGTATCACAAAACTGACCAATTGTCTCATGCCTTCTCCATTCCGGGACTTATCGCATTCTCCCACGCGCTGCGCTCTGTCTCCATAAATAAAACCCCTCTCGTCCCCTGTTCCAGGCATACGCTCTCCCGCCTGTCCTGTATCATCCTAAAACCTGCTTTCTCATAGCTTTTTTGTGCTCCCACATTATCTTCCAGAAAACGCAGAAATATTTTTTCAAGCCCCAGCGTCCCGAACCCATACGCCAGCATCAGCCTTGCCGCCTGCGTCCCGTATCCTTGTGAGAGGGCTTTCTCCTCGCCGATGAACACACCGTACTCAGCCGTTTTTTTCTCCCTGTCAATATCCCGCAAATAGACGCTGCCTATCGAAGTACCGTCCTCCAGACAGATGATAAACTGCGCCACATGCCCCGGCTCCACCTGCTCTCTCAGCCAGGTCAGATGTCCCTCCTTAGTAAAGGGTTTCTGGTATATAAAATTCTTTCTCACAAAATCCTTATTCCGCCAGGCTACGACCGACGCCGTGTCGTCCGGCGTTATAGGGCGTATGTGAATCTTTTGCCTGTTCATCCGCTTACCTCCATCTATTCGCTCGTTCTGATCCGGTACACCCCGAAGTTTTCGTTAATCCTGTCGCTCTCCTCTATCTCTGCGTCCAATTCTCTCTCCGCGTAAAAATCCGTCAGCCAGTCGACGCCCCGCTCCTTTGCCTCGGCATCCGACATGATAAAGTACACCCCGCTCCCCGTCAGCGCCTCCTGCGCCGTCTCTATACCGAAATGTGAAAGCTTTTCCCGATACAGCGGACTCTTGCACATCCATCCCCCCGCGATATCATAGTTTGCCGGGCTTTTGCCTCCTCCCGCAAATAGTTTCCCCGAAAAAGCAACGGTGGAATACACATCCTCGAAATAAAAGCTTTCCGAATGCGTCCTGCAATAGGAATCTATGGCCTGCCAGTCGCGCAAAATCCCCTCCCGTCTTGCCTGGTCTGCCTGCGCCGCACGAACAATCCCCGGAAAGTTCCCCAGCGAAACAAGAAGAAACGGAATCGCCAAACCGCAAAGAAGGAATCTCCCCCGTCTCTCCCATCTTCCCGCAAGACACCGGATAAGCATTCCCGCGAGCAGAACAAATTCCACCAGATAGAGGGAATGCGTGATCCTCTCGGGGTCCCGCCCCCGCACCAGAACGAACAGCCAGAGTGCGCTTCGCATCGCAAAAAGCATGGCAAGCTGCGCCATCCTCCATAAAAGCCGGCCTGCCGGCTGCTTTCCGGCTGTTTCCGATAGCGGAACGTTCTTTCCGGCTGACTCCCCGACAGAAGTCTTTCGTTCCTCCAAAAATAAAATAACATATAATATTGCATTTGCCGCATAACCCAAAAGCACCAGAAGATTGTATGGCGCATCGTCCAAATGAACGGTTCGATACCGATAAAAGAGCAGGCTGTCCTTAAAAATCTTTCCCCAATCTCTGGCTCCACCCACGGAGTCCGCCGCGTAGGACGCCACCTCCTCAAGCATTCCCGTGTCGATTTCTTCATCCAGCCCAAAATTATAATTGCGAAGAAGCGTCTGTTTGGCGGGCGAAACGCCCAGCTCACACAAAGCATCCCGATACTCGTCCTGTGTCACTACTTCCTGATAAAAATCATAGACTGTCGTCCTTGCGTCAAAAAATCTTCTGAAATCCTTCCATTCCTCGCTGCCATAGGCCGCAGAGTCAATCAGCAAAGACAACCCCATACCCAAAAACATCAGCCCCGCCACAGCACCGTATTTTTTCATCTTTTTGGCAGACAGGAAAGGGCTTTCCTCCCACCAGCAAAACCACATGGCAAAAGCCATAAACGGAAGAGTCAAAAGCAGCATCTCCGACCGAAGCTGAAAAGCCAGAACAACCAGCAGGACGGACGCTATATTGTCCCGGACAAGCCGTCCGGCGCCTGTCCCCCGCAGCGTTGTCATAAACCGGAAAACAGCCGCGGCACAGAGCATGGCGCAGGTGATGGTGTACTGCATATTGACCATATGGAGCAGCCAGGTTCCCCACATCATTATTGCCAATCCCAGCAAAATTGCCGCCTTCAAGCCCTTTTTCGCGTATCGATGACATGTTTTGTCTGCCTGCGACACGGAAAAATCGTCAACCGACCCGCAAAGCCGCAAGCCAAGCAGAAAAAAGCAGCCGAACTGACACAGAAACAAGAACAGGCCGTACCAGGGAATCTCCCGGCACAGCCTGTAGCACAGCGCAAGGGCAGCTCCCAGCGGGTAAAGCGTCTGCATGTTGTGTCCGTCCGGTACGCCGCTGTAAAGCCCCGCCATGATATCCCGCATCATCGTGTCGTCATTCAAGTCAAAATAGAAGTCAAAGAAAATACCCATCAGAAGCACGTTTACTCCCGTGACCGCAAAAGTCAGTATGCAGTTTTCGTATCCTTGTCTCTTTTCCTGTCCCATCAGTTTGCCGCGTAAAAAGCTTTCACCTGTTTTGCAATATACTCCGTTTCATCCTCCGTCAGCTTATAGAACATCGGAAGGCGAAGGAGTCTCTCGCTCTCCTTTGTCGTATACTTATCCTCCCCGTGGAATCTGCCGTACTTTTGTCCGGCAGGCGCGGAATGTAACGGCACATAGTGAAACACCGACAAAATATCCTTTGACTTCAAATACGCGATCAGGCGCCCCCTCTCCTCCATATCCTTCGTCTTGATATAAAACATGTGGGCATTGTGCGCACAGTGCCCGGGGATATGGGGAAGTTCAATCCTTCCGGCTTCCGAAAGCGGCGTAAGCAGCTCCAGGTATTGGTTCCACCTGTCCATCCTTGCCTGCGTGATCTCCTCTGCCAGCTCTAACTGCGCATACAGATAAGCGGCGTTCATATCGCCCGGCAAATAAGACGACCCATACTCCTGCCAGCGGTACTTGTCTACCTGTCCTCTGAAAAAGCGGCTCCTGTCCGTCCCTTTTTCCCGGTAAATCTCCGCCATCTCTATATCCTTCTCGTCACGGATCAGCAGCGCGCCGCCTTCTCCCATGCTGAAATTCTTCGTCTCATGAAAGCTGAAGCACCCGAACTCTCCAAAGGTGCCCAGCGGTTTTCCCTTATAGGATGCCATAATTCCCTGGGCAGCATCTTCTATCACAGTCAAATGATACCTCTTTGCTATGTCCATGATAGTGTCCATCTCGCAGCCCACACCCGCGTAATGAACCGGCGCAATCGCTTTTGTGCGCTCCGTGACGGCATCCTCAATCAGTTTTTCATCTATATTCATGGTATCCGGCCGGACATCCACAAACACCACCGTAGCTCCCCGCAGGACAAACGCATTGGCCGTGGACACAAAAGTGTAAGAGGGCATAATGACCTCGTCCCCCGGCTTTATCTTTGCAAGCAAAGCCGCCAGCTCCGTGGCGTGGGTGCAGGATGTCGTCAGCAGACACTTGGCCGTGCCGGTCTGCTCCTCAATCCACTCATTGCATTTTTTAGTAAAAGGCCCGTCGCCGCAAATCTTCTGATTCTCCACGGCTTCCCTCATATAGTCCAATTCCTTCCCCGTGAAGGGAGGTACGTTAAAATTGATCATTTTTTTCTCCATTTCTGCGCATTTTTTTGCGCATAACCGAGTTTGTGTCAAGCATCTTTTCTCCTTTGCATCCTTATACCGGCCTGATGCCATGGGTCTAAGAGTCCCGCCTCCGCTCAAGTATACCATATCATAAAGCAAATTCCTACTCCGACAAAATCAGGTCATCCCTGCTTTCTGCGATCTCCCGCAGGCGGGGGCTGAATCCGTTTATGGAAAACAGACAGTACAGTTCCTTCCTGCAGCCCTTGTGCCATGGCACTTTCGGGGCCTTCTCCAGGAGCCGGTAAAAAACGTCCACATCCATGCAGCCGCTCCAATACTTACATTCCCCAAACAGGATAACGCTCTCCTCCTCGTTTACCGCAACGATATCGATCTCCGTATTTTTATCCCAGTAACGCCCGATCCTTGAAAAATGGCAAGGCAGGTCGTCTCTGGTCGCCAGCTCGCTGCGGCAAACGTCCTCGTAGACAAAGGCGGCATGACTGCGCACAAAACTCTTCCTGATTTTTTCTATAACATGCGTTATATTCCCTTGCTCAATATCCCCCTGATTGGGGTAGATCATCGTAAACCAAAACCGGATATAATAATCCGTGATACGGTACAGTCCCTTTTTGCTCTTTTCGGGATTTTCCTCCGTAACCGGCACTTCCCGCTGTACGAGATCAAGTTCTATCAACGTTTTCAATGTCCTGGTCAAATCGGTAGCCCTTGTCTCCATAAAGGATGCGATCTCCGACATCTTCGTCCTTCCGAAAGCGATGGCGCGCAAGACAGAAAAATAGCTTCCCACCTCCGCCACTTCCTGCTGCAACAAAAAGTGCGGCTCCTCGTACAGGTAGCCTGTGCGGTTTAAAATATTCTCCTCAATACCTGCAAAAATATCCGTACAGTCCGAAAACGATTCGATATATTTGGGGACGCCTCCGGTCACCGCGTAGCGTTCGATCTGCTCCCTTCTGGACAGCCCCGGGCAAAATTTCCGGTAGTAGTGGAAAGGTATTTGCTTCAGACGAATCTGCGCCGTCCGTCTCCCGTAGAGAGGGCTGTTGTATGAAAGCGTCTGAGACACCATCATGGAAATCAGGGAACCGCATAAAATCACCATGACGGGACATTTTATTAAAATTTCATCCCATATCTTCTGGAATACGGAAGGAAACGCCGGATTCGCCTTTCCGAGATATTGGAATTCATCTATAACCAAAATCGGTTTTTCCTCCCACGCACCGGACACAATCGCTTTAAAAATAATATCCCACTTATCCGTGGAAGTTTCCGCAAGAAGTTCACTTCCGATAAAGGCCGCCGCCTTCTCCCGAAAAGCGTTGCGGTTCAACGTCTCCGCCTCCTGCGTCGCCAGAAAATACAACGCCTTTTTATCTTTCATAAATTCCGAGAGAAGCGTCGTTTTTCCTACCCGCCGACGGCCATACACAATGACCAGGGACGAGTCCTTTTTTTTATATTCCTTTTCGAGCGTTCTGATTTCCAGTTCGCGGTCTACAAATTGTTCCATATACCCTCCCGGCAGTTTTTCTTCTGCCATTGTCTATATAAAGAGTATATCACATTTTATATGTTTGTAAACATTATGTTTCAAAACATAATGTTTACAAACATAATGTTTTCAGACATAACTATTTTCTCATTCCATGTCAAAGAATCCGGTCACTGCATATAAACCACATACCTGGCATTTCCAAAACGTTCCACATACCCGTAATCCCTGACGAAGTCCCAAAGGATTCGCAGCTTCCCGTCCGAAGCCATCGCCTCCGTATCCACGCCAAACCAACCTATCGCCTCGCCGTCGTCACTCCAGTAGGCCGCCACGGCAGAGGGTACGATAATGACCGGCGGCTCCTTTCCCGCCCCCATTTCTTCCGACAGTTCTTCCATATCCCGCAAATACTCCGTCATGCGATAAGATTCTAAATCCGGCCAGATTGTGGACAAAGCCGGCGGCATATCGAGGAAGTAATGGAGGCCCGGCAGTTCTTCATAAGTAATCGCCTCCTGGCCTGTCAGCCCCTCCTCCTTTGCAAAAACCGACAACTCCTCCAAAAGCGCGGCATTTTCCAAGGTCGTATAAACTCCCGCGGCTTTTTTTGGCGTCTTAACGCGTGTGTCCCGCGGTTCTCCGTAAATACCGTCCTGAAAAACAAAGTTTATGTGAGATCCGATACTCTGCACCATCACAAACATAATAAGAAATACTGTCGGCGCGCGCCAGACAAAATCATAAACCGCTCTGTTTTTTGCGCAAGCCGCCTCTTCGCCTGAACCTCTTCTTACCTCTCCTGCGTCCCAGGCCCTGATACCGCCATTTACCACCCACAGCAAAAACGGCGCCGCCACAAACAGATTATTGACAATCGGGTACAAGTCGTTATTGCTGCCAAGAGGCGTCAGAAAGATCTGCAAAAGCACCAACGCCGCCATTATTTTTTGTTCCTCACACGCCTTTCGCCCGATGAGACATCTAAACCCTGCCGCAATCGTCACCAAAAGCAACAGCACCGCAGGGTAGTAAATACTGCCGTTCCCATGCATATAGTATCTGAAATGAAACATACCCCTGCCCCAGTAAAAGCGAAGCAGCACAAGCAAAAGCAGGACATAAGCCGTCTTAATAATTACACCAGTTATTCTATATGCGTTCCAACTTGGCCCGGCATCACCGATCCGCGCATCGGTTCTTACTCCGTCCTGCTGCCCGGCTTTTTTCCCCGCGCCATATAGCCACTCCCGCACCCAAAACGCAAAGCCCGCCGCCGCCGCGCAAACACCGGCAAATGCCAGCCAGTACAACCCCTTCCCGTAATCACCGAACATCCCCGTAAGCATGGCGGCCGGCTTGTAGTCCGTAGCCTGATCCGTCATGGCAAACATGGTAAACACCATATCCGGGTAGGCCGATACCCCGTATCGAATGCAGATAAGGGCCAAAGGCACGCCAAAGCCGACGGCATAGCCAAGCAGACACCATCCGGTAGCTCCTAAAAGCCGCCTCCAGGGCAGGGAACGTCTCGTTTCGTTTCCTTCATCGGCATTTTTTCCCACCGCATCCCTTCTCTGCGCCGCCTTCTCCCACCTGTCCATCCGCACCACGCCGTACCAAACCGCCAAAATAAAAGCGGCCTGCACCACATTCGGCATCCGCACCGCCACATTGGCCCCGAGACAGACACCCGCCGCCGCGAAGCAAAACCTCTGTCTTTTCCAGAACACGGATTTACCGGCCCCGCACGTGCCATACTCGTCACAATCCGCTTCCGTCTCCCCATTTGTGCCCGCAAAAGTCGTCCTGCCCCCTGTCAGCCCGCAAAAAATAAATAAAATAGCGGCTGTCATCAAAAAATAAGTCAGATAATTGTACAAAACCGTGGAAGGACACCAGCAAAGCCCCAGCGCCATGAACTCCCCCACGAACAGAAGCGGTGCAAAAACCCATTTTCTGAGAACCAGATAGGCCATAACCGCAGTTGCCGACAGCACAAGCGACGTGTAGAAATTCATACCTATCAGCGTTCCCCCAAATGGCAGTTTCATGAAGAAACTGCCCGTCACATTGGCAAGGAAAGTAGCCACCATCCAGGTGCCGTCCATCTGTCCGAAATACTGGAAATTTGCCAGAGAGTATGTGCTGTCCGCCACATCCATTCCCTGATTGATCTTTATAAGGGGATAAATCAGGAGCACTGCCGGAAACAGCAGTTTTTCTATCATATTTTTGTATTTTCCGTAAATTTTTGCCACTGATTGATGCTCCGTTTCCGCTGTCTTCAGCAATTTGCCGCTCTGACTCTACCTTATACCGATTAACGAATTTCAATATAATAAGGACAAATATCCTCGTATCGCCCGTCTTTCATCCGAAAACCACCCATAATTGTGCCGAGCTGCGTAAAGCCAATTCTCTCATACAAATGTCTGGCATGTAGATTTGAAGCAACAACCGCATTAAACTGCAAAATCCGAAATCCAATCCGCCGCGCCTGTTCGATACAGTCAAGTACCAGCTTCTCTCCGATATGCAGTCCCCTGCTCCCAGAAGCCACGGCATAGCTCGCATTACATATATGTCCGCATCTGCCCACATTATTCGGGTGCAAGATATACATTCCCAGCACTTCCTCACTCTCTTCCTCCTCAGCCACCCCGCAATAACTCTGGCTCTCGAAAAATGAAACGCCCGTCATCCCATCCAGAAATTCCTCCTGCGGAAAGGCAATCCCCTCCTCCACTACCTCGTTCCAAATCGCAATCATAGCCGGAACGTCTTTTTCCCGATACTTTCTTAAAATAACCATAACCTTTTCTCCTGACAAAAAATCCGTATTTTCCGCAACCTGTTCAGCGTAGTCTGCGCAAAGCATCCGCCACAAGCCCAAACACCCACGCTCGCGCCATATCCACCGCCGTTCCGGCCACATACACAAGCAGCACGCATCCGATCATATGCGGTACAAAGAGAAAGCCCTCGGCCGCCATATCCGCGCCAAGCCATCTCATCCACTCATATCGCACCAGATTATGTTCATGCAAAAGGTAGACGCCGAAAGTGTAAGGCGCAAGCTTTCTTATTGCCGTTGTCATGCGCCCTTGACCAAACTGCATATTTTTAAATACATAAAAGAAAGAAACCGCGCCGGCAAGGCAGCACAGATGATTGTATGTGTAAAGCATGTCCGCATAATAAGCAAACGCATCTATTCTGCCGCCGAGCACATTGGAAAGCATCGCCATTGCCCAGGCAGACAGACAGGAAAGAACATACGCCGCCACCGCGTGAGTCTGTTTTTCCAGCCACGGGATTCCGTACATCCTGATATAGCCCGCCACCACAAACAGGCACAAAAACCACCCGAAATCATAACCCTGCCTGTCCGTCACAAAAGAGATCGGGACAACAGTCTTTTCCAGAGAAAAGAAGCAAAGGAGAAGTACCGTCACAACCTGTAGCTGCCTTTTTTTCATTTGCCGTATGCCTGCCGCCAGGAAAGGCGCAAAAAGATACATTAAAAGATAGGCAGTCGCAAACCAGTAGTGTTCCGTCCCGATAGGCAGCACAAAGCCAATCCAGTCATAAAGCCCCATTCCTTCGACAGCTTTTGTCCCCGTCAGAAGCAGGATGCATGGAAGGAGCAGGGAATAAAAAAGAATCTGGGCAAACAGGGAGACAACCCGCCCCGGCTTCCACACAGATTCCACACAAAAGTAGCCGCTGATCAGCACATAACAGTTTACCGCCACAATACAGAAAGCCTCAACCAGCCATGCAAAAGCGCCGACAGGGTTTTCCCTCACGGCAAAGGGAAACGGCGCGGCTACCCCGCCCTTCACCAGATAATGAAGCGAGATGATCATAAGCATCGCCACAATGCGCAGCAGTTCAAAATTGGCCTGTCTTTTATTTCCCGCTCCCATACGCTCCGCCTCTTCTTCTCCTAATCCCCTGCTAATCAGTTTCCTTTTTCCGACGTATCCTTGAATATCCAGATTTTGCTAAGCACATAGTTTGCCAAAATCACAATCACCTGACAGATCAGCTTCGAAATCTTGTCATTGACCGCCATAACGTCCACCATAAGATACATCAGTCCAAGTTCCAGCACCTCCGTGGCCACCCTCGCACCGATAAAGGAAACAAACTCCGTGACAACCGCCTTTGTCTCCTTATTCTGGCTTTTAAACACAAAAGTCCGGTTTGTCCAGTAAGCAAACACCACCGTCAGCACCCAGGACAACCCCGTAGCCGCCATATAGTGCATGGCTACGGCATCCGCGAAAACGAAATACAGAATGTAGTTTAACACAAAGGCGAGAAAACCAAAGATCAGATAATTGATCCCTTCCTCGTGCTTCCTATAAAGCCCCCATCCGAAATCCCATAATTTTTTCATGCTAACCTCCATGTCACAGCTCTGCTGTGACTCAAATCAATGCGGAGAATGCCGTATTTTGGGCATTCTCCTGTGTGAGACGGTTTCTTGGCGTCCCGTCCTATGGCGGGACGTCTTTAGAAACTCTTCTCACACTAACCGCTATGCGGAATCTCAAATTCGTATGAAAAACGCCCGTTTTTTGGCGTTTTTCGGCGTGAAACTTAGTACTTCTCCGCGAAATGCCCTCTGGCATGAGCGGCTAGAAGTACTTTTCACGCTAAGCACTTTACTTTGCTCTACCTTTCTCGGGAAATTTTCCCCATGGTTACGCGATACACCATGTCGCACTTCTCAATGGTCTGTAGTCTGTGCGCAATAATAACAAGTGTTTTTCTTCCATGAAGCCTGTTAATGGAATCCATGATCGCCGCCTCCGTCTCGTTGTCGAGAGCAGAAGTCGCCTCATCCAGCACAAGCACCTCCGGGTCTTCGTAAAGAGCTCTCGCGATACTGATTCTCTGTCTCTGGCCGCCGGAAATACGTATGCCACGCTCGCCGATCCCGGTTTCCAATCCCTCCGGCAGACTTCTCACAAAATCATCGAGAGCAGCCTCTTTCAGAGCCCTCCACACCTTTTCCTCGTCGATCTCCTCCTCCGGCACGCCGAAAGCCACATTCCTGCGGATGGAATCGTCAATCATAAAGACGGTTTGGGGGATATAGCCGATGTTTTTCAGCCAGGCGGCATAATGACCGCTCACATCAACGCCATCCGCCAGGATACGCCCGCTCTCCATCTGCAAAAGTCCCAGCATAATATCCACAATGGTAGTTTTCCCCGCTCCCGTGACTCCCACGATGCCGACCGAAGCGCCGACTGGTATCTCCATCTGCGCGTGATCAAAAATCAGAGTCTCCGAATTCGGATATCTGTAGGTGATATCCTCCAGCCGGATCATCTTCTCCACGGGCAGCTTGTCCACGCTCTGCTTGTGCCTGTACGCATCCGGGTCATAGGTCACATGTCCGTCATGAATCTCCTCCTGCAAGTTGTCGCTGACTCCCATAAAGAAAGGCTCGAAGTAGGATATGGATGTCTGAAAATTGTTGATGCGGTTTACGCTTGGAAGCAGCCGCATGGCAGCCGCCGCAAGAGCCGAAAGCTGCGGCACCAGTTCCTTCATCTGCGTGCCATGCCCGATGGTGAGTACGAAATACCCCACCATGCCCGCGATGCACACTGTCTCGATCAAAAGTCTTGGCGTTGCGTTAAACAGGTTGTATTTTTGCACCGCACCGACATAACCCGCCCCGCATTTGGCATACTCATTGATGAAATAGCTTTCCTTACATCCGATCTTGATCTCCTTGATTCCCATCACGGACTGTTCGATCCACTTGTACAAGCCGCTGTAATAGTCCTGGTTGTCCTGCCCGGCTTTTATCATAATGGGCTTTAATACTTTTTTGATGACAAAAAGGAGTAGCACCATAAGCGCCGCCACCGTCACGATCATCATAGCGTCCGAATAAATAAAGAGGGCTACGACAAGGCAGATAAAGACGATGCACTCGCTAAAAAGCTGTAGACAGCTTAAAATCAGTCCGTACATATTGTTCACGTCGGACGTGATATTGCGCTGAATGACAGACGTGTCGGCATTCAGATAGTACTCATAGGGTCTTTGCATAAAGTTGATCATCATCCGCCTGGAAGTGGCAAACTGATTTGTATAGACAAATTTTAGCTGGGCTTTCTGCTGGAAAAAGAGGTATATGTTTTTCACCACCGTCATTCCCACGAAAGCTGACAGCAGAAACATGGCGAACTGGGCGCTGCTCTCCATCCCGAGCCCGTCGTAGACAGCGGAAAGAATCTCGCTCTCCTCCACCGCCGCCGGGTCCATCACCACAGTCACAATGGGCACCAGCATGGAAACACCCAGGCTTTCCAGCACGCCGCCGATTAGCATCATTACGATGAGCGCCGCCATAGTACGCTTCTGCTTCCCGTCCAAAAGGACGTTCATTTTCCTTAAAATCTTTCCCATAATCAGGTTCCTTCTAAAACCGCAGCGAATTTTTGACTTCTATCGAGTATACCACAGGAGCATCCATCGCGCAAATGCGCTTTTTCCTGTTTTTTCAAAATTGTCCTGCGTTTAAATCTCATCGTTTTGCCGATGGAGCCTGGGATCCTCGTAATTGTCCATAAAATCTTCGCCCAAATAGATGATCTCTTTCGCGAAACGGATGCTGTGGACTACGGTAAACACCGAAATCACACGGCAAAAGACAAGCCCTTCTATATAATTCAAAATTTCCATGGGAAACTTCCTGTCAAGCACAACGCAGTCCGGGAATAGCTTCTCGTAATCCAGAAGATCCCTCGGGTGCGGTTTGATTAAAACGGTCGTTTTAAGCCCTTCTATTTTTCCATACTGCTCAATGCAATCGCGAAATATCCGTTCCCGCACATCCAGCTCGCACAAAGGCTCCGTCAAAAGAAGAATCTGGTTGTTTCCCGCCGCCAGCTTTTCACGTATTTCCCCAATATTTCCTATAAACAGGTTCACCAGCAAATCCTGGTCTTCTCCCGAAAGGCGCTCCGTCAGCTCATGCCTCGGCTTCTCGATATATTTGGGACAAGGGTACGGCAGGATGGAAATATTGTTGACTTCCATGTCCAGGCAGTACTTTCCCCAGCCATTCTGGATGAAAATCAGATTCCGGGCGGCGAGAAAAGCTTTCAGTTTAAAATGCCCTCTGTTATCATATCGGGCCGTGTCGTAAGTGCTGATACAGTCCAGCCCATCCTCCAGCGCGTGGTAGAAAATCCTTTTATAACTCAGATAATAGCCGATCGGGTCGGAATCACAAAACACATAGATGTCCTTATATTCTTTAAAGTCCACCGGCACATAAGGCTCCTGCGCCTTTCCCAAAAGCTTTGTATAGCGGATGCGGGCCAGCAAATTCAAAAACAGACTGCCTCTGTCCGTGTGGTATTTCATAATTCCCGGAAAAGTCACGTCCTCCTTCTCGTCAAACATATACACAGCCTCAAAAAGACCGCATACTCTTGCCCGTTCCTCCAGATCCCCGAAATCATTGGACATGGTGCTCATGACAAGAGTTGCGTTTCCCCGCTTTTCCCTTTCCAGATCCAGTTCCTTTAAGCAAGCCACGTACACATGATAGTACGTGTGGCAGACATAGATTCTATCCTTCATAATTCTCCCGTTCGCAAAACATTTTTATGATAACACGACACTTATCTGCGACATCACCCGTTTTCCAAGCTCCATTGCCTGCTCTCTTGTCCTTCCCGTAGTAATCACATGCCCCAGCCTGTCGTTGCTCGAACGTGTTCCCTGTACATGCTCTCCGGCGGTTTTATAAAGGCTGATCTCCTTAACGCCCTCCGTTTTGTACAAAGCTTCCG
This sequence comes from uncultured Lachnospiraceae bacterium, assembly GCA_910587095.1. GTDB lineage: Bacteria > Bacillota > Clostridia > Lachnospirales > Lachnospiraceae > UBA3282. The sequence goes on from CAJUMJ010000028.1 coordinate 37,154, forward strand.
GCACGGTTATCTCTTTCAATATCCCCTCATACCCCTGTTTTGCATGGATAAAATGTATCGCCGCCCCTCTCTGCCGCTTCGGCAAAAGATCCGGCGTTTTTCCCGTCGCCAGCTCCACGGAAGCTCCCACCATATCAATCCCGGTAGAAAGCGGCACAAGTTTCGATGTGATAAAGTCGCCGCCAAGCCTTGCTGCCAGCTCAACGATCTTCGGACCCTCCTCCGTCACCTTTATCTCCACATGGGCCGGCGCGTTCTCTATCCCGATGGCCGCGATGGCCTGCTTTGCCACGGCGCGAATCCGCTCCTGCGTCCCCTCATCCAACCCGCTCGGTTCACAGTGGGCCAGTTCCACAAAGTAGGGCGGCGGCGTGATATACTTGTCCGTAACGGCAAGGATGTGCGGCTCCTTCTCCACCACAATCGCTTCCACGCTGACCTCCGGTCCTTGCATATACTCCTCCACCATCACGATGCCGTTTCGGGAATGAGCCCGGCTATAGTCGTAAACCTCCCGACTGTCGTGCGGGCGACCATTCCCGCCGGCCGGCCGTGCCCCATACCCCGACTCCCGGCCCGCGCCTTCCATACGCGCGCAGACACCGTTTCCCACACCCGCCGCTTCCAAGAGTACCACGCCCCGGCTTCCCGCGTTATCCGCCGGCTTTACGATACAGTTCCCCTTAAGCTTGCCGACCGCCTCCGCAAACGTCCCGTAGTCCCCGGCCGCATAGTACTCGGGTATCGGCACGCCGCTTTCTTTTAAACGATCCCTCATCCTGCTTTTTATGGTGGCGCACTGGGCGTTCTCATAGGACAAGTCCGGCCGCTTTCCCAGCTTTTCATTGACATAAGCCGCCGTCCGTACAGGGCCGTCGCTGGTGGACGTGAGCACCACATCCGGCTGATAGATAAGCGCCTGCCGGTATACCTCGTCCTGATCCAGCGTGCTCACCACCAGCTTCACATCCGCAAGCGCGAAACCCACCGCGTCTTCGTCATAATCCACCAAAATGACCTCATATCCCAATTCCTTCGCCTTCTTTATGGCGGGAACCTGTAGCGCGCTTGCGCCCAAAATCATGATCCTTTTTCGTTTCTCTTCCACTTTATTTTTCTCCATCAAAGCGCATTTCGGTCACGTAGTTACGACGCAGCCCCGTAATTTGCAGGCTTTCATCCACCCCACATCCGACATCACTGCACATACTTCCATTCCATCGGCGTTCCCCGGGAAATATCGCAGCGCGCCTTTTTACCCAGCACTTCCTCATAATGCACAGGCGCCATACCGAATGCGGGGCGTATAGAGCGCATGTTTTCCGATGTAAAAATCTCCCCCGCTTTCATATCCTGCGTCACAAAGAGGGAACGTCCTTCCTCTCTGCTTCTCTCCTGCTTTTCGGTCAGCCGGTAGGTCACCTTCCCAAGCGCTTTCTCCACAATGCGGATTTCCTCCACCATCCTTTTAAACTCCGCAGGTTCCATGGAAAAAGCGGCGTCGGGCCCGCCGTCCGCCCGCGAGAGGGTAAAATGTTTTTCCACCATACGCGCGCCGAGAGCCACCGAAGCCACCGCCACGGCACAACCCATGCTGTGATCGGAAAGTCCCGTCATACAGTCAAAAACCTCCGCCATATGGGGAATTACTCTGATATTCATATCCTCATAGGGAGAAGGATAGGTGGAAGTGCATTTGAGAAGAATAATCTGCCCGTTTCCCTCCTCAAGACAGGTTTTCACCGCCCTCTCTATATCCTCCAGATGCGCGATACCGGTCGCCATGATAACCGGCTTCCCCAGCTTTGCAATCTTTCGGATCAGGGGTATGTCCCTAATCTCGAAGGAAGCGATCTTGTAGGCGGGCATCTTTATCTCCTCCATAAAATCCACCGCCGTGAAATCAAACGGGGAGGAAAAACAGTCCATCCCCAAATCGTTCGCCAGCTTCATAAGTTTCGGCTGCCATTCCCAGGGCGTGAACGCCTCCTGGTAAAGTTTGTAGAAAGTAGTGCCGTCCCAAATTGTCCCTTGCGCAATCTGAAAATATTCGTTGTCGCAATCCATCGTGATGGTATCCGCCGTGTAAGTCTGAAGCTTCACCGCATCCGCTCCCGCTTCCTTTGCCGCCCGTATGATTGCCTCGGCCCGGTCATAATCCTGCAAGTGGTTAGCCGACATCTCCGCTACAATGTATGTCGGCTCGCCTTCCCCGATGAATCGATTACCTATCTGTATTTTTTCCTGTCCCATTTTCTCTCTCCCTGCAAAAAGACACTTGCCGCAATGCCTTTCTATCACCGCTCACGGTTTTCCCGCATCAAACGAAATTTCATCTCCGCCAGTGCCAGATCCGACGGATTGTCGATATCCTGTACCTCCGTATCCGGCACGACAATGGGCAGATAACCGTCCGGCAGATCGCCCTTACAAGCCAGATACCGTTCCACATGGTAGCAGTAAAACTGGCCGCTGTCATGGTACACAGGTTCCAAATCCTGGGAACGCTTTGCGGCGTTCTCCGGATAGCAGTACACCAGCTTCCCGTCGCGGATCGCCATGCCGCGCTGAGGAGGAAACGAATAGCGCACCACCGGCATAACTCCGGCGGCATCCTTCTCCACCAATAGCTCCATGGCATCCCTGAGTTTCCCGGCTGTCACAAAAGGCGCAGTCGGATAAATGCATGCCATATAATCAAATCGCTCTCCCCGCTGCTCATATGTCTCAAGCACCTCCATAAGCACATCGTCCGTGGTGGCAAAATCGCCGGAGGTCTTCTCGCTTCTCATAAAGGGAACCGCCGCACCCGCTTCCCGCGCGATGCGCGCAATCTCCGCATCGTCGGTGGAAACCATAACTTCCCGGAAAACTCCCGACTTAAGTGCCGCCTCAACACCGTAGACAAGCATCGGCTTACCCATAAACTCTCTGATATTTTTCCCCGGAATCCGCTTGCTGCCGCCCCGGGCCGTGATAATCGCCACCGCGTTTAACCCTGTTTTCATTCCGCACGCTCTTTCCTTCTTCAGTTCCTGGTATTCCAACCTCATTTTATAATTTTACAATCTCCTCCGCGATCCGCCATGCCCCCTGTCCATCCGTGACCTCGGAAAGCTTTTCTCTCATGCGTCTCCTTCTGTCTTTATCTGTAAGCAGACTCCCCAGTCCCTCACAAAGCGCCTTGACGCACGCCTCCTTGTCCTGTCTGATATCCCCGGCGAAAAGCATACGATCCTCTTTTTCGAAAAATTCCCTGTCATATCTCTGGTTGTCCGCCGACTGGAAAAATACGGTCGGCACCCGCATCGCGCAAAGCTCAAACAGCATCGTCCCCGCCGCGGACACCGCCGCGTCGCAAACTGCCATCAAGCCCGCCATGTCAAGACAGGGCCGGTATACCTTCACGTTTTCGTGCGTCCTCGCGAACTCCTCTATGGCATCTCCTTGGGGATGGTAAACGCCCACCACCGCATGAAAGGTGACGTTTTGAAATGCCTCCATCCCGGATGCTTTCTCCAAAACACCTAGAACTGCGCCCCACGCGTCCGTACCCCCGCTTGCCACAAGGAGGTCAAAACCTGCTTTCTGTCCCTCCACCTTCTCCCGCGCATCTTCCGTCGCAGCGAACTCCTCCCTGAGGGGCACATATTCCGTCCCGAGAAGAAGCTTTGTTTTGCCGCCGTAGGTTTCCTCATAGGGAAATCTCGTGTGGTAGGCGTTGTAATTGATCAGCAGCTCCACCGGGTAGACCGCGTCGAAGCAGTCGTCAATATAGGCTAACCGCACCCTGTCACCCAGCTTCTCAAAATAGGCCGGCGTCGCCTGATAGGAATCCACCAAAAGGATCTTTACGCCCGACAAGCCCAATATCTCTTTAAACCTCGGCACTTCCTCTTCCATCCGGTTCCACTCCGTGTTCAGGCAGATCTGCTCCATTCCTGCCCGCAAGAGCGTCTCCTTCGCCTCCTTATCCGCCGTAAAGAAAATTACCTGACATCCCATATTTTTCAACCGCCTGGCAATGGTAATACAGCGCATCACATGTCCGGTCGCCACCTCGTCGTTTGCGTCCGTCCTTATACCGATCACCGGCTGTTCCTCATACAGGGAAAGCGTCGCCGCGATCTCTTCCATCTGTGCCGCGCCATAGCGTTGATCCACCGGAAGCGCCAGCATATGTTCAAAAATATAGGTTTCCTCCCCCTGCAGACAGTCACGGTTCTCTTCTCCTATCGGCCAGAGCACAGGGGCGTAAATACCCCTCTCACCCAAAAACCGCTGCAACCCGTCACGCTCCCTGGCATAGATTGGCAGATAGAGCCCGGCCGCCTCCTTCCCGCCGCCAAGAACAGGCCAAAGCCGTTTCATACCCCTAATTTTTTCATATAACAGACGATAATTTTCCGCCCTCCTCCCCGCCGCCGCGCTCTCATTCATTCCTGCGAGAATTGTGGCGGAAACACGCGACATGCGCCGCACTCCCTGATAACGGTCAAGGTCTTCCTCCAGAGCGCGGTTTCTCTTTAAAAACGCCTCCTTTTCGGCCTGTAGTCCGGCCGGCGGCACGTCCTTTTCCTGTCTCTCCATCAGGTACTCCCATTTTCGGACAAGGGGAATCAGACGTTCCCTGGCGTAATCGTCGCCGGACTCCAAAACATCCTCCGCCAGCGGAAAATCGGAGACGACAAAACCGCCGTCGGGAACCGCGTACCATTTGCGCAGACTTCCCACCACAAAATCCGCATCCTGCCCCGCTTCCTTTAGATAGTAGGACTGGGTTACGTCCTCCATCAGCAAAATCCCTCTTTTTCTGAGAGAGGCAATCTGTGTCCGCACTCCTTTGCAAGTATCCGCGCCAAAATAAGGGTGAATAAAAAGAAGCCCCGGATCATTTTCCAAAGCAAGCCCAACCAGCTCTTCCCCCGCTGTCTCAAGATCGCTGTCCACAGGATAAAATACAAGCTCCCATCCCCTGCGGACAAACGGAATAAATACCGAATCACACATATAAGCCGGCATCAGACATCGTTTGCGTATCTCTGGCCTTTCCCGCTCCAGGCTGATCAGCGCAAGCTCGATTGCTTCCCTGCCCGAGGCCGTAAAGCATTGATTCCTTTTTCCGTACTTATCCACCTGGCAAAGCCGGAGCGCGTCCGCCTCCACGCTTTCCCTCACAGTCGAAGGCTTCACCTCAAAAATGCTTCCAATCTCCATAGTAATCTCCAAGTAAATGTGTCTTACCGTCGTTTACCGCGATAGCCCGGACCGGCTGTGTCTCTTCCTGAAATTGCGGTACGCCCACAGCAGCTTATAATATGCCATAAACAGAAACGTAGATTTCATCTGCATCCGAATCAGCTTCTTTTCCTCCTCATGCGTCCGTTCCCGGTAGTAGGGATTGTCCTGAAATTGTGGAAAACGGCAGCGCATCTCCCTGCCAAGCTCTTTCACAAAGCGGTATCTCGTCCGCTTCACACCGGCCATATACGTAAATAAGGTGTTGATATAAAACAGCAAAGTAAAGCTGTACTCCATTTCCGGCCGGTATCTGTCCAGAAAATCATGCCTCTCGGCCTCCCTGAGCATCAGCCGTCCGGCCTCTAAACGATCCTCGCATCGCTTTTCGGAGATCGTGTGAACCGTGGAGGACTCGTGCTGATAATAGTAATATAACGGCTCCTCGATGTATTCGAAATGCTTCGCGAGCACCAGATAGGAATTGCCGAGCGCATTGTCCTCATAAAATATGTGCTCTGGAAACCAGAGCCCGTTTTCCAGAATCATGGAACGGCGGAAAATCTTTACCACCAGACTTCCCCCGTCCAAAATCAGGCTCCTCTTCTTTTCATCGTCGAGTACTCCCGTCTGGCTCTGTCTGTTGTTGTGCACCACCTGGCCAACCTTCATGGAATGCTCGCAGGTAAGACAGTAATCGCAGCCCACGAGATCGGCCCCCGTCTCCTGCGCTCTCCCGATCAGCCGTTCGTACATGTCGGGCGCAATCCAGTCGTCGCTGTCGATAAAACCGATCCACTCCCCCTGCGCCATCTTTAATCCGGCATTTTTCGCTCCGCCTTGATGTCTGTTCTCCTCAAGATGCGCCACCCTGAATTTCTCCGGATACCTCTTCTCATAATCCTGCAGGATTTTCCACGATTCATCCGTGGAGCAATCGTCCACCGCGATGATCTCATAATCCGCAAGAGTCTGTCCCACGAGGGAATCCAGACAATATTCCAGTTTTCGATCCGCCGCCATATTATAAACCGGCACTATGATACTAAGTTTCATCAGAACCTCCCTGATTTCGGAGCCGCTTGCCAAAATAACCTGTCTTTCTCACACAAATGAGCAGGCAGTACAAAACGGTCAGCGCGGATATCGCGTCCGCCGCCAAAAATCCGGGCACCGGCCCGTAGCGCACATAAATCCTGTGCTCTATGCCGTCCCCACTGAGGGCAAAGCGCATCCGCCCGCCTTCCCCCCTCTTTATCTCCACAGGATTTCCAAGCTCGTCGGTTGCCCGATACCCCAAATAACTCTGCAAGGGAAGCTCGATATACGCCTTGTCGGAGACGGACGTGTAGGCAACCACCGCTTTTGTCCCCTCCTTTTTGTAATCTCGCACAGTCACGGAAGCGAAATCCGATATCACCACACTCGTCGTCAGTTTTTCGTCTATCGCGTCTATCAGCCGCCACTCGTGCGGGTAAAACAATCCCACGCTTGTTCCCAGCTTCGTCTCATGTCCTTTGGAAGCTTCCGACTGCGCGTTTTTGTAGGGCACATGGTTATTGTCACTTGGAACCGAGACGATAATCAACAAGTTCAGACCGATCAGCATGGCAAAAATGACATTCCGGTAAGGCTTTAGCATTTCCGACCGGGCAAGTCCCGCCGCACCCACAAAAACAAAGCAAGCAGACGCAGGCCCCAAAAACCGCCATGGGAATTGCAGCATCGTGGCGATATTATTGAAAAACGGATTTGCGATGAGCGCTCTGCTCGGAAAATACCCTGTCGTCATAAAGACAAAGGCTGCCCCAAGCACAAGCAGATAGAGAAGAAAGCCGTCCGTCTCGCTCATTTTTCCCATGCGCTCGCACAAAAGGTAGATCACGCCGATCCCAATGCAGCCAAGGAGCGCAAACCCCAGCGAAAAATACTGTTTGTTATACAGACTTAAGGACTGGGTCATATTGGAGAGATTGATGGACTGCTCGAAATAGCCGCTCCACCGCAGCACTTCCTTGTTCAGGTCCTCTTTAAAATAGTAGAACAGGAAAGGGACGATATACCAGACATTTAAAAGCACCGTCAGCCCGGCCGCTTTCAAAAGCTCCACATATCGCTTCTGCCTCACAATGCGCACGCAGTACAAAAGTACCGTCAGAGCACAGACCGCCGCCACATAGACTACACTCAAAATGTGGCTCTGCAAAGCCCCGGAAAAACCGATCACCAGATAATACCACTTCTTCCGATCTCCCATGACAATGTGATAGAGTCCCGCTATCACCATGGGCCAGAAAATCAAGGCGAGAATCTCCCCCAAATCTCCTCTGGAAAAAATATTCGTAAAGCGGTAAGGCATCAGCGTGTAGAGTACCACCGAAAGCAACACGCTGCGCCTGGATTTCACCATAGACTTTACCGCCACGTAGGCGCATACCGCTGAGCTTACATTTGTCAGAAAAATCAGCGTCTTATAGGAAAATGCCAGAGACACCCTGCAAATCCGGAGAAAAGCGCCTATGTATAAAAACAGATAAGGATACATGGCGTTCATATAGCCGTTGTTCTGCAAACCGTTTGGCAGGATATTCGCGCCGATCTGCCCGTCCAGCACGGCGTCCTTCACTCCCTCGATCCGCGCCAGATGATAGCAGAGATCATCCGCATTGTAGAGATAGGGCTGCATCATTGGCGTAGTCGCAAGGAGCGCAGCGCCCAAAATCACAAGAATGTCCGTAAGCTTCTCCTGGGATATCATCCTCCCGCTTTTAAAGTACAGCCAGCCGGCAAGATGCAAAAGCAAAAAAACTGCAATCAAAAACCAAGTGTCCGTGTAAAAGCGTGTATGAGGAGCGATGGAGAGCTTCTTTACCGTAAGCGCACCCTTCCCGCTGTAATTGACGCGAAACTGCAGTTCCTTGGCGTCCCTGGAAAGCGCAAAATCAGCCGAAAGCTCCTTTTCCAGATGATTAATGGGCCAGGCTGCTATCTTGTCGCCTTGCTCCCACAATTCCAGCACATTGTCCTTTTGGTCCGTACTGTAACTCATGGTCACTCTGTACGCACCCTTGTTCATCACATAGGACGGCGTGTTGGCCACCGCCCCGTATCTGGCCACGGAATCCCGCAAAACCAGCGCGTTTTCCGAGTCAATCAACCCTACGGAGTGTTGCAGCTCAATGCCGTTGTAGACAATGGGCTGCTTTCCTTCATCCCCCAGCCACAAAAGCACTACGAACAGCACAGCCAGCACGCCATATATAATTTTCGCTTTCAGCGATATTTCTTTCGTCATCTCTCTTCCCTTATTCTTCGCGGTCGCCTGTCCCTTCACAGTCAAATGCGATAGTAGTCCACAATTTTCTTTACGGCAAGAATTACGCTCTCCACATCCTCGTCGCTCATCGCATAATAAAGCGGCAGCGAAATCATTTCCTCATAGAGTTTTTCCGCCTGGGGGCAGATTCCCCGTTTATATCCCAGCTTTTCATAGTAGGGAAAATAGTAAGTCGGAATATAATGTACGTTACAGCACACCTTCTCCGCCGACAAGGCATCGAAAAAGCGCTTCCTGTCAATTCTGAGTTTTTCCGGTACGATGCGGAGAATATACAGATGTCTCGTGGTATCCGACTCCGGTATCTCCCTCTGCACGAAAAGCTCCGGCATTTCACCGAAAGCCTCGTCGTAGCGTCTCACAATCTCTTTCCTGCGCCTGCAAAACATCTGCAGCTTGTCAAGCTGGCTGATGATCAGCGCCGCCTGCATATCCGTCATGCGGTAATTATAGCCCAGGTCGATCTGCTCATAATACCAGGAGCCGTCCGGCTCATGCTCCATCAGGCTTTCATCCCTGGTAATGCCGTGGGCACGGCAAAGTACCAATTTTTTGTACAACCCCTCATCGTTTGTGAGTACCGCGCCGCCCTCGCCGCCGGTCACCGTCTTGACCGGGTGGAAGCTGAACGTCGTCATATCAGCCAAAGAGCCGTTTGCCTGCCCCTTATACTTTGTCCCGATCACATGGGCGCCATCCTCTATCAAAACCAACCCGTGCTTTTTACAGATCGCCCGCAGCGGATCTAAAGCCACGGACTGACCTGTATAGTCAACCGCGACTACCGCTTTTGTATGAGGCGTGACGGACTCCTCCACCTTAGCCGGATCAATATTGTAAGTCTCGGGATCAATGTCGGCAAAGACGGGTCTTGCGCCACAGTAGAGAACGCAGTTTGCCGAAGCCGCGAAGGTGATGGGCGTCGTGATCACCTCATCCCCCGCTTTCACACCCGCCGCCATCGCAGCTATGTGCAGCGCCGCCGTACCGTTTGCGCAGACCACCGCATACTTCGCGCCCGTCAATGCGCACAGCTTCTCCTCAAGCTCCCCTATCTTCGGGCCGCAGGTGAGGTAATCGCTTCTCAAAACCTCAACCACCGCCTGAATATCCGCCTCGTCAATATACTGATGTCCGTAAAAGATAGGATTCTCCCTGACGGACTTTCCTCCCTCTATCGCCGGTTTTTCCATAGATACCCTCCTCGTTAATTACGTGAAACTTAGTACTTCCAAGTCAGCTTGCTGACTTTGCGTCTTTGTCCAATGGCGGGACGTCTCTGGAAGTACTTTTCACGAGAAGGAAGGACACGTATTTCCACACATGTCCTTCCCCTGTTTTTGTTTTATTTTTCCAGTTCGACATCCTTTAACAGCTCGCGTATTTCCTCCACGCCAAGCCACTCTTTATTGTTGTCGGAGCTGTAATGGAATCCCTCCGGTACCTTCGTTCCCGAAAGATCAGGCTGCTGCCTGTTGTTCCAGGTCATCTGCGGATAGACGATAAAATGTTTATCGTACTCGTATGTCGTCGCGGAATCCTCCGTGGTCACCATGATCTCATGCAGCTTCTCCCCCGGCCTGATTCCGGTTTCCTTCCATTTACACCCGGGCAGCATGGCCTCCGCTAAATCCGTAATCCTGAAGGAGGGTATTTTGCTGATAAAAGTCTCGCCGCCGTTCGCTTCCGCCAGCGCCTTGATCACCAGCTCCACGCCCTGGGTCAGGCTGATCCAAAACCGTGTCATCCGCAGATCCGTAATGGGAAGCTCCTCCACCCCCTCTTTGATCAGTTTGTGGAAGAAGGGTATCACCGACCCCCTGCTGCCCGCCACGTTGCCGTATCTCACGATGGAGAAATTGATATCCTTTGTGCCGACATAGGCGTTTGCCGCCACAAAGAGCTTGTCCGACACAAGCTTTGTCCCGCCATAGAGATTCACGGGGTTGACCGCCTTGTCCGTGGAAAGCGCCACCACCTTGCGGACTCCGGTATCGAGAGCCGCATCGATCACGTTCATGGCACCGTGAATGTTTGTCTTGATCGCCTCGTTCGGATTGTACTCACAGGCCGGCACTTGTTTTAAAGCCGCCGCATGGACAATATAATCCACTCCCTCGCAGGCGCGCTTAAGCCTGTCCACATCGCGCACATCCCCGATGAAAAAGCGGAGTTTTTCCTCGTACTCCTTAAATTCGTTGGACATCATCCACTGCTTAAACTCGTCTCTGGAATAGATAATGATTTTTTTCGGCTCATAGTTGGTCAGCACGTATCTGGTAAAGCATTTCCCGAAAGAACCCGTTCCTCCGGTAATCAGTATTGTTTTATCCTTTAACATGTTTTATTTTCCTTCCTGCCCGATGAAAAGCTCTTTAAACGCCTGCTCATAGGGCGCCCTGCAAAGCCCCTTCTCCGTGATAATGCCTGTAATCAGGGCATGATCCGTAACGTCAAAGGCCGGATTATACACCTTGACGCCCTCCGGCGCCATCCGCTCCTTATACCACATCTCGGTAACCTCCGACGCGTCTCTCTCCTCGATGGGAATCTGCTCCCCCGTGCGGATTGACATGTCTATCGTAGAACTCGGCGCACACACATAAAATGGAATCCCGTAATGCTTTGCCAGGACAGCCACGCCGGATGTGCCGATCTTGTTGGCCGTATCCCCGTTTGCCGCCACCCGGTCGCAACCCACAAAAATCATGTTTACCAGGCCGCTCTTCATCACCGTGGACGCCATATTATCGCAGATCAGAGTCGTGTCGATTCCTGCGCCATGCAGCTCGAAAGCCGTGAGTCTCGCTCCCTGCAAAAGAGGTCTTGTTTCATCACAGTATACCCTGAAATCCGTCATCCCATGCTCTAACGCCACATACATGGGCGCGGTAGCCGTTCCGTATTTTGCGGTAGCCAACGTGCCCGCGTTGCAATGCGTGAGAATCCCGTCCCCGGGCTTCATAAGTCCGAATCCGATCTCTCCGATGCTCCGGCTGATGGCCACATCCTCATCCCTGATGGCCTGCGCCTCGTCAAAGAGAATCGTCTTGATCTCCTCCACGGTCCTGTCGGCATTCGCGCGCAGCGCACGCTCCATCCGGTCTAACGCCCAGAACAGATTCACCGCCGTAGGACGCGAGGACGCCAGATATTTCTTCTGCTCCAGAAAGGACGCAAGAAACGCCTCGTAATCCTCCGTCTCCACACGGGAAGCCGTGAGGGCGATTCCGTAGGCGGCGCACACGCCGATCGCCGGCGCACCCCTGACACGGAGATACCGGATCGCCTCAAAAATATCCTCTATCTTATCAACCCGAAGCACCTTGACAGTGCCCGGCAGTAAAGTCTGATCAAGAATTTCCAGACAACTCCTGTCCTCGGCCAGACGTACCGTATTAAGCTCCAATGCGTTCATATCTTCTCCTCGTAAGCCCCTACTTGTCCCAAATCAAAATGAAAAATGCGAAACAGCCCTTGCTTGTCTCAAGTAAGAATGAAAAATGCCGTCTTTCAAATACATGTGGAGAATGCCGTTTTTCAGGCATTCTCTGTGCGAAACATAGAACTTCTTCGCGAAACAGCCCTTGCTGTGAGCGTTAGAAGTTCTTTTCGCACGCTTCTCACATTATTATAGGCAGTTCCAAAGGGCATGTCAACGTATTTCATGCTGTCTGTCCCACTCGTCCCTGGGGATGGCCACCATCGATTTTTTCCCGAAAAACTCCGCCATTTTCTGATTGATGAAATCGTCTTTATCGAGGGTTAAGGGCAGATGCACAAGCGGTTCCTGCTCTCCCACAATGAACGGCACCACCACATCCTCCACGTCTTCCCTCGTCACAAGCTCCGTAAACTCGTCCATCTGTTCTTTGTATACCGCCGCCCGGCCCGTGCGTATATAATAGTAGCATGCATAGTCCGTGCTGTTTTTGAGGTCAAGCCTGCACACCGCCACAAGCAGGAAAGCCGCCCCAAAGCCAGCCACGTACAGAGGAATCCCATGTCCCTCTTTCCCGGCTTTTTTCTTCTCCATAAGCCAGCCTGTTCCGTAGAGAAGACTTGCGAAAAGCGCCAGTATAAACACCCAAAAAAAGGTGTTTGGCACGCCGACTGAGACGGAACCGTCCTCGACCGAACCGCCCACAAACACAACAGGCCAGTACATGGCGCAGTAGACACACCAGAAATACAAAATCACCAGCGCGGGACACGGAAAGCTAATCCCGCTGTCCGGAACCGTCTCCCGCAAAATATCCCACAAAAGCACCGCTGTCACAAGCATCGCCGCCATGGCTACCGGATACGCCTCGATGGTGCGAAACATACCAGCCGCCCCTTGCTCAAACGATTCAAAGACAGCCTGTATCATTCTTCCCGCCGTAATCTCATAGTCGTCCCCGCCCCGCAGCGCGTTGCCCGGCGCGAGCGCGCTGATCAAAAGCCCCACCGTCTCGAGCGCCATGGGAACGAGCATCCAGAGGACCCGCCGCTCTCTCTTATAAGTCAGAATGCCTAACAGCAAAAACAAAGTAAGTCCCAATATAGCCGCCAGATAATTTGTCCCGCCAAGAAGCGTCATAAAGACCGCCGAAAGAATCACATCCCTCTTCCTAAAATCGACTACACAGTGCAGAAAGCTTGCGCAAGCCGCCAGAGCGAGCGCAAAAGGTACCGTGTAATGCACTGCCCCGTTATACCAGAAAATCGCCGAAGTCTTGTAAGGCACAAACTGGATCATGGTCAACAGAAGAATCGCGTCAAGCAGCAAAAAGTCCTGGCGCGAAACATGTAAAAGGCGCACCAGCAGATTGTAGAGAAAACAGGATACACCGGCAATCAAAACACCTGTCATCAGAAAAGGCACGATACAGTATGCCTCATGTGAAAAGACCTCCGGCTGCAGCGAAAAGAGAAAGACCGAAAACCATGTCCCCTGCCATCCGTAGTAATATTTTTTCACGCTCGCAAAAGCCGCCCGCATCACCTGGAAAACCGAATGCGTATCCATCCAGGCCAGATGCGTCAAGGCGCCGAAAGACCAGTCGTCCGCGGAAGCCCTGTCAACGCCCGCCAGAGCAAAAACGGGAAGCAGGCTCAAGACAAACACAATAACCGCCGCCCACGTTAGCAGCAACCTGATATTTCCTGTTTTCACAATATCCGTCCAGCTTTTTTTCATTCCGTCAATTCCCCCATCCTGCTCACAATCTTTCTCCCCCGATCAAGCCGCCCATCTTCGCTCCTGGCATATTTTCAGCGCAGCAGGCGGTACACATCGCAGTATTTTTCCTCAAATATAAGCTGTATGCCGTTGTGTACAGACTCGCCGCTCTTTTGGAAAAATCTGGCGAGCTGTTCTTCCGTGTCAGCCCCCTTCGCCAGATACACCACAAGCGTCCCGGCACCCGCTATCCTTTCGTCCGCAATCTTCTCTGCGCTGTCCGTCCCGGCAAAATAAACCGCCGGGTAACAAAGCAGCTCGTTTGTCACATCCCAAATACACCATTCTTCTCCGGGATTGTACAAATATACCGCAAGCGCGCCGCTGCCTTCCTGCTCTTTTGCAAAAGCAGCCTGGGCCGCATCTTCCGGGTACAGGAAAGCCACGTCGCTTTTCCGGTAGCCCGCAGCAATGACAGCGATACAGCAAATCATTGTAATCCATCCGGTCGCTTCCGACGGCATCCTCCTCCACCACGGCAAACCGGACGCCGCCTTGCAAAGCGCTCCGACAGCCGCGGACACAAGAAGCACTGCGATGCCGTAAACCGGAAGCTGGTAGCGGACGGAGGTATCTCCCAAAAGAAGGGCTGTCTTGGAAACCGCGGCAAAATACCCGACAAGTGCCGCAAGGAGCATACCGTATCCCCCAGCTCCCGTCACCTTGCCCACGCCCCTTTGTTTTTTGCCCGACTTCTCTCCCGCTTTTTGCAAATACACCGCCCCCGCCGCAAGAGCCGGAAGCGTCACGCCAAGCAGGCCGCCAAACACGAATCGGTTCATCAAATCCCCGAAAAACGAAAGCCTGTCAAAAGTATTGGACAAATCGAAAAAACTCTCCGTTGCCTGCGCTCCCCTCTGTCCGCGGAACATTTGTCCCGGGAACGCCGGATAGGTCAGGTACGCGAGCACAAAAGCCGCCGCCTGGAAAACGCCATAGCGCAGGCAATTCCATATATTCCTGTCCCGCCACAAAAGCCACACGCAAAAAGCCGCCGCAAGGAAAAACAGAAATATAAAGTAGTAATACTGTGTCAAGAAGCCGATATAAGTCACCGCGGCCATAGGAAAAAGTTCCCGGAGCACAGACAGTTTACCCGCCTCTGTCTCCTTGTTCTTAAGGCTTCTGTACGCGCGCATATGCAAAACGGCGCAGAGCAGGACAAAGACAGTCAGCATCTCATACATGCGGATAAACACCACGCCGCTCATGGCCGCCGGGCTAAATCCGTAGACAAAGGACGCCCAAAAAGCCAGCTTCCCGTCCCCCTCCGAGACTAAATATGACAAGTATGACAGTAATATGAGGTTGATTCCGTGAAAAAAAAGATTGACCGACAGGCCGATCCATTTTGAAAACACATCGGGCGAAAGGGATGCGACAGTGTGAAACACCCAATAATACATGGGCGGATGCACGTCCCACGACTGCACCTGCCGCACCAGTCCGTACTGAAAACGCTGTCCTGGAAGCACCACAAACTCATCCCGGTAGGCATCCCGGTCCATCCACTTTCCGTCCTCCACGTAAAAACCGTTTGTCCTCGACGTGGAATAGTAGGTGTAATACTCATCCTCGTGGAATCCCTGTTTTTTTGTGCAGAACCAGAAAGCCGCCGCCATCTGCAAAACCCACAGTATGACAAAAAATATCAGATATTTTCGTTTCCCGGTCATAAGCTCCTCTCTCACGCCTCTTTCTTCACTCCCAGTCTCATCTTTTGCGCATGTATCTTTCTGACTGTCCGAGGCGCCGCCGTAAGTAAAAGCAGATACCCCTTGTTTTTCTTCGTCAGGTACGGATTGCACAGCGTATCCCGCACATGACGGCGCAGATATGTTACCACTCCCGCATAGAACGCGTTATCGCACCTCATCTGTGAGACGGGAACGTGCAGCAGATAATCCAGCCTTTGGTAAAGGTTAAACCGGATCGCATACTCATAAAGAGCCGGATATTTTCTCTCCACAAGCTCCTGTATCCTGTCCGCGTTGTCTACGATATCCAAAAACACCCGCGAAAAGCTGTCCTTCGTCCGTTTTCTGGTCGTACTTTCCCGCCTGCACACCACATGATATCCCTGTCCCGGCAAAATAAAAATGCCCGCAATCTCCTGCAAAAGTTCCAGAAGAAGGCGGAAATCCTCATTTAGCTCCCCCTCCGGAAAGCGATGACCCGCAAAGACCTCCCTGGGAAACAATTTCGTGCAAAAAGAACAGTCCCCCCTGTGAAGAAGGAGTTCCTTTATAAAGCTCTCGGCTTCGCAAAACCACGCCTGCGCAGGAGGAACGCAGACATCCGCAAGACGCCGCCCGGCTTCGTCCACCTCATCCCTGGAAATCTGTACCACCGGATATTTCCCTTCCTCCAGCACGCGGACCATCTCCTCGTACACGTAAGGCTCTATATAGTCGTCGCTGTCCACAAACCCCAAATATTCCCCCCTGGCCAGTTCCAATCCGACGTTCCGGGCCGAGGAGGCGCCGCCGTTTTTCTTGTGGGCGACGCGGATCCTTTCATCCTCCGCTGAAAGTCTCTCGCAAAGCTCCTCCGTGCCGTCCGTGGAGCCGTCGTCAATCAGTAGAATTTCCAGATCTTTATAAGTCTGCGCACAGATGGAGCGCACGCATCGTTCCAGACAATCTATGGAATTGTAAACCGGCACGATCACGCTGATTTTTTTCGACATCACTCAACCTTCTTCCGTCACACCAGTATAGCGATCCGATGTATCTCTTAATTCATATTCGTTGTACCAGTCTTTAAACCGGGTTTTATAACAGGCGCTGCCGAAAGAGGACCCGTCTCCTCCGGCTTGATCCGCCCCTGCCTCAAACCGTCCGCAAACCGCAACAGAACGTCCGCGGCATGTTCCGCGTTCCACATATCGCGGATAGTCTCGTAAGCGGCCCGTCCCATGCCGCGCCGCTCCTCCCAGTTTTCAAAAAGATCGAGCACAAGCGCTTCCATCTTTTCGTAACGTCCGCCAAAGTAGAGCAGTCCGTTTTCCCCATGGCGGATCAGGTAGGGAGCCGCGCCTACCCGGGCATCCACCACTTCCACGCAGCCGCTGTTCATGCCCTCGTTGACCACGGCGCCCCAGCCCTCCAGATGGCTGCTCGTAAAAAGATGGATATGGCATCTTTCCATCACGTCACGCACCTTCTCCGGCGGTGTAAAACCGTAAAACACAAAGGAATCGGAGAGCCCTTCCCTCTCCACTTCCTCCTTCAGCGCCGCCTCCATCTCCCCGCCTCCAAGCATGTGCATCCGGTAAGCGTATCCTTTCCCTTTCAGGGTTTTTCCAAGCCGCACCGCATACTCCGGATGCTTTAAGGGAATAAACCGGCCCGCCCATACAATGTGAAGAACACCCTCCTTCGGCTTCATAAGCGCAAAAGCCGCGTCACTGTAGGTTCTAAGGCGCGTAAAATATCCCCATTTAAAAAGCTTTCCGGGGTAAGCCCCAATCAGATGAAAATCCGACGCGGCGTAAGCACCCGCGCAGAGCATACACACGTTTTCCTTGCGATACCTGACATGCTCCCGATATTTCGCCAGAAGTCCCCTCGGTGAAACCACTTTCCACTGACCCTCTCTGTACAGTCTTTCGCTGACCCGGAGAGTGGTTTTGCCGGACATTAATCTGGGCGCCACGATGTCCTCCCTCCCCGTCCAGCCAAAGAGCACCACGTCGCTCTCCATAATCCGTTTCAGACACTCGTACTCATCCTCGTAAAGACACATGAGATAAGGTATCGCATCCGTATCGACGCTCCATCCCATCTCCACCCGTTCCGCCTCCATAGGCATGGTCTGGATAAAAGTAAATCCCCTCCCAAGCCTTTTGTAAAGCGCGTCGCAAAGCGGTATTTGATGGTGGTTGATATAGTTGGACACAAAAGTAAAAGTCATTCCATCATCTCCCGGTAAATGTGCATCAGACGATAATAGTTCTGATCCGCGTCATGATTGACGCGGGCGTGTTTTCTGGCATTGTCGGAAAGCCTGTCCACGATTGCCTCTTTCGTAAATATCTCGGCAATGCTGGACGCCAGCGCGTCCACGTCCCCGGGCGGATAGAGAAATCCGTCCCCGCCGTCCGTCAGTATGTTATGTATGCCGCCCACATTGGCCGCCACACAAGGCACACCCAAAAGCATCGCCTCCCCCACGGAATTGGGAGAATTTTCAAGCACCGAAGGGCAGACAAAGACATGACAGCTCAAATACTGTATCTTCATCTCCTCCGCGCTGATCCGTCCGAGCATGTGAATCTTCTCCTCCAGATGGTTTTCCCGGATCAGCTTATTCAAATATTTTCCGTAAGCGGGAAGTTTTAACGCGTCCTTCCACGTCTCCGCCCTCAATATGTCCGCCCCGGCCACATACACTTCCGCATCGGGAAACTGTTCCAAAATTTGCGGCATCGCCTGTAAAAGATAGTGAAAGCCTTTTAACGGGTAATCCCCCTGGCTTAAAAATATGCGGTAAGTCTGACAATTATATTTGCTCCACCTGTCCCTGTAAAACACGTTGCGAAGCGTCTCATTCAAAAAATGGTATGTCGCGTCGGGATTGATTTTTAATGTTTCCGCCCGGTCAAAGTCCGTCCGGCCGGCTATATGGCCCACCCGCTTGATGGCTTCTATCTCGTATTCGCCCCGCTTCTCAAACTTCTTCTGCTGCTGCCTGATGCTGTCTTTCCTGACCAGGTCGCGGAATGTGCTGTTTCTCTGTACCTTCACAGGCAGATCCGCCATATATACCTTGGCGATAGCCGAGACAATTCCCTGTATCCCAATCAGCGTCCGCCCCGGCTGGTCAAACACCTTGATTGACGCCAGCGCGTGAGGAAACTCCGTACCGAACACATGCAGAATCTCCGGTTTGAAATCGCCTATGATCACTTCAAAATGTTTCTCAAGCGCTACGTCATACCTCTCCGGCGCCGCCAGATCTTCCACAAAGCCGTAACAGTGGCAGGAAATGTTTTCCCCAAGCTGCATAACCCTGTCAAAGTTCCCCACCGATTCATCCACCGGAAAAGCAATCCCCAGCTCAATGCGGTTCCTCTCCTGCTCCATCACCACCCGGTCAAGCAGGCCGCTAAGCCACCCTTCCCTGTTGCTGCACGGCAGATTAAGCCTTTTGGCAATTGCCGGCAGCATAATGTTGCACACCCACAATACTTTCATTTGTACCCTCCATTCCAGAGCGTTCTACGATAAGTGCGCTCTTTCCCTCATACGTCAATCGGAGGTTTTGAACTTCCTCCATATATCCTTCTCTTCAAGTTCTGGTAAATCCCCGCCGTCTTTTCCTGGGACGCAAGGTACGTCCGAAGCGGCGACAATGTGACAAACAAAAGCAATCGATACTTAAAAATCCGTCCGCGGCTCATGTACTTTTTTACAATACGCTTATGCTCTGCGGCGGAACGTTTTCTGTTTCCCCTGTTCTCCGAAAAGCCGCCTCCCTCGTAGGAAACCACCGTCAGTGGCATGTAAACCATGGAAGCGTGCGCCTTGTAATAACACCAGAGAAAATGCTCATAATCCGCGCGGACACGGTAGCGGATGCGAAATCCCCTCTTTTTCAGAAGCCGCCTGTCATAAAAGCACGCCTGATGGCAAGGTACATTCCGGTAGCAGGCAAAATCGTCTATTTTAGGGTTTGACATCACATGCGCGCCCGTCTTTCTCTCCTTGATATTGCCGTAAAAAATCCGCGGCGGAAGATGTATTTTCTTTCCCGCTCCCGCACTGCCATGGAGAGTCACCGACCTGTCGCTCTCTTCGATTTCCCTCTTTACACGGGCGAGCACCTGCTCGTCCTCGAGATAGTCTCCGCAGTTTAAAAAAAGGATATACCTTCCCGACACATGGGTAATCGCCCTGTTCATGGCGTCATAGATACCCGCGTCCTCCCCGGCAAAGAACTTTAAATCCTCCCCGGGTGAAAGCGCGCCCACCGAGCCGTCCGTGGAGAGGCCGTCCTGCACGATGATCTCGTAGTCGTCTTCCGTCTGAGCCCGGATACTCTCTATGGTTTTTTGTAATTTTTCGCCCGCATTGTAACTGACTACAATGATACTGAATGTCATATTAATCTCCATTCCGAAGCATTTATGCGACGTGGCGACGCAAATTTCAAATTTGCGTCTGCCATCGAACAAATTTGTGATGCTCTTGCACAAATTTGCGTGTGAAAAATCAGCACTTCAGTGTGATTTTTCACACACTCTCCTCATAAACTAATAAATACGCCGTGAGCTTGCTCACGCGTGCTGCCCCGGCATAAATCTGCCATGCACATTCGCAAAATCGCCGCTTCGCTGCTCTTTTTTGCTCATGTTCGGGCTCTCGCCCTATAGATTTCTGCCGCTTCATCCCGCCGTGAGCTTGCTCACGCGTGCTGCCCCGGCATAAATCTGCACGGCTCTGCGCTTTCGTCAGGTAACATCCGATAGGATATTTACCATTTCGTTGAAGAAAAAGGTGCGGTAGGGCAGTATCAGAACGCCGTCGTTGGACGCTCTTTTTAAGTATACCGCAAAGTACAAAACCGCCGCCAGAAGGATACCCGCCCGGAAAACGCGTCTCCATCTTTTTTCGGGAACGCTCTTTAAAAGCATCGGCAAAAACAAAATCTGGCTCACCATCAGGTAATATCCGATCCGCGATATGATTGGCAAAAAGGAGCAGAACACATACAGCACAAGCGCTCCCAGGTTCAGGTAAAAATAAAACCAAAAACGCCGTTCCCACCACAGCTCCTCATTCTTATTTGTGGCGCTTTCACCGTTTTTTATGTCTGCCTGCTTTTTCCTGCTTTTCATGAAATACACAATTCCCGCGAAAGCGAGCGTGGCCATACAGCGCAAAATGCTGATATAACTGGTGCCGCCCTCCAGGTATTCCGTGTCCTCATAAGTAGGATAAAGAAAAACCACCAGTTTTAAGTAAAAATCCTGCAAAAACAAAAAAGTTGTACAGAAAGCAGCCGCAATCGCAAGCTGCCATTTTTTCCATGGCAGGGATGCCAGAAAATAGAGGGGCAGCACCACCAGAAGCGACTTGTGGAAGGTCGCCCCCAAAAGAACCAGAGCGGCAAATCTCCCCCATTTTCTTTGCAGTACAAATTTCATAGAATAGAGCGCGGCGGCAAGCGCCAGATAATACCGCACCGTGCTGAAGGTCTGAAAATAATACCCCAGCGTCATAAAGAGAAAGAAAGTAAGCCCAAACTCATCGCTTTGCCGGTACATGGCAAGCAGAAATAAAAAGACTGTCGCAAACGAGTAAAAGGCGAATACCAGCAGAAAATTTTCGTAACCGGACAGCCCGTATATCAGTTTTACCATCAGATTAAAACCGATCTCCGTAGGCACATAGGCATCGCAATTCACCAGATGCATGAACTCCACGTACTTCGCGTAGTCGTTGCCCACATTCAAGCGACAAGCGGAGAGCAAAAATAAAATCAGAAAAACCGCCGTCAGGCAGACCTTGTTGCATAGCTGCTGTCTGGTCAGTTTATATGGCCGTCTGGTCGGATGATTGTCCACCATACCCGCGAGGAGTACGGTGACAGCCGCAACCGTAATATAAAGAATCATCTGCCGCGCGCCTCCCGCACGCCCTTTCTCATGATACGAAACGCCTGCCACACCGGAATCTCCCGGCACATCAGTTTCTTATGCGCCCACAGAAACCGCAGGGACAAAGGCAACGCCAATTTTCCGTAAAGATGATGATAGAGCACGCCCCTATCCCGGAAAAATTTCTCGTGATAACCGGAAAACCATGTGGACTCCCTTTCCCGCTCCTTGCCGATGCAGGCGGTGTGCGCGTAAACGCGAAGTCCCGCCCTGAGGCAATCCCGCAAAAACAGGCTGTCCTCACCGTTGCTGTACTTCGCGCCGCCGCCAAAAAGCAGGGAATAATACACGTTCGCCCTGCGCAGCGAGGAAAGCCTCGCGCATATGCTGTACGCGGGATATCTCCCGTAATTGCGCCATGAAACCTTGTGTATCTCCCTGTTCCAGTAAGTTCTTCGCGCAGGCGCCACCTGCACGTTAAAGAGAATCATATCCGCGTCCGGCAGCGACTCAAAGGCCGCCAGAATCTTCTTCCGGTAGTCCGAATCCAATGTAATATCCTCGTCGGAGAAAAGCACCAGTTCCCCCGACGCATGTAAAAGCGCCGTATTGCGGCTTAAACCTACTCCCCGCTCCGGCATGGAAAAGCACTTCACGCATCCGCCTGCTGTTTTGATATTCCCGAATGCGTAACCGCCGCACTGGTTCACCACCACCGCGTCCGTGTTGATATGCATTTGTGAGATCAGCGCCGCCGCATCCTTTTCCACCGCGGAAACCAAAACCTCCAGTCTCAAGGGCCGCCTCGTCTTTTTCCCCTTCAATCCTCTCTAACCTCCATGTCACAGCTCTGCTGTGACTCAAATCAGTGCGGAGAATGCCGTATTTTGGGCATTCTCCTGTGTGAGACATAGTACTTCTCCACGAAACAGCCTTTGCTGTGAGTGGCTAGAAGTACTTCTCACACTACCATCCTTTTCCTGTCTATCCTTCATCCCAAAAACAGGCTTTACAGTCTCCCGGTCTTCTCCATCCTCTTACCGAAATCCCGCCCGTAATATTTTTGCAAAAACCGTGTATCACAATCCCGAATCGCCACGCCGCTAAGCTCGCATTCTCTGGTTTTTAACTGCTCAATCAAATAAGATACGCCGGCGCCGCACACACCGCCAAAGGGCAGAGAGAGCACCACCCCCCGGGCACTGCGCATACTCCGTAACTCCTCCTCCGAAAAGGACTTGCCCCTGTCCCACTCGCAGACATAAATCTCACCCGGCTTTTCCCGCAGATAAGCGAGGTTTTTCTTATAATCCTCCTCAAAAAACGCTTCACCGGAGACATAGCCAAGGAATGACACATCCGTCACTTTTCTGACATCCCCCGCCACCAGAATCCGGTCGTCCATCACATAGTAGAGAGAGAACCCAAAAAGACTGAGCAGCAGTCCGAGAAAGCCCCCCACCAAAACAGCCTGAAGCATCCTGCTGTCCGCCACCACAAGTTCCGCCTCTGTCTCGCGAATCGCGTTGATGGCGATAAACTCTTTCGCCTCGTTTCCGTATGTCTCAAGCGCCTCAACGGCCGCCCCCATAATTTCGTCCGTGCGCGCTGCATAATTAGTGGTCACCGTCAACGTCAAAAGACGGATATCCGACAAAATCTCCGCTTTCATGGAAGCCTCCACCTCCTCGCGAGTATAATCCGAAGCGAGGTTACTGAGCGTCAGATTCATAATCGGGTCTGTCGCCATCAGATCATTCCATGTATATCCGTTGTACGCCTGGTAAACCTCCCCCGTCTCGTCTGCGGCAAAGTCCAGATACACCTTTGCGAAAGCCGTATACTCCCGCTCCGATTCCGGCACCGTGCGCACGGCTGTGTAAATCAACGCCCCCAAAAGCGCCCCGCCAATCACCGCCCCGAGAAGCAGGGGAATTTTCCCAAACAGGCAGATCATATATTTTTTGATATCCATACCGTCATTCGCATAATTACTTTCCATCATGACGTAAATCCTTCCATACTGTTTCCTGCACTCCCAACAACTGCACTGAAATTTCACAACAACCAACACGTGCGGCATATAGTACAATTGCTTACGAAGTCGTTCAAAACCCGACGCGAGGAAGCAATTGTGCAATATGCCGCACATTGTTATTTCATCGCAGTCGTCTGGCTCTCCTCCACCCCTTCGGTGCTCTCCGGCTTTATGAGAATCTTCAAAGTGAGCAGCATCAGCTTCAAATCCAGCCACACGGAATACTGCTCGATATAAGTCAGATCCAGCTTTAGCTTATCGTAAGGGGTCGTATTATACTTTCCGTAAACCTGCGCATAGCCCGCAAGTCCCGCCTTCACCTTCATGCGGAAAGCGAACTCCGGCATCTCCTCCATATACTGCTCGATAATCTCCGGCCGTTCCGGTCTTGGCCCGATAAAGGACATCTCTCCCTTTAAGATGTTAAAAAGCTGCGGCAGTTCGTCGATTCTTGTCGCGCGGATAAAATGTCCCACCGGCGTGATGCGGGAATCGTTCTTCGCCGCCAGCCTCGCCACACCGTCCTTCTCCGCGTCCACGCGCATGCTTCTGAATTTCAGAATATAAAATTCCTTTCTGTCCCTTGTGCAGCGAATCTGTTTATAGAAAACCGGCCCCCCGTCGTGCAGCTTGATCGCCGCCGCCGTGACCAGCATAAAGGGCGACGCAATCACCAAAAGAATAATCGAGCAGACCAGATCGATCATCCGCTTCGCCGCTCGCTGCTCCGCTTTCAGCGCGTATTCCCTGGTCAGATAGATGGGCGTGTCAAACAGATGAAGCTGATCCGCCCCGCGGATAAGCACATCGGAAATTTTTGGCATCGTATACACCCGCACCGAACGGCTGTAGCAGTATTTTAACAGCGCATTTCTGTCCACCGCACAGATATCCCACAGAACCACAGCTCCGTATCCGTCGGCAATCTCCCTCTCGACCACCTCCAGACCTTCGGAAATGTGCACACACTTGCCGATTTTGTACTTGTCCTTTCTCGTCTCAAACTTCCTGACAATATCGTCTATGGGACGTTCCCCGTGAATGATCAGTATCTCCCTTGGCGGAAACGCCTTATAATAACAGAAATTGCATAAACAAACCCAGGCCCCGGCAAACAACGCCTGCAAAACCATTACGGAAGCAATCGGCTTCACATCCACAACCCAGTTCGCCATCAAAGAAATCTGGAAATAGGATATCACATTGACAAAAATCAGCGAGAACATTTCCGAAATATACACATCAAGCGGTTTCAAATACCCGATTTTTAGCGCGCCGTATGTATTCGCGAAGAAAAACAGCAGCACGAAATAAATCCCCAAAATCAGCACATGTCCTTTGAAATAAAACCTGAAATTCCTGTACACCTTCAAAAACGGATAATACGCCGTCAGCCAGAAATACGCATAGATCGCCGTCTGAAGAACCAACCCGATGAAAGAAAGCTGCAAAATAATCATTCTCTTTATGGTTTCTGTCTTTTTCATGCTTTATATTCGCCTCATTGTCGCCCTGTACGCCCACTGCACAAAATAGTATGCGCTGGTCATAACAGAAAGTTTCTCCTGTCTGCGGTACAAATTCCAGATCCGTTTCACCGCTCTCAGTTTATTTGATGACAAGGATTTTGCCGGCCTCCTGTAGACCGCGAGCACCTCGTCGAGCCCGTACGCCTTATGTCCCGCGCGAAGGATTTTCCACCAGGTCGCCGTATCCTCGCTCTCCACCATCGGCATCCGTATCAGTTCGTCCGCTACCACACACCGGTCAAGCAAAACCGTCGTCGTGAAGATAACCGTCCGCGACAGCGCCCTTTTGTAAGTCAAAATCTCCGGTACATGAACTGTTTTTCCCGTGGGATTGGCCGCTTCGTCTCCAAATTCATAGGCCGAAAAAACAAAACCCGCCCGCTTTTTTTTCATGAACGCAAGCTGCTTTTCCAGCTTATCAGGCGACCAAACGTCGTCCGCGTCCAAAAACGCGATATATCGCCCTTTTGCCAGGGAAAGCCCCGTGTTGCGCGCCGCCGCCGCTCCCCTGTTGGTGTCTTTACAGATCAAAAAGACACGCTGCTTTTCGCTTCGCCAATATTCCTCGATACGCCCGATATTCTTTCCGACAACCGTTTTGGCCGTCCCCTCGTACCCGGATGTCCGAAGAACCCGCCTCGCCTCCTCCACGCTTCCGTCCCCGGAACAGTCGTCCACCAGAAGAAGCTCCCATTTTTTATAAGTCTGCGCAAGAACCATGCCGATCGTCTTTTCCATATAAGACTGCGCGCGATACACCGGCACGATAATGCTGACCAGTCCAGCCTCTTTATTCATCAGGTTCTTTTCCCTCTAATCCCCGTCTCTGACTTAAAATGCCGATTGAAAAATCAGTGCATCAGCATGATTTTTCAATCTATCTCCTCTTTGACCAGATAAATCGGCCTCTTCTTCACTTCCATATAGGTCTTTGATAAGTATTGCCCGAGAATGCCCAGGCAAAACAGTTGTACCCCGCTGACCATCATAATCAGACAAACCAGAGACGGCCAGCCTGAAGTCGGATCGCCAAACATAAGTTTTCTCACTATCGTCACAATAATCATGATGAAGGCGAGTATGCAAAACAGGACGCCCATCACGGACGCGATGGTGAGGGGCACCGTGGAAAAGGCGATAATCCCTTCAATAGAATACATAAAGAGCTTCCAGAAAGACCACTTTGTCTCACCTTTCCTGCGCTCCACATTTTCATATTCCAGCCATTTTGTCTCATAACCCACCCAGCCGAAAATTCCTTTGGTAAACCGGTTATATTCAGACATAGACAAAATCGCGTCCACAACCTTCCTGGTCATCAACCGGTAGTCCCTGGCGCCGTCCACGATTTCGGTGCGGGAAATTTTATTCATGATACGGTAAAACATCCTTGCAAAAAAAGACCGGATAACGGGTTCTCCCTTTCTGGTCACGCGCCTTGTAGCCACCGAATCGTAGCCCTGCTCAATATATCCGTACATCTCCGGCAAAAGCGACGGCGGATCCTGCAAATCGGCGTCCATCAGCACCGCCAGATCGCCCCTGCACTTCTGCAGCCCCGCATAGATAGCGGCCTCCTTGCCGAAATTGCGGGAAAAGGAGATCAGGCGCACCCGCTCATCCTCCCCGTGGAGCTTTTTCACCTCGGCGACGGTCTTATCTTTCGACCCGTCATCCACATACAAAAGCTCAAATTCTATCTGTTTTTCGCGGAAAAATTCTGTATTTTTGCACAATTCATCGTAAAAGTCCCTGACGTTTTCCTCTTCATTATAGCAGGGTACGATGACGCTCAATAATTTCATAACGCTCTCCTCCATTGTCAGTCTACCACATCCACAGAAAAAAAGGAAGAGACGTGTCCCTTCCCGCATTGTAAATTCCATGATTACTTTTCACACCCGCGCCATACACTTGCTGTATGGCGTCGAAGCCGGCGCCGGTGCATTCATTGTTGCAATTCACACGGAATAATCGTAAATTGATGCAAAATCTGGCGTACGTGTGGATTGTAACATTCCATGTTTTGCGCTGCCGCAATCTCCTGATAAGAGTCAGGAAATATAAAAACAGGGCAGGCCAAACCCCGAAAGCCCGTCCTGTCCTTAAGTCTGATCAAATCAAATGATTCTTTAAACGTATGTAATCCGAAATGACCGCAATATACTCACTGTTGGTAGGTCTGGTGTACTCCATGCTGTTGCAGTAACCGAACAGCTCCTCAAACAGTTCGCAGTTCCCTCTGTCCCAGGATACTTCTATCGCATTGCGGATCGCACGCTCAATTTTCGTATCCGTCGTTTGATACATCTTGGCCAGATCCGGATAGAGAAGCTTCGTCACGCTCCCGACAAGCTCCATATCCTTCACGCACATCTCCACCGCACTGCGCAAGTACTGATATCCACGCAGATGCGCCGGTATCCCCAGCTCCAGCATGAAGTCGGAAATCGTTTTCTCGATCTCTTTCTCACTTACCTTATTCTGTTGTACCATTCCCCTTTTACTCCTTTGCACAATGATAGTTTGTTATTACGACAGAAGTAGTTCAATACCTTCTCCCGTCATCATAACAAAAATCCATCGCACTGTAAACGTTAATTGATCGCCCCCGGGGAACCATATATACGAAAAGGCATTTTTTACAGTCTGGCATTCTGCACGTTATCCTGGAACCATTCGTAGGCAAGCCGCACGCCTTCCGAAAGTTCTACCTTATGTGTCCAGCCAAGTCCGTGAAGCTTTGTCACGTCCGTGAGCTTCCTCGGCGTGCCGTCAGGCATGGTCTGATCCCATACGATCTGACCCGTGTATCCTACCACCTTCTTCACCGTCTCAGCCAACTCCTTTATTGTGATCTCCTTGCCTGTGCCGATATTGACGTGCTGCTCCCCGCTGTAATTTTCCAGCAGAAATACGCAGGCGTCCGCCATATCGTCCACATACAGAAATTCCCGCAGCGGCGTGCCTGTCCCCCACAGGGTAACGGTGGGGTCGCCGTTCACCTTTGCCTCATGGAATTTGCGTATCATGGCAGGCATCACATGGGAGCCCTCCAGATCGTAATTGTCGTAAGCCCCATACAGGTTCGTCGGCATACAGCTTATAAAATCGTCCCCGTACTGCCGCTTATAAAACTTACACATCTCAAGCCCCGCAATCTTCGCAATCGCGTAGGCTTCGTTTGTCTCCTCAAGCGGACCCGTGAGCAGCGCGTCCTCCGGGATCGGCTGGGGCGCCATTCTCGGATAAATACAGGTGCTCCCCAAAAACAAAAGCTTCTTCACTTTATACTCGTGGCAGCACTGGATCACATTGCACTGAATCTGCATATTCTCATAAGCAAATTCCGCAGGCGCCGTATTGTTGGCGTTGATGCCTCCCACTTTGGCAGCCGCCAAAACCACAACATCGGGACGCTCCGCCTCAAAAAAATCCCTGACATCCTGTTGACTCTTTAAGTCAAGCTCCTTGTGCGTCCTCCCGATCACATTTTCGTATCCGTTTTCTTTCAGCGAGCGCACGATCGCGCTCCCCACCAAACCTCTATGACCCGCCACATAAATTTTATCTGTTTTTTCCATACTTTTTCCCATATTTCCCTCCATATCGAAGCCGACTTGTCGATGTCAGTTTATCACAGCGCCAATCCAATTACAAGCCGGCAGTCCGTCCTGAAAATCCTTCGAAAATCCTTATGCTTTCCATTCCCCGTCGCTCACTGCAATGCCGCAAAGCCGTCTCCTATGCCGTCCCCGAGAAAAGCGATCCGCGCCTGCGTCGGCGAGGAGGGAAAACTATCATACCCCACCCGGTCGCCCTGCGTCGGACAGTAGAAGGTGACGCCGCCAATCTCGTACGGCTTTGTCTCGTAGTTTTCATAGTCTTTCTGGATAACCCAGTAATCATTCACAAAGGAGCCGGAAATTTCCCGCGCCATCGCAAAACCCTTGTATGAAAGCAGCAAAACCACCGCCGCAAAGACAGCCCTTCCGGCCGTAAGGCGAAAGGCTCTGGCGCCTGACGCCGCCTCATAGATCCCGCCAAACACCACCGCGGGCGTCAGGTACACCCACACACACCCGTAGCGTATCAGCGGGGAAGTACACAGCCAAAAGAGAAAGGACGCTGCGACCGTCCCCTGCACAAGCAAAAGCTCCCACCGTCCCTTCCACCAGCCAAAGACCATACCGGCCGCATACAGTAAAAGTGCAAGAAGAGACGCCGCCGCCGACAGCACCAGCACCTTATCGCTTCCGGGAAGCGCCCGGAACCAGTCGGGCAGCCATGCACGCACAGGCAGGTCAAACCGCGCCACATCCGTGTAGCCCCTGCCCCACACCTGTATCTCCCTGGCATCATAGTCCGCCAGTCCTCTCGGAATTTTCCAGGCCACGTCAAAAAAGTCAAGCTGTGTAAAAGGATAAACCAACCACCCTGAAATCACCACATTGCGGATAAAAAAGGGAAGAGCCGCAAGCAGGCCAAGGCCCGTATACAATCCTGTCTCCAGCCATCTCCTTTCCCGCAGGAGAATATACGCCGGATAAACCGTAAGCAGAAGAACAAACGCTGCCGACAGCTTCACCGTCATCAAAAACACGCCAAGCACGCACAAAAGAGCGTAAGGCAAAACAGTCCGTTCCCCATTCTCCAAAAGCTCCAGCCACCGTATCACGATATAGAAAGCAAGCAGCACCATAAAATAATCGGAAGCCGGGGATATCATCTCGTCAAAAATATTGACCAGGTAATACACGCACATCACCCGGGCAAAATCGCTGCACCGAAGTCTTCCCGCCCGCAGCGAATCGCCCATTCGCAGACACGCCGCCGCCAGCAAAAAGGCCAGCCACCCCGCCGCGCAGTGATAGGACTGTCCTCCCAAAAAGGCCATACTGTACAGGGCGGACAGGGCAAAGGACGAGCTGTTGTACGCCAGTCTGCCGTGCAGGTTGCCAAGCCCCTTCACCACACCGTATTCCTCAATCCAGCGGATACTTTGGGCGTGATACAGTCCCGTGTCATAATGGATCATTCCCCGAGACGTTCCGTATGCAAAAAGAAGAAACAGGAAAACAGCAGCGCAAAGGCCCGGCCAGCCGTACCGCCTGTTCCCCACGCGTTCTTTGACGCAAAAAAGGCGGCATAACGTGTGTGCGAACGTCTTCCGGTCCGCCAGCACAATCCAGGCGCAAAAAGCGCACAACAGCAGATTGGCCCAAAGTCCCACCCCCGCAAACAGACTGAAAAACTGCGCGTAAACCGTCACGCAGACCAGACCGCACATGAGATACGCATCTACGCGAAGTTTCTCTTCCGTATAAAGAAGGTGCCGCGTGATCACACGCAGCACGCCATATCCAGTAATAAATGTAGTTGCACCGATATAAAACCAGATTAAAATGACAGACAGCATCTCAGCTCTCACCCTGCGCTCTGTATTCTTCGCAGCTCATACCTGCAATCTCTTGCAGATCGGCGTCCATCATCATGGCTACAAGCCCCTTGAAATCCACATCCCGCTTCCATCCGAGCTCTCTCTCGGCTTTCTCGCAGTTGCCCCACAAAAATTCCACCTCGGCCGGGCGGTAAAACTCAGGGTTCACATCCACCAAAAGCTTTCCTGTCTCCGCATCGTATCCCTTCTCGTTGACGCCGCTTCCCTCCCAGCGAAGCCGTATCCCCAGCTCGCCAAAGGCAGCCTCCACAAATTCCCTGACGGTGTGCGTCTCATTGGTTGCGAGCACATAGTCGTCGGGCCTGTCCTGCTGCAGCATCAGCCACATGCCCTTGATATAATCACCGGCAAATCCCCAGTCTCTCTTTGCGTTCATGTTGCCAAGGGACAGCTTGTCCTGCCTGCCCGCAATGATATTCGCAATGGCCAGCGTAATCTTTCTGGTGACAAAGTTTTCGCCCCGCCTGGGCGACTCATGGTTGAACAGTATGCCGTTGCACGCATACATATTGTAGGACTCTCTGTAATTCACCGTAATCCAGTAGGAGTAGAGCTTCGCCGCGCCGTATGGGCTTTTCGGATAAAAGGGCGTCTTTTCGCTCTGAGGCGCCGTCTCCGGGATTCCCCCGAAAAGCTCCGACGTGGATGCCTGATAAAATCTGCACGTCCCCCCGTTTACGCGAATAGCCTCCAAAAGTTTTAAGGTGCTCACGCCGGTCGCTTCGGCCGTGTATTCCGGCACCTCGAAGGATACGCCCACATGGGACTGCGCCGCCAGATTGTAAACTTCCGTAGGTCTGATCTCCGCAATCAGCCGCATCAGATTACTGGAATCCGTCGTGTCCGCATAGTGCAGGAAAAATTTAACCTTGTGATAATCCGAAGCGATCAGATGATCGATTCTCGCCGTATTTGTAATGCTGTGCCTGCGGATCAGACCGTGCACCTCATATCCCTTCTCAAGTAAAAACTCGGCCAAATAAGAGCCGTCCTGTCCTGTTATACCTGTAATAAGAGCAATTTTTTGCATTTGATTTATCCTTTCCTGAAAAACCTTGCGTGTAAGTCAAGCCGCCGCTTTCTATATCTGCCGCAAATATTCCTCGACGGCGTCATGCCAGTCGGCAAACATAAAGTCCGTAGTCATCTTAAACATATAATTTTCCAAAATGGAGTAAGCCGGACGCTTCACCGCCGCGCCGAACTCCTCGGAGGTGATCGCCTCCACCACAGTGTTTTTCCCCGCCAGCCGGAAAATTTCCCCGGCAAACTGCGCCCAACTGCAATCCCCCTCGCAGGTTGCGTGGAACAGCCCGTAATTTTCCGTCGGAAGCAGGTACGCGATCGCCTTTGCAAGCTGCGCCGCGCTGGTCGGAGAACCGACCTGGTCTTTCACGACCCGCACCTTGTCGTTAGTCTCGCTAAGCCTGAGCATGGTCTTTACGAAATTTTTGCCGTCCCCGTACAGCCAGGCCGTGCGAAGAATAAAATGTCTGTCACCAAACTCCTTTACGAATTCCTCCCCCGCAAGCTTCGTTCTGCCATAGGCTCCCTGGGGACCGGTCGGGTCAGTCTCCTTATACGGTCTTGTCCCGTTTCCGTCAAACACATAGTCCGTGGAAATATGCATTAGTTTCGCGCCTGTCTCGTTTGCCGCAATGCTTAAGTTACGCGCGCCTACGGCATTGATGCGAAAAGCCAGATCCTCCTCCTTCTCGCAAGCCTCCACCGCTGTGTATGCCGCGCAGTTGATGATCGCATAAGGATTGATTTCTCTGGCGAACTTCATCACCTCGTCTACCTTCGTGATATCCAACTCGCCCACATCCGTGTTGATCAGCTCGTATTCCGCGCTGCCCGCGTATTCCAGATTGACGGCCCGGCCTAACTGCCCGTTACAGCCCGTCACAATTATTTTCTTCATAATCCGACTTCCTTTCCCTCCGAACCGAGTGCATTTATGTTTTATATTCTAACACATCCGCAGCCGGACATGCACGAAATTTTTATAAAAATAAAATATCGCGTTCCTTCTACTTATGCTATACCGAAAACCCTTTAAATAACCCACGCATCCCGACCGCAATCACAAGCGATGTGACAGCGGAAAACAAAACCACAGCATACTCAAAGCCTCCGCAAAGTTCAAACAAAACACCGTACATGGCGTTGCCAAGCGGCTGCGCGCACATAGCTACGGTAATGATGACCGAGATCACCTTCCCCAGCAGATCAGGCGGCGTCACCGTCTGGAAAAACGTCATCATCTGTATTGTAAAAACAGTACAACATGTCATGATGAGAAAACAGCCTGCCGTCATAATCACGTAATTCACCATGCCCGATGAAAACACGGCCAGCGACAAAGCGACGGGAAACAGGCATCCGGCCGAAACGACAATCAGTCTTCCCGCTTTCTGAACGGAAAGTCTCTTTGCGAAAATACCCGCGCAGACGCCGCCCGCAAGCCCGCCTGCTGCCAGAATCCCCTGTGCAAATCCGTAAAGCCTGTTCGCCTGCGCCGCATCCAGATCAATCACCTCTGTCACTAGGTAAGGCAGTGCCACCGTAATCATTGAGGACAAAAACAGATTGATCCCACTGACCGCCAAAACCGCTTTCCCGATCACCGGCCGTTCTTTCCTGATAAAGCTGACGCTCTGTGCAAAATCCGACCGGATCATTTCCCTGATGCCACCCTCCGAATCCCGCTTCTGAAAAGGGATATGGATAAAAATTTCCATAACCGCGGAAAACACAAAGCATGCCACGCAGACCCACAAAACAGGCTTAAGTCCATAGGCACTGTACAAGACTCCCCCCAGCACCGGTCCGAGCAGAGCCGAAAAGGAGCTGATGGTATTGACAATGGAATTGGCCTCCATTATGCGCTCTGTCCCCACCAGCGCCGGTATGGCCGCCTGAACGGACGGCTGGTAGGCTCCCGCAATCCCGTATAAAATCATCAGCGTGGTCGTCAGCAAAATCACAAGGTTGACGCTGTCCATAAGCATGCCAAACGTCAGAATCAGCACTGCCGTAAAAAAATCCAATATGACCATCACGTTTCGCTTATTCACCCTGTCCGCGATGATGCCGCCCACCGGCGAAAGCAGGATAGACGGGATAAACGCGCACGCCATAACGGTTCCGTAGAGTGCGGATGATCCCGTTTTGTTTAAGAGATACAGCGGCATAGCAAACCGCAGGGCGGCGTTTCCGAACAGAGAAATAATCTGTCCGATCACAACAAGCGTGAAATTTCTTGAAAACAATTTTTGATTCATGTCTCAATGTCCCTTCTGAAATTTATTTTTTTCTCCATTTCTGCGCTGCTCTTTGCGCATAACGAGTTTGTGTCAGGCAACGCGCAGACACAAATCTCGCGATTGAAAATTTTAATTTTCAATCTTAATACCAACCGTCGGTATGTAAATATCGAAAAATATTCTGCCCGTATTTCAGGGCAGATTCGATCCGTCCTATTTGCTTTTCTGGTAAATTGCCGTCAGTTTCCGCATCCTCGTTATCATTTCCTCATCCACAATATCCAGTCCCATACCCTTAAGCATCTGGTCAAACACCAAAAACTTATAATACGTCTCCTCCTCGGAGCTATCAAACACCATGGGATTTATCCAGACGTTTGCCACAAGTGAAATCAATTCCGCCATCTGCTTCGGGTACTCCGCGACGATGGAGCCGTCGGCAATCCCCTCCTCGATAATGGGAAGAATGTATTCCGGCGCCGTCAGTTCTATGGTTTCATACAGGAGGCTGGTAAGAAGCCTTGGATTATTGTAAATGCCCGGAGCCACTTTAAATATGTCGTCCTGTACGGAACGGCACAACGAAGACTTGAACAAGGTTCTCAGTTTCTCTATTCCGTTCAGGTCTTTTCGTTTCAGAATGCCCGCGAGCTTCCGGTTGGACTCCTCCATCATTCTGTTCGTAACCGCGTCCAGAATTTCCTCCTTCGACTTAAAGTGATGATAAATCGCACCCTTGCTCAGCCCGCCCAAATTGTCAATGATTTCCTGGATAGAAGTGCGCTCGTAGCCTTTCTCCATGAACAGACGGCCGGCAACACCCAAAATTAAATTGACCGTTTCCTCCGGGTACTTGTTTCTCGCCACGGCTTCCCCCTCCGATACATACTGTTGGTGTGTTTCCAAAATAACATACCGGCGGTATGTTTGTCAACCCCTATTCCGTCTCCCACTCCGCATACCGTTCCAACACGTCGTCAATGGCATCCTCCGCATACTTCCAGTAATCATGGTACTCCTGATACACTCTCCTCCGCTCCTCCTCCGGACAGTTCTCCCGATCCAGCTCATACAGTTCCATAAGATAGCTAATCCCGGCTTCCTTGTTCTGCCCTTTCCTGACAATACCGGTCCCGGACAGCAGTATCAGAAGACACGCCGCCGCCGCGAAACAGGAGATCAGAATCTGTTCAAACCGCCAGCCCACGTACAGGCGGTCAATATAAGCTGCCATTTCCTTCCCGTATGCCAGATAAAACTCCATATACCTGATCAGATCGAGCTTCACATCCAAATCTATTTCGCGTCCCGCCTCCTGGCAGACCTTTTTTCTTAGCTGCCCGTAGAAGCTTCTGCCCTCCTTCAGCCAGAATCGATCCATGCAAAAGGACGGCAGCCTGAAACAAATTCTCTTTTTTTTTCGAAAAACACGAAGATCCGTCTCCCACTCTCCGTCGGACGGCTTATTTTCCCCGGTATGGAACGAGGATAAAAAACGTTCGAAATACAAGATCGTTTTTCTCCGCCACCCATATACCCCACACAGTGTCCTTACAAATTCTTTGCGAAACTCCGTATCCGCGAACAAATCCGCGAACGCGTTTCGATTCAGAAAGTAATCCCACGCCTCCGTCCTGTTTTTCAGACAGGGATTTTTCGAAAGCAGCAGAAACTGTGAGAGAAAATGCTCCCTTTCCCCGTAGGAGTCCACAGCGCTGAAATCAAAATCACGCGCCGTCCCAGGTTCCTGCCCGGAAGTCCCCGTGTTCGGCTCCGGCCCGTGGCTCTCTATATCCCGCTCCGGCTCCGGCAAGCGTCCGAAATTCTCCGCGTCCCGCTCCGGCTTTTTCCCTTGTCCGAAAGCGTTCCCGAAAGCCGCTCCCGTCCCCGCTTTCCGGCTCTTCGCGATTTGCAGCGCCGCCTTATACGCGCTTTGCAGCGCCTTAAATTCCTCCGGGTGCTCCTCCGGATGGAACTGCTTTGCCTGTCTTGCGTATGCCGATTTAATTTTGGAGATATCCTCTGTCGGCGCAATGCCTAACAGCTCCCATATACTCATCGCATGTCTCCCTCATCTTCCCTGTCGTCCCGGAAGAAAGATTCGTCAAACCCGTCAAAGTCAAATTTGTTCCGCTCCACGGCCTCCAGATAAACGGAAAGCTGCACACAAGCCTCCCTTCTCGCCCGCGAATTGCCCTCATGTGCTATGATCTGGCGAAATCTGGACACCTGCGCCGAGATATACTCCCTCACCCCCGGGCTGCATTCCCTGTAGAGCCGGTTGGCCTTTTCCATCAGATAACGGACATTTTCATCCTCCGCCTGGCTGAGTGTCATCCGCCGAAGTTCCTCCAGTCTGTCATTCAGCTCCTCCTCGCCAAGCCCCATCTTTTTATTCATAATCACCTTATGCAAAGACTGGTCACCACTGACGATTCTGATATCCAAAATACCGTTGATATCGTACATGAACGTCACTCTTGCCCCCACCATTCCCTTTGGCTGCGGTGCAAGTCCCGTCACCGTCATGTTTCCCAAAAGCAGATTTTCCCTGGCAATCAGGCTGTCCCCCTGATAAATCGGAAAGGACATTTCCCTCTGATAGTCCTCCACCGTCACATATTCCCTGGTGCGGCTACAAGGCAGCGTATCGTTTCTTTCTATGATCGGCGAAAAACTCCCGTCATAAATCTCTGTCCCGAGAGAAAAAGGGCAAATGTCGGCAAGTATCATGTCCTTCACATCGCAGGCACGCTCCTTGATGGCCGCCGCAATACCCACGCCCGCGGCAATGCTTTCATCCGGGCTGTCATCCGGCACCACCGGAATAGCAAGCAGCGTTTTCAAATACTGTTCCACCACCGGCATTTTGGAAGAACCGCCCACCAAAATCACCTTGTCAATCTCCTCCGCCGCCATACCGCTGTCGTTGATCACCCGCCTGACAGGGAGGGACATGCGCATAAACAATTCCTTTCCTATGTGGATCAGATGCTGGTTTGTCATCCCCATCGTGTATTCCTGGCTTCCCACATACACGCTCCTTCTGGCCTCATCCTGCCCGGTAAGCTCCCTTTTGAGCGCCTCCGCCTCCTTCAGCACGATGCCCTGCTCCTCTTTTGACAGCGCTTCCTTTTTCAGCCGGTTTTCCTTGTAAAACTCTTCCGCGATCAGTTCGTTAAAGTCCTTGCCTCCGAGATAGTTGTCACCCGACACCGCCTGAATCTCCACCATATTGTCGAATGCGTCCACCAGCGAGACGTCCAGCGTGCCGCCGCCGAAATCAAAAATGATAAAAGTCTCCGCGTCCTCCACGCCCATGTGATGCTTCAAGGCTACCGCAGAAGGCTCATTGATCAGCCGCTCCACCGTAAGTCCCGCCAGTCTTCCCGCGTTTTTTGTCGCGCACCTTTTGTCGTCGTTAAAATACGCCGGAACACTGATCACGGCCTCCGTCACCGGCTCCCCTATATAGCTTTCCGCGTCCTCCCGCAACCTGCGCAGCACAAAGGAGGACAAATCCTCCGCCGTATAGTACTTCCCGTTTACGAAATACCGATAATCAGTTCCCATATTGCGTTTAAACTCGGCGAAGGAAACGGAAGGCGCCGTGATCAGCCGCTCCTTCGCCACCTTGCCCACAAAGATCTCTCCGTGCTCCCCGAAGCTGACCACCGAAGGCGTCAGGTATTCGCCGAAGGTGTTGGGGATCAGCTCAATTTTCCCGTTCCTCCACACACTCGCAAGACTGTTTGTCGTTCCAAGATCAATACCGATTACTGCCATATATTCCTCTCCTCCTCCAGCATTTCCAAAACGGCCGTCTCACCCTCCGCCGTCTCTTTGCCCGCAGACATTCTCCAAAGCTTTCCGCAAGTCTCCCCCGATTCGAAAAACGAATAAATTTCCCGGTCATCTTCCGACGAATCGGTCATTTCTATTTCGGTCAAAATACCGGCATCGGAAAAGACAAGCCGGACTTTGTCTCCGTCTCCGAAAGCCTGATTAAACTCCCGGCCCAGTATTTTGTAAGAAAATTGCTCTTCCCTGTCCGCTCCCCGGTATTCCAAACGGTGAAACAGCGCCTCCGTCTCTTCTCCCTGGGCACGGTACTCTACCGCCTCCCGCAGCCTCCCCTCCGCATCGTACAGGCAGGCGCTGTAACAACAAATCCTTCCTTCCTCATAATCCATCTGCCATAAGATATTCTTTCCGTCATACTCTGCCCGGTAAAAAGAGGGACTTTGCACAAACTCGTTCCTCCCGTCCTCCCACGCATAATTTAACTGCAATGTCAGCTTCTTCTCCCCCGTATCGGGAACGCACTCATACAAATTGAACTGCTCCGCGTCCGCTCTCCCGCTGCTTTGATACCAATCTCTGCTGCTGCCACTTTGCAAATCCCTTTTGTAATATGCGACATAATTTACAAGCTTCTCTTCCCGTTTCCCCCACTGCGTCTTCCACACCTCATTCGGTATGTCCACCAGAAGGGAATTCATTTTAAAAGCAGAGAGCAGATTGCCGTCCTCATCCTCCAAAAATTCCGTGTGGTTGGCGCAGTAGTCGGAGATTCCGTCAAGCATCTGTTCATCCAGATAGGAATAGCTGACGCCGGCGCGTCCCTCATCCGTATAGCGGAAATAATTCTTTTC
This sequence comes from uncultured Lachnospiraceae bacterium, assembly GCA_910587095.1. Taxonomy (GTDB): domain Bacteria; phylum Bacillota; class Clostridia; order Lachnospirales; family Lachnospiraceae; genus UBA3282. The sequence goes on from CAJUMJ010000028.1 coordinate 75,508, forward strand.
CACCAGGTCTTCGTCCCAATAAATCTCCTCGTGCACCACATTGCCCGCGTCGTTGTACTCATAAATATGCCGTCTCGTCCGCGTCCCTTCCTCCGCACTCTGCGTCCGCTCCACGCATATGTTTCCCGCCACGTCATATTCCAGCGTATGTAAGAAAACGCGGTCGCCCTGCCCGTCATAGTCCGCCTCTTCGTTCAGCCTTCCGTCGCTGTAATAGCGGCTGCTATATCGGCACAGGCTGAGAGTATCCTCCTCCGAATAAGGGCTTTCGTCCGTTATCTCAATCTTTTTCGGTATCTCTCTCAATATACGCGGTGAAGCCGCCAGCGGATGCAGCCCGGATTCTTTGTGAATACCCTGCATATACGCCAGATAGCCGACAGCCACGCACAGTCCCAACGTCCCGCCGAGTATAGCCGTCAGAGAAATAATCGCCCGGGGAACCAGTCCATACGCATTTTCATCAAGCCACTTCATTTCGCTCATCCCCTCACTCTTTTTGTCTGTGCATATATTTTACCACACAGGAGCAATATTTAAGAATTTTTTTACCCGTTTTGGATGACACCCTCCGTTCGTTATGCTATAATCGTCGCATATTTAGCCACATGCAATAAAGAACAAAGGAGATTGGTCAGCATGAAAAGATTACAGATTATGCTCCTCACCGCTTTCTCCTCCGCTCTGCTTCTTACGGGCTGCGGCAAGGAAAAAGAAGTGATGGAGAAAACGCCTGACGTCGAAATCCCCGTGATGGAACAGGTAATCGACGATACGCCGGCAAATACGGAAGCACCGGCAGAGACGGACACCGAAGCCGAAACCGGCACAGATTCCGCCTCCGTCTCGGACGCTCCTCCCGAAGAGGGCATGGTCAGAAGCCGCATCACCAACGAGTGGGTGGATGAGGAAGTCAATAACACAAGACCCCTTGCCATCATGACCCCAAACACCAAAACAGCCTCCCAGTACGGCATTTCAAACGCGGATGTTCTGTACGAATGTAATGTCGAGGGAAGCATTACCCGCCTGATGTGGATTATTCAGGACTGGAAAAACGCGGACAAGCTCGGCAACATCAGAAGCTGCCGCGACTATTATGTATATTGGGCTTTTGAGTGGGACGCCCTCTACGTCCACTTCGGCGGCCCCTTCTACATAAACGACGTAATCAGCAGGACAGACGATATCGACGGCAAAACGAGCAGCAATTTTTTCCGGGATAAGAATGCAAAGAACTCGACCGACAACGCGTACATAGATGCCGCAGGCGCTCTGGCCGATGCGGATAAGCTTGGCTACTCCATTCAGATGCGTGACGGCTTCGCCGACGAGCAGCATTACCGTTTCGCCTCCCCCGCAGGCGAGCCAAACGACCTGTCACAATACAGCGACGCGGTTACCGCGAATAAAATCGACATGTCGCCCACCTATCCCGTTACCAACTGCTACTTTGTCTACAACACTGACACCGGGCTTTACGACAGGTTCCAGCATCTCTCCGGTTCCTCCGACGGCCCGCACACGGATCTGGCTAACGGCAAACAGCTTGCTTTCAAGAATATTTTGATACAAAACACCTACTACGAGGTGCGCGACGACAAAGGCTATCTCGCTTTCCAGTGCCACGACACCACAAGGGACGGCTGGTTTTTCACAAACGGCAAAGGTATCCACGTCAACTGGGAAAAGTCCTCCGACTACGGCGCGACGAGATACTACGACGACGACGGAAACGAGATTCAGTTGAACACCGGAAAGACCATGGTATGTATCGTGGAGGATGGCGATTCCTTCCTGGTTGACGATCAGGAATTTTCCTCCCGCTGATCGGAATTTCAGGTTCCCGAAAGAACCCGCTTATAAAACCACAGATTTTTCACCCGCATAATTCAATGGATTTATGTGGGTGAATTCTGTTATGGCAGATTTCTTTCCTACAATATTATCAGGACTTCAACATGGACTAGTACAACGAAAATTAAGTCTTTGATATATTCGCGCTGAACAATTAGACAAGTGAATATGTCAGTTACTTAATATTCGTTGTACTAGCAATTAATAAATCCATTAAAACGGATAAAAGTTATTAAAAATGATTAAATTGGTTAAAAATGTGGTATAATAAATAAAACTGATAAGGAGGTACGCATATGGAACTCAGAGCAGAAGATGTCTTCCGCCCCGGAGCATTTCCCGAATACACCTATATATCACGAAAATCAGCCATTTCCAACCTGCCCTATGAATTCCGGCTGATGCAGGCCATCAAGGTATCCGGATTCCTGACTTCTCTGGTAGGCCCTTCCAAAATGGGGAAGACCATTTTGTGCGAAAAGGTCATCGGGTTTGAGCATATCGTAGAAGTTTCCGGAGCAGACTTTGATGAAGATACGGATTTCTGGAAACTGGTTTCTGCCAAAGCCGGGCTTGCATATGAAGGCCAGTTTGCATCCGAAAAGCAGATTCCCAGCACCAGCGATAAATACACCAAAAAAGAAACCTTTTCCCTGACCAAGGATAAGATTATAGAATATTACAGGGAACAGAATCTGGTTCTGGTAATAGACGACTTCCACTATGCCCCGGAGGGAAAACGGATGCAGATCGCCCAGCAGCTCAAAGATGCCATCCGCAGGGGATTTAAAGCCATTGTGGTTTCCCTTCCCCACCGGGCAGACGAAGCAATCCGCCAGAACGCAGATCTTTCCGGGCGCCTCAGCCTCATCAACATGGAGCCATGGGAAGTGGATGATTTGAAAGAGATCGCTAAGCTGGGGTTCGGGAAACTGGGCATTTCCATTGAGGATTCCATTGCGGCGCAGATCGCGGTAGAAAGCCTCTCTTCCCCACAGCTAATGCAGTATATCTGTCTAAACATCTGCACCATGTTGGAAATGTCCGGAGAAGAAAACCGACAGATCCGGCAGGAGATTCTTGAAACCGCTTATTACTATACCACTGCAAATTTTGAGTACCAAGATGTGGTGTCCCTGATGCAGAAGGGGCCGAACACTCGCGGCAAAAGCCGGAACACCTTCCGGACCGTTGATGGACAGGAACATGACATTTATGAACTGATCGTGAAATCCATTGCGGAAAATCCTCCCATTATGAAGCTGGAGTTTGAAGATGTAAGGGAACGTATTTACCGCCTGCTTGCAGATGACTGCAAAAAACCTTCCCCGCAGATGATCCGGGAAAGTCTGGCAAAGCTGAAGGAGCTTCTGTACGGACGGGAAGATATTTTTAAGGTGCTTGACTGGAAGGAAGGGAGCCTCTATATTTTAGATCCTCTGTTCCTTTTCTATCTGCGATGGGGAGGCGCTCGTTAAAGACAATGTTTAACACTACTATAACTATAACCAGTATACAGGATGCCATTACAAGGCTGAAAAATGTAAAAGACGGCCAGGAATTTTCCATTTTATTGCCTGGCTTAAGAAATTTTCTCAAAACACTGGACATAGATTCCCAACGCCTGATGGAACTGGAGCAGCGGGCATACTATCTCGTAAATGAATATTCAGATAAAAAAACCAAAGACAATCTGGATGCTGCAGCAAAACAGGTTATCGAATATCTGGAAGAAATTATGACTGGTTCCCCTGCAAATGACCAGCTGCTCACTGTCCTTGTTAACTACTATCTTTTTCTGGAAAGCCTTCTGGAGCGGCCGCCTCACAAACGCGGTGGAATCCAGAAAGAACATTTGTCAGGGTTGAAGATTCAGAATGAATATGATATTCAACATTTGCTCTATGCCTATCTGAAACCGCTCTATCCACTGGCAAGAGCTGAAGTCAGCGAGGACACCGGTTATGGCACGGTGCGTACCGATATTTTTCTGGACTCTGAACATGTCATTGAGGTGAAATGCACCAGAAACAGTATGAAACTTAAAAAGCTGACGGAAGAAATCGAAGCAGATATGGTGCATTACAATGCGGAGCATATTTACTTCTTTATCTATGATAAGGAAAAAATCATTGAGAATCCCCAGTTGTTCCGAAACACCTATGAGAACAAAGTAAAAGGAAAGCAGGTACATATCGTAATCCATCAGCCTAAGATACTGTAGGGAGCATTTTGCAGTGCTTTCAGGACATCTTCATCGTATGTTTCCAGCGCGGCAGCATAAAATTGACCGAAGACAATGGTCTAAAAGTGTCAAGCCAAAATTTACACAAAGCAAAAACCCCGAAAAATCAAATGTTTACGGTTAGAGGGAAGTAATTTCAGATTAGGCGGTATAGCCCCAATTACAAGGGCTGTACCGTCTTTTTGAGTTCCTATGCGCCTTGCCTTTTCGGTTGCGTAGCAGAAAGGAAATTGAGTTCACCCACAAAGTTGAAAACAATATCCACTTTCTGTACCCGTTTCCCGTCCACCTTTTCCGGCGCATGGACTATGATTTTTTTGATAAATTCATTGACGATTGCGGGGGTAAGTTCTTTTATCCCCACATACTTGCGGATAATCGCGGCGAAGCTGTCAAAATCGCTCTTATTCTGTTCGTAAGTATCGACTTCCTGCTGGTCTGCCTTAACTTTTTCTTCCAGTTCCCGCTGTTCCGCTTCATACTCTGCGGACAGCTTCAAAAATCTGTCATGGCTGATTGCACCGCTTATGTCGTCCTCATAAATCCGCTTGAAGATACGGTCAAGTTCCGCTATCCGCTTCCTCGCCTGTCCGACTTCCCGCTTCCTGCGCTTCATTTCTTTTTCTGTTTCAGCGGAGCGTTGCTGATACATCATTTCATGGAAAGCCATGATGTCATCAAAGAAAAGGGCGGTCACATCAAATATTCTGCTCCATACTATCTGCTTTAACACTTCCTCGCGGATAAAATGAGCCGTACA
>CAJUMJ010000029.1 GCA_910587095.1 uncultured Lachnospiraceae bacterium
ATGATTTAATTATATCTCTTCTTGACAAATCGTGCTCTAAAAAATATTCTAAAGAATATTCATAATCAGTATACTGTTCTTTGATATATCTACAAAGGAAACATAAATAGCTGAATATGTTGCAAAATTGTCTTTTATTTCATTTGAAAAATCCATAACCATTTCTTCTAGTAAATTTGTCATAAACGCCTCCATATACAATGAATTTCTAATTTCATACAATTATTTAATTTATATTAAACATTTTCAATATTTTTTCAAAAAAACTTGCCATTTTTTACCTCCTGTGCGTAGTAAGTAGTAGAGGGGGTGTTTACGCTATTCCCGTATAGTGTACTTGCCGCTCCTCATAAAATTTAGGGAAACCGTCAAAGGAGAAAATTTATGCCAAGAACTAATAACTCTCCTACACCCGATATCCAAATACGAATGGAAAACCTTTCCATGGAAGAAAGTCTTTCTATAGATAAAATGAGGCTGACCGTTACCAACATCTACCCCGCCTTTCAAAAAAAATCAGAGCAGGAAACCCGACAGGAAATCGGGGCACGGCTCTATCAGATTTTTAAAAAATATGCGTAAGTCCCTTGCAAAACAATCATGGAAACGATATGATCGTTTTGTGGATATGCGTCTTACGTTTTAGGAGGTAGATAAAATGTACGACGCATTATATGCAAGACAGTCAATCGAAAAAAAGGACAGCATATCCGTGGAAAGCCAGCTTGAGTATTGCAGATACGAAACCCACGGGGAAGCCTGCATTGAATATACGGACAAAGGTTTTTCGGGCAAGGACACCAACCGTCCCGGCTTTGAAAATATGATGAATGATATTCGTGCAGGAAAAATCAAACGGGTTATTGTCTACAAACTCGACCGTATCAGCCGTTCCATTTTAGATTTTGCAAACATGATGGAGATTTTTCAGAAATACCATGTGGAGTTTGTTTCTTCCACGGAAAAATTTGACACGTCCACACCGATCGGCAGGGCGATGTTAAATATCTGTATCGTGTTCGCCCAACTGGAACGGGAAACGATACAGAAACGTGTAACGGACGCTTATTATGCACGGTGCAAGCGCGGCTTCTACATGGGCGGACGTATTCCCTACGGCTACCGTCTGACAAACACGGTCATTGACAATATCCGCACTTCCATGTACGAGGAAGTCCCGGAGGAAAGCGAGCAACTAAAGCTGATTTACTCCATGTATGCGGACACGGACAATTCACTTGGGGATATTGTACGGTACTTGAACGAACACCAGATTAAAAATCTGCGCGGCGCGAACTGGAATACCGCCCGTATCAGTGAAATGCTCCGCAATCCCGTGTATGTGGAAGCGGATATTGACGTGTACCAGTTTTTCCAAAGTCAAGGCGCGAACATTTATAACCCGGCAAGTGATTTTACGGGCTATAATGCCTGCTATCTCTATAAGGGTACGGTTTCCACTTCAAGAAAGCAAAGTGACCTGTCCGACAAAGAGATTGTGCTTGCGCCGCATAAGGGTTTTATCCCCTCTAAGACATGGTTAGCCTGCCGCATACGGTGTTTAAATAACCGACAGTCTACAAAAACCTGTAAACCCAAAAACTCATGGCTTGTAGGCAAGGTAAAATGCGGCAACTGCGGTTATGCGCTGACAATCCGCAAGGCAAAAACAAAGTGGGGACGTTACTTTGTTTGCAGCCAGTCGGGAAGCCGTGGGAGCAACTGCACCGGGGCGGGCTGTACGGTTTATGCAGACGTTTTAGAGGAATATATGCTTGACGCAATCAAGGAAAGACTGTCGGAATTTCAGAAACTTTCCTGTCTATCTGAAACAGGAGAAGAACAAACAAATATCACGAAAAAAATCCGTCTGACACAGATTGAGGAAGAAATCGAAGAACTTCTCTCCAAAGTGTCCGGGGCAAGCGGCGTTCTGATGAAGTACATAGACGAAAAAGTATCAAAACTGGACGCAGAGCGGAAAACCTTGCAGGAAGAAATCGTTACGGCAAATGTCACAGACACAGAAGGCAGATTGAAACAGATAACCAACCATGTAAAAGCATGGGAAACGCTCTCTTTCGAGGACAGACAGGCGGTAGTCGATACGCTTATCAAAGTTATTCGCATTGCAGACGGTAACATCGAAATCACTTGGAACATTTAACAAAAAACATGAAAGTCTAGCCACACAGTTTTGAGAACAATTTAATAAAAATCTGTTGATAAGCCAATACTAAATACCGTATAATAATGAAAAAGAACATTCATAGAAAACAGCCGAAAGGAAGTGATACTATGGCACCTGCAGCACAGGCAATCAGAAATCAGGAAATCCTAAAAACTGAATATTCCGAAAAAGCAGCCATAGGCGCATTATATGACGAACTCTCCAAAGGAATAGAAAGTCTGAAAAAAGGCGATGTTTATACGATTGATGAAGCATGGGAGGAAATTGACAAAATATAATGCCGGATAAACCTAAAAAATACAAAATTGTGATTTCCAAAGATGCTCTCTTGGATATTAAATCAACAAAAAAGTATATTCTTGACACCTTCAAATATCGGGAATATGCGGAAAACTTTTCAAAGAAGATAAAGAAGGCAATCAAAGAGCTGGATTCCTTCCCCAAAGGCTATGAAGCTACGGGATATGTGATTGAAGGATTTAGCGTCTATTTCAAGCCTTACAGTACATATTTAATTTTCTTTGTTGTGAAGGATTCCACCATTATGGTAATCCGGGTCTTGAAAGACCGCATGTATTGGCAGTCCATTATCAAAAAGATGCAGAAAATCAACAGATAAATTTACTTCAATCCTCCCGTTTCGGGGAAGCCCTCCGCATCGTACAGGATCGCCTTGACTCCAAGAACTTCTACGCATTCAATCCGGGATTTGACTGTTGTGAGGGAAATGTGAAATAAACACTGATATCAGAGATGAAAATCAAAAAAGAGTGGTTCCATGCTGCGATGATGTGGCATGGGATCACTCTGTAATTCCTTTTAAATACTAATAACAAAGATATGTACATCGTAAGTTATAACTGTTTTTTATTAAAGAGTTTCATCGCAATCAGCAACCCTAAAATTGACATGGCAACGGAAAGTAAGGCAGGTATCATAAAATCCGACGCCGGATATATTTTTGTAAAACTGCTTCCATGCGTCCAAAGCAACTGGTTCAGAAGTCATTTCCATATCTGCTGCTAAAGCTGATAAAATTTCCGACGTAAACTTTACGAGAAATGCGCTCATAATACCGAAGATCAGAAAAACCATTCTCACATTGTTCCCATTCCCTTTCCAACAGATCATACCTCATATTTATCCTGACTATTAGAATGTATGAACGCATTTTAAAAATAATCCGATAAACCTTGCCCGAAAAGAAATTTCACATTCGTCCCCCATATCATTCCCATACAAAAAGGCTTCCCTGCCCGGAAAGCCTTTTTGTTTAATCACACTCTGTAAAATTTTCTCACTCCTGCTCCCGCAGCCAGACGATCATCTCGCCTTTTCCTCTGTTATTCCATTCACAATAGGGAACCGCCGTTAACGTATCTTCCTCGTAAGCCGGTTTTTCCGTCCCATAGAGATTTGTCCCCGCATTGGAGTAATCTATCCGTTTCCCCCGGAAAGAAGCGCACAGTGTTCCGCCAAGCAGATCCTCCCGATAAACCTCCGCAATCTCCGTCTCCGGGGAAACCAGCACGGATTTCAGGTAATTCCCGTTATCCGCCTCCTCCAGGCAATATACCCTCGGCCCTCTTACCAGCGCAATTTTGCCGATATTCTCATATACTCTCGGATTGCAGTGGATAAACCGAAACGCCACATCCAGAGAAAGCTCTACTATATCTCCGGGCTGCCAGCTTCTCTCCAGATAAATATACCCTCTTTCTTCTTCGTAGGAAACCTCTTCTCCGTTGATCTTCACAATACAAAAACCGCAGTAATGCGGTCTTCGGATCGCAAGTACAAACTCTCCCGCCTCTTTTCCTGTAATCTCATATCGTATCTCCCCATTGTCGGGATAATCCGCCGACAGTTTGACCGAGATCTCCCCGCACTCTAACGGAGCCGAAATTTCACTGCTGATAAACAAATTAGAATACAGCGTATTCTCTCCCACCGCATACATATAATTTCCCATGGAAGCCAGCGTTCTTGTAATATTCGGCGGGCAGCAGGCCACTCCGAACCATTTCTGGCGCGTTGTCTTTACATGACGCATCGTCGGATTCTTTTCGGCCACCTCGGGAATCACCTCCAGCGGATTTACATAGAAAAAGTGCTTGCCGTCCATCGCAATCCCCGAGAGCAGCGTATTATACAGCGCCAGCTCCACGGTATCCATATATTTCCCGTCCCGGGTAATCTGAAACATCCGGTTTGAGAACATAGCAAGACCTATGGTCGCGCAGGACTCCGAATAGTTTGTATTATTCGGCAGATCGTAGTCACAGGTAAACCGCTCGCCAAACGATGCCGAACCTATGCTTCCCGTAATATACATTCTTTTCTGCGTAATATTCTCCCAAAGTTTATCGCATTGCTCCAAAAGCTTTTCGTCCTGATATTCGCTGGCCAAATCCGCCATCGCGCAGTACAGATAAACCGCCCGAACCGCATGGCCCTCCGCCTTTGTCTGCTCGCGCAAAGGCATGTGCACCTGCAAATAGTCATTTTCGAAGTCCGCGAACTCGGGAAACATATAGTTTCCTTCTTTTCTACAGTTTTCCGTATCAAAATAGCATGGTTTTTCTCCCCGGGTTCTCACAAAATAATCGGAAAGCTCCAGATATCTCTTCTCCCCCGTCACATGATACAGCCTCACCAACGCGAGCTCCACCTCGGGATGTCCGGGATAGCCGTGATTTTTTCCCTCTTCCGCCCCGAACACGGTGCACATGTAGTCCGCAAAGCGACGCACGACTTTCAGTATTTTTTCTTTCCCGGTCGCTTCATAATAAGCCACTCCCGCCTCTATCATATGGCCAGCCGTATATAATTCGTGCCCCTCCAGCAGATTTGTCCATCGCTCCTTTCCCGTGATCGTAAAGTATGTATTCAGATAACCGTCCTCGCACTGCGCTCCCTCGATCAGGTCTATCGCCTGGTCAGCAAGCTCCTCCAGATGGCCGTTTTTCTTTTTGGCCAGCGAATACGCCACCGCTTCCAGCCACTTTGCCACATCCGTATCCTGAAATACCATTCCCCTGTGAGGTTCCCCGTTTTTCTCGATCAATGTCCTGAAATTCCGAATACAATAACTCTTTTCCGCTCCTTCCACCTGGTCGTTGATCAGCTCCCATTGAAATGGCAGAATCACATCTTCCACCAGATCAATATATTTATTCCAAAACAAATCATGGATATCAATTTTGTTCAGCGCTACACTTTTTAACCGTTGCCGTTCCATTCCAACTTTCCTTTCTACTCCAGTACTTTTATCGATGTTCCCTCCACCATTTTGCATGGAAGGGTAATATTCACATCTCCGTTATAACCATCTTCCACTTTATTCAATAGAAGCTCTATCGCCTTATATCCCATACTCTGCAAGGGACGATCCATCGTCGTGATTTTGGGCACGCCGTAATGCACGATATCCGAATTGTCGAATCCCGACACGGATATATCTTCCGGAATCCTGAGCCCGATCTCAAGCGCGGCGTCCCTCGCCGCCACCGCCATCTCGTCATTCATGGCAATGAACGCCTTCGGACAGTCAGAGCGCTTTAGCATTTCCCTCACCTGCACTCTGGTTTCCTCGTACAGCCAGTTGCCGGTGATCACATTTCTTTCCTCGAGCACGATATTTTCCTCTTTCAGCGCATGCTCAATCCCCCTCATACGCATGTGGGACGGCTCGGACTGTTCTGACCCTTTGATCACCGCAAAATATCTGTGCCCCTTCTCCAGAAAATGTTTTGTAATCTGATATGCCGCTTTCTCATTGCTGTAACAGACGGAAGACCCCTCCCCCACCGTATAGCAATAACAATAGACCACCGGTTTATCGATATCATGCAGCACGTCCTTGATCATCCGGTCGTGCATCCCCACATAAATAATGCCGTCCACCCTCATGCGCAGCAAAATATCGACAGCTTTGTCAATATCATCCTGAAACTTGGAAATATCCTCAAACTGCGTCTCAATTTTGCTAAGCAGGCGCAGATTGCTCAGGATAATATGATAGCCCTTCTCCTCCGCCAACGCGTTAATCCCGTCAATTACATACGCCGCATGCCATACCGTCACGTCCTCCACGACAACGCCGATCAGAGATGTCCGGTTTTTCCGAAGGCTCTGTGCCAGGATATTAGAACGATATCCGGTTTCCTTTACAATTTTTTCAACTCTCCGCCTGGTCTCGTCGCTAACCCTAGCGCTCCCGTTCAACACGTAAGAAACAGTTGCGGTTGATACGCCTGCCCGTGCTGCAATCTCTTTTAATGTCATAATAAACACCCCATTCATTGTGACATTTACAGCTTTTTTTGTCAACGATGGAAACCGTAACTGTGACAGAATATCACCCTTTTAGGCCGGTCGTCTTAATTCCTCCGACCAGGAACTTGTTCCCGAAAAAGTACAGGAACATCGGCGGAAGAATCATCAGCGTTGCCGCCGCCATGATAGACGGCCAGTTGATAACAAACGAATTGCCGGATGTATACATATAGCTTGTCATCAGCGCGATCGTCAGCGTCCGCCACTTGTCACTGTTGATATAAAAAACAGGCTGTGTCAGCTCGTTCCACCAGAACACGCAGGACAAAACCGCTATGGTTGCGTAAGTCGGTTTTGACAGCGGCACGAGCACCTTGAAAAAAATCTGCAACCGGCTGCATCCGTCGATCATCGCCGATTCATCCAGCTCTCTCGGAATAGACCGGAAATACTGCCGGAACAAAAATACGTTGTACGGATACGCGAAAAACGACGGGACAATCATCGGCAGCAGAGAATCCAACCATCCAATCTTGCCGAACATAATATACTGCGGAATGATCAACGCAATATTCGGAATCATCATTGTCGCAATAATCACCGTAAAGATCAGATTTTTCCCCTTAAATTCCATACGAGCCAGCGGATATGCCACCAGCGAGGACGACAGCAGTGTGCCAACCGTAGTTCCCAGCATCAGAAGCAATGTATTTTTTATATACAGCAGGATGTTGGAACTTCGGAAAATGTATGTAAAGTTCTCCGTCGTAAAATTCAGAGGAAAAATGCTGGAAGATGAGGTGAACTCCGCCAGTGTCTTAAAACCGCCTGTCGAAATCCAAATGATCGGGAGAAACATGATCATTGCCACAATTATTTTAATCACATAAAGCCAGAACTGCTTTATTCTTCGTTTTATTTTTGCCGATTTCATATTTCACCCCCATCAATTCTCATAATACACAAGTTTCTGTGACAGGCCGAATAACACCGCCCCGAACACCGCCGCGATGATAAAAAGTACAACGGACAGCGCGCAGGAATATCCCACCTTCATATTGCTGAAAGCCTCTTTATAGATCAGAAGGCTAAGTACCTGCGTCATTCCGTCCGGATTTCCGCTCTCACCTGTCAGCGGATACAACAGGGCGAAGGAACCGTTCAACGCGCTGACGCACCCGTTTACCGCATTGAACAGGACAAGAGGTGAGATTATCGGAATCGTCACATTAAAAAACTTCCTGGCAGCGCTGGCCCCGTCCAGATCGCACGCCTCGTACAGCTCCCTCGGAACGTCGCTCAGTCCGGAGCGGAATATCATCATCATCTGGCCGGTATTATAAGTAAACAAGGTGATAAAAAATACAACCATATATACGGTCGAGTGATCATAGAGCCAGTTGATCGCCACACTTTTGCCCGCAAACACGGACAACAGCGCATTAAACAAACCCGCCTCTTTTCCGAAGATCGTGCGGAACGCGTAGGCGAGCGCCACCGACGGAATCACTGACGGAAGAAAATAGCAAAACTGAAAAATGCCGTTGAGCCTCTGCCTCTGGTTCAGCAAAAGAGCCATAATAACCGCCCATATGGTAGTTACAACAACCATGATAACCGTGAAGAATAACGTAACCCGGATAGAATTCCAAAATGCCTCGCTCTTAAACATATTGACATAATTCTTTAAACCTATAAACTCCGATACCCCGTTCAATTTGCGGTTTGTAAGACTGACTCGAAGCATAAAAAAGATCGGAAACAGTGTAAAACATACAAACCCGATAATCCAAGGTGAAATAAACGCATACGCTGTCAGGGTATCTTTTTTTCTTTTGATATGTGCCGCCCCATCCTTTTTTGTCTTTGCCATGCTGATACCTCCTCCTTCAAAAAGGGCAAATCCCAAAACCGGAAATGCCCTTTCCAAGTAGCTCCTTAATAGCCAATCGTCTCCGCCGCATAGTCAGAGGAAGCCTTCACCGCTTCCGCCGGCGTCATCTGGCCCATTGCCGCTGATTCAAAGTTGCTTACCGCGTTGCCGGTCACGCCAGCCGGCAGACATGTATAGCCGAAGATACCGGCCGACAGGGAATCCGTCATCGCTTCCCAGTTGTCGATCGTTGTAGCCGCTTCCACTTTCCAGGCGCCCTGATCGGCGATCGTCTTGAGCGCGGACATGTTTCCGCTCGCCTTGGAGTTGATCGTCTGCCCTTCCTCGCTCATCAGATACTCGATAACCTTCCACGCGTCCTCCTGATTCTTGCTGTTCGCGTTGATCGTGTAGAACCCGGTATGCAATGTGTTGTATTTCTCCTTGTTTGTCGGAATCGTCGCGATATCCCAGTTAAAGCCGAGGGAGTCGCCGTATGTCGCGATATTCCAGCTTCCCGCCCATGCCATGGCAGCTTTTCCCGATGCGAACAAATCCGCCGTATCGGAGGAAGGCTCCGGCATGATTCCTTTGCTCACCATGTCGGCACAGTCTCCGACAAACGCTTCCGCGCCCGAGCCGATCACAAGCTGGCCTGTGGAGGGATCATAGATCTGGTCGCCCGCTCCGCCTACGCCTGCCCACCACGTCTGCACGTTCGGAAGAGTACATCCGTAAACGCTGGTGGTGTCGCCGTCCTTCTGCGTCAGCTTCTCGGCCGCTGCCAGAAAATCGGCATAAGCCCAGTCATTTGTCGGGTAATCAATCCCTGCCGCGTCAAACATATCCTGATTGTAGAAGAGAATCTCCGTAGCCGCGCACCAGGGAAGGCCGTATGTACCGCCAAGGCCGTCGGACAGCTTCGCCACCGCGTCGATGAAATCTCCCGTATCAATGCTGGAACCCGAAAGCCTGTCATCTAACGGAATGATCCCGCCTGCCTGCACGAAATTCGCAATATCGCTTTCCCATATAATAAAGACGTCTATGGAATCATCCTTAGTCGCAACCATCTGATTCAGTTTGGAAGAGTAATCACTCTCCGGAATCACCGTAACTTCCAGATCTACTCCGGTTGCCTTCTCGCACTGCAAATACATATTCAGCTCCTCGTTCGGATTCGGGTCATTCCATGTGCAGATCGTAATCTTTCCACCTTCTCCCCCTTCTGAGGAAGCCTCCCCGTCATCCCCGGCCGTTGCACTTTCCTGCTGTTCGGGAGCCAGAGCCGTTCCCGTATCACCGGAAGAACCGCAGCCTGTGAGCATTCCACATGCCATTGCCATCGTCATCATCATTGCCAATACTTTCTTCGCCTTCATACAAAACCTCCTTCTCTTTTTCCCTTTTATTTCCTTTGCTTAATCGTTTAAACGATTTCCCCCAATTTAGCGGGAATTTCTGTAAAATTTTCCCGCTTTTACCAATTTAATCGTTTAAATTTTTCAGTAAAAAAAATAAAACAACTTTTGCAGTTTCATTTTAACTCACCATGTCCCTTTTTGTCAATATCTATATTTTTACAATTTATTCCGCCTCCTCCTCTTCCTCGTCCCGCGCAAACTTTTTCGTTCCCTCCCAATACCAGGGAATCGCTTCCCCCTCCTTTGGCTCTTTCATGTATTTAACGAAAATCCTCTCCATCAAATATGACAGAATCAGCATCCAAAAAGAGGGAAGAAACAATATTGCCGCAAAAAAACGCAGTCCCACAAAGATAATCCCCCCGAATATAACTGTCATAATAAGGGAATAGATGATATGTCTCACCGACAAGAGGAGGCTCATTTTCACCCCTTCCCATATCCCGTATTCAAACCTGGAAAATACCGGGAAAAGATAAATGCTCAAAAAAACGAAAAGCAGGCCCACCCACAGAGATTCTGCCTTGTAAAATACATACAGTCCCGAGCCGGTTTCCATCTGCCCCACCGCCCGTATATTCAGCACCGCAAGCGCACCCAGGAAAAAATAACAGAGGCTGACCCCGATTCCCCGCCTCCAGTTCGACCGAAAGAAGCCTAAAAACTCCCGGCTTAACGTGCCGCGTCCCCTGCGTATACATTTCACCACCGTGTAATACAGCGCAGACGTCGATGCGGCGAGGGTGATCACCGGAAGCGAGGAAACGATCCATAAAACGCTCAGAATTACCAAATCCGCCAGTTTTTCCATGACGCCTGTAAAGCTGCTGTCTATTCCAAATATCTTTTTTAACATTGCACGCTCCTCTCATCTTTCGGTTTCCCGCATGGCTACAGCCCGTTTCCGGCAATTTTTTGATACTGCTCTCCCCTTATTCACAAAGACACAACCTGATTATAATACACAATGTCCTCAATTTACAATCTCTTTACGCAGTTTCAAGGGGTCAACTGTGCAATTATTCCGTTACAATTCACACCCGACAGCATGAAAAAAGGCGATGTCTATACAATCGATGAAGCCTGGGAGGAAATTGACAAAATATAATGCCGGATAAACCAAAGAAATATAAAATATCTTTTTTGTCGTGGAGGATTCCACCATTACGGTAATCCGGGTCTTGAAAGACCGCATGTATTGGCAATCCATTATCAGGAAAATGCAGAAAATCAACAGATAAATTTACTTCAATCCTCCCGTTTCGGTGAAGCGCTGCGCATCGTTCAGGATCGACTGAATGAAAAGAACTTCTATGCGTTTAATCCCGGATTTGACTGCTGTGAAGGAAATTTAAAATAAGCAGTGACATAAGACATTGTTGACCAAAAAGAATGGTTCCATGCTGCAATCATGTGACATGGAATCATTCTTTTTTAGGTTCTGCGGTTTATTTCATATTTACCCGTTTCGCAAACATGTGTATAATATTCATAATATTAAACTTTAGCTCCCACGGAAAATACGGCAAAGGAGGAGGCTCCCTATGAAGAGAAATCCGAAACTTTATCTGCGCATAACCATATTTCTTTTTATCATATACATTGGCCTGCTGACCGTCCTCTATCTGTCCGAACATGCAGACAGCACCGCCTCCATCCGTTCTTTTAACGATGCCGTCTGGTATTCTCTTGTCACACTGACTACCGTCGGTTACGGTGACCTGACACCCGTAACGCCTTTGGGCCACGCGGTAGGAGCCGTTTTTCTCTTCCTGTCCGCCGGTATTATGATGACATTATTCGGCGCGGTAATCTCCTTCGTCACAAGCGAGGGACTCCCCTTTTTCCTTCTTGGTTTACAGCGAAGGAAAAACTGGTATTATTTTGCCGATTACGGAGTAGAAGCCAGTACTCTGGCCAAAAACATCTGTAAAGAAGATCCTCTTGCCATAATTATTTTTGGAGAAAAGAAAAATGACCAGATGGAATTTCCAGACTACCCTTGCCTGTTTATCAGCGCTTCCCCATTACGAATCGTAGCACATAAAAAGAATATGGGCGCCAAGTGCAAAATTTTTCTTATGAAAGAAAATGATATCGGCGTCAATATCCGGGCAGCCAACCTACATACCTTGCCTGTGGAAGTATACGCGAGAACAACGAACGGACGGGATTCTCTTTCCGGGAATATCAGCTTTTTCCACAGCTATGACTGTTGCGCCAGACAATACTGGCGTTCCAGGCCGCTGTGCAATTCTGAAAATATCATAGTAATCATTGGCTTTGAAAATTACGGACGTTGCATTCTTGAACGGGCCATCCTGACAAACATCATCTCCGTAGATCAGCATATCTCTTACCATATTTTCGGAGATGCCGGAACCTTCCTTGCTATGCACAGCCACCTCCACGAAACTTTTTCACTGGACAAAGAATCTGCCGCAACAGATTCTCTCCTCTTTCACGATGAGCCCTGGGAGCAGTGCTCTGCGCTCCTGGAACAGGCTGACCGCATTATCATCTGTACCGACGATGAACCTGCCGGCTGGAACATATTCTGGAGATTAAACAGCTACTATAAGATTCAAGGACAAATCCATCTGCGCAGCAGCCAGAAAGCGCCCGGCGTATCCTATTTTGGGGCAAACGAAGATATTTATACGCCAAACCAGATCATGCGAACCTCATTGAACAAAGCCGCCGTTGCAATCAATGAGCTTTTCCGTAAGTCCGTATCGTACCCCACTCTCAGTTGGGATGAGCTTGACACCATCCACAGGGAATCCAAAATAGCTGCTGCAGACCACATTCTGACAAAAATAAGGATCCTTTTAAACGATGAGACAATCACCGAAATCACCCCGGCAATCATAGAAGCGGCAAACAGAGAATATGTCAAAAATAAGCAATCGGAATCCATGCGGGATATGTACCGCAGGCTCGATCATTCCCGCTGGCTGCGGTTTTACACGTTCTATAACTGGAGCTACGGCCCTGTCCGGGACGATTTCGCAAGGCAGCATCCCATGTTGTGTCCTTATCAGGAGCTGACTTCGGAGCAAAAACGGGAACGCGACGCGGCATGGGAACTTTTAAGCTGTCTTGCTTCGGATACCTTTTTATAAGTTCGTCAATTGCCTGCAAGCATCCACTTAATAAAGCTGCAGTCCTTTTCCTAGAAGGCTGCAGCTTTTCCCTGTATTCCTATACTACTTCTATCTCTACGGATACCTCCTCTGCTTCGTCCGCCCACGCAGTCACCCGGATCTTCCCTGAATCCTCTCCCGAGCGAATCACTGCCATCGCCCTTCCGTAATACGTCGTCCTGCTTTCATCGAAGAAATTCTCCTCCGATACCGGATCTGCGGAGCCAAATCCTTGTATATTCCCGGCTCCTTCCACTCTCAGGCATATCTTACGGTCTGCCGCCGTCTGCAGCATTCCCTCTCTGTCCCGAAGTTCGACTGCCACGTAGACAAGATCGTACTTTCCGATCTTTACCCGATCCGGAAGCAGGCACAGGGATGCCTCGTCTTTTGCCGTGCGCAGGGAATAATGTGTCGTAGTTCCGTCTTCATAATACGCTGTCGCCTCAATCTTACCCGGTACATAAACCGTATCAAACAAAGTGCGGTAATCCTGTTTCTCCCCAGCGGGTTTTCTGCCGACGCTTTCCCCATTGACAAACAGCTCGACCTCCGGAGCATCGGAGTAAACTTCCACCAGACAGCTTTTTCCTTCCTGTCCCTTCCATGTCCAGGAAGAAATCGTTAGCGGAAACGACCATGGCGTACACATGGGTTCTTTGCCATAATGCTCCGGCAATTGCACCGCAATATAAGGCGCTTTTCTAAGCCCGAATACAATCTCACGCAAATAACTCATCGGCCGCCTGTATCCGGTAATATCGAAGTCGCCGCAATAAGCCAGATATATATCCGGCGGTAGTGTTTCCGCTCCGTAAAATACGCGGTTCGGATATTCCTTCATCTGGTCATACACGTCGCGCATATAGTTGAGGCCAATCAGGTCAAGCGTTCCATAGGACTCCTTTAATCCCTCTTCCACCTTCGGGTGTGATGAAAGATAATTCATTGCCCCCATCAGCGCCGTCATCGTATCATTGATTCCTCCGCCTGGCGTCCTCTCCGGCACGGTCATTCCCATGTCCTTCATCACCACCGGCAAGTCGCCCATGATGCCGATCATGCCGTTGATTGCATTGGTCACATAGCGGGTTGTGTCAAGGCTCCTGATTTTTTCCGTCAGTCTCCTGCTCCACTGCGCTCCGACCGGCGTATGAATCTCCTTGATCTCGTTCCCGATGGAATACATAAACACACAGGGATGATTGAAATCTTTCCGCACAATATCCTCTAAGTCCTTCTCCCAGTTATCAGCAAACACAAGCGAGTAGTCAAAAGGTCTTTTCGTCTGTGTCCACATATCAAAGCTCTCTTCCATGACCAGCATACCCAGCCTGTCGCACGCATCCAGCAACGCCTTTGAAGAGGAATTGTGGGAGATACGAACCGAATTAAATCCTGCCTCTTTCATAAGCTCGATGCGCCGCTCTTCCGCGCGCTCAAAGGTTGCCGCGCCTACCGGACCGTTGTCATGATGGATGCATCCTCCCCGGAGCAGTATTTTCTCACCATTGATCCTCAGCCCGTTAACGGGATCCAGTTCCAGTCTACGGATACCGAACATACTCTCTGTCGTGTCCAGAATCGTTTCCCCATCGTATACGGTCACCTTACAGCAATAAAGCCGCGGATTATCCACCAACCACAACGCCGGATCTTTTACAAATATCCGCTGTGTCTGTACGGTTTTGTCCTGTCCGAACAATGTCATACGGGAGCTTTCTCCTGCTACAATGTCCCCGTCCGAAGCAACGATCTCGGTTTTCAACACAAGGGTTTCTTGAATCTTTCCGTCGTATCTGAGCGTCGTTTCCACTTTCACCACCGCAATGTTCTCCGAAATTTCCGGCGTGGAGATACGTGGACCGTCCACATCAATCCTGATTTTTCCACCCGTGTACAAGTACACGGGCCGGTAAATGCCGCTGCCCGTATACCACCGGCTGTTGGGCATGGCCGTATTTAAGGCTTTTACCAGAATCAGGTTTTCTGCCCCGAAGCGAAGATACGGTGTAATATCCACAAACAATCTCGTATAGCCGCCTTGCACGCTTCCTGCCAGGGCGCAATCACTTTTATGCGAGTTTCAAAGAAAAGTATGGCATGACGCCCAACAAATATCGCCAAAAAAAGACAGAAGAACTCTCCTGACAGCCAAAAGCCTCTCATTCCCCAAGCCACTGCGACAATACCTGCGCTATAGCATCTACCTCCAGCGGTTTCGCAATGTGCTCATTCATCCCCGCATCTTTCGCGGCCTGCACATCCTCCGCAAAAGCGTTTGCGGTCATGGTTACAATCGGAATGCGGGCCGCATCCGGCCTGTTCAGGCTGCGTATGGCTCTCGCCGCCTCATACCCGTTCATCACCGGCATCATGATGTCCATAAAGATAATCTGAAAGGTTTCCGGCTCCTCCCGTTCAAAAATTTCCACCGCTTCCTGACCATTGTTCGCAATGATGACATTCAGGCCGAAATCCTCTAAAATAAACTGCGCGATCTCCTGATTCAGTTCGTTGTCCTCCACAAGAAGCGCCCGCTTGCCGGCAATCTGTATCTGTTCCGATTTCGCGTTGCCCTCTTCCTCCTCCGTCTGCACGTCAATTTCCAAAGGCAGCACCACCGTGAACACGCTGCCTTTTCCCGGCTCGCTCTCGATTTCGATGGTTCCTCCCATATTGTCAATCAGCTTCTTTGTGATTGTCATACCGAGCCCCGTTCCCTGATAGGTGGTTCTCGCGCTCATTCCGCTTAATTCCTGCGTAAACGGCTCAAAAATATGTTCTATATATTCCTTGCTCATTCCAATGCCGGTGTCAGAAACGGTAAAACATATCCGCGCCACGCCGTTTTCTGCCGAAAGTTCATGACAGCTCATATGTACACTGCCCTCCGGCCGGTTATATTTGATGGCGTTACCGGCTATATTAATCAAAATCTGCTTAATATGCAGAGGACTTCCTATAAAGCTCGTATGCGAAAGCCGCCCCTCCTCAGTCGAAGTCGTCAGCTTTATCTTTTTGGATGAAGCCTGCCCACTCACAATTGTGGCACAGTTGCTGAAAAGCTGCGGCAGGGAAAACGACTCCTTTTTCAGCTCCACGTTCCCGCTTTCCAGCTTGTTGATATCCAGCACGTCGTTGATCAGCGACAGCAGATGTTCCGCTGACGTTTTAATTTTCTGTCTGCAATCCTGCTGCTTTTCCGGATCGTCGGGATTCTTCTCCGCAATATTCAACATCCCCATAATTCCGTTAATCGGTGTTCGTATATCGTGTGACATATGTGACAAAAATTCTGTCTTGGCCAAATTGGCTTTTTCGGCTTCTTTGATGGCAGTCTGCAGTTCTCCGTTCTTCTGCGCCAGGATCCGGTAAGCTTTCCTCCTCGTGTGGGACACCACAAGGGCGAATACCGCAAATAGAATCAACACCGTACCGGCAATCATGATCACGTCCTTATTCATATAGAGATAATCTGTCAGATTATAATCTGTGTAAGGTATATTCATGTACTGGTTGATGATATCTTCCTTCTCAGCCTCGGAAATCAGCCTCAGAGATTTGTTGATCACATCGAAAAGAATCGGATCTACATCTTTTGCCGCCGCCAATGTGCTTCCCGACTGATATCGGTAATTATCCCACTCAAACAAATCCGAAAAACGCTCGTTTTTAGACATATAGTTGTATTCGATGGTATTGAGTACGGTGATATCAGCATCTCCCCGTCTCACGATTTCCAAACACTCCTTGGCGGTGTCACAATAAATAACCGTCCCGCTCGCGCCGTTTTGCTTCATGCTCTCTGCCCAATAGGCACGTCCGTTTGTAAGCACCAAAGACGTTCCCTGATTCATGCGCACATAGTCTCTCTTCGACACAATAATGGCATTGTAGTCCATGAAAGGACCTGTCAGGCGAATATTTTCGTCCCGCGCAAGCTGCATATTATTCGCGCCCACATAAAAGTCGATCTCTCCCGCCGCCAAAAGCTCTTTCCAGTAATCACTTCTGTCCAACGGGCAAAGTTCCATGGTAATCCCGCTTCTTGCGGCAATCGTTCTCAGAATTCGGATATAAATACCGTCATACTCTCCCTGTTCATTGATATAGGAGAGCGGCTTCGTACCCTGATAAAAGCCGATTTTAACCGGCACGCCTCTGTCAATATACTGCTGCTCTTCCGCAGCAAAGTTCTCCCATCTGTTTTCGTAATAAGCGCTGATCAGCTCCTGCTCCAGCGTCGGATTATCCATATAGAGTTCTTCAATGCCTATGTTCAGTTCGGAGACAAGCTGTTCATTGCCTTTCCAGGTAATATAATAGTAAGGCGCATAAGCAAATTTTCCCACAAGGCACTGCCCCTCCTCTACCTCAGTCAACGTATGCGCCGCCACTCCGATCTCACCGCTTTTAAGCGCTGTCTGAAGCTCCTGCGTCGTTTTGTACTCTTTAAGCTGCGGCTGGGAAATGCCGTTTCGGTCAAGATATTCCAAAAATTCATCCTTGCGGACATAGCTTTCCACAACACCGAAAGTCATATCCCGCATGCCGTCAAAATCCTCGAAATCCATGTGGGTGTCCTTCTCCACGAAAAGACAACCGTAAGTATATCCGCTAGAGAGCGACGCATATTCAAAAACCTCCGCCCGCTCCTCGGAATACTGCGCCGATCCTACCAGATCCACCTCTTTCGCATCCAGTTTTTCAAGTGCGTCATTCCAACTGTCGCACATCACATATGTTATATCCCACCCGGTATAAACGCGAAGCGCTTCCAGATATGCCACATCCATGCCGCCGTAGCCGCTTGTTTCCGAATAGACATGAAATCCGTTCATCGGAAAGAAAGCCACCCGAACCTTCCGGGGGCTTGCAAAAACCGGCATGCATAAACATATGGAGCACAGAAAGACCAGAATAATCAACAAAAAATTATGTATGAACCGATTCCCGCTTTTCTTTTTCATGATCCCTGTTTCAACTCCCGCAATTTCCCGATTTCAATAGGCTTTGATATTTCCTGTCCGCCTTTCAGACAAAGATTAACTTATCCCTTCGTACCTTATGTATCAAGCGGCTCCCTGCAAAAATAACAGCTAAACCTTTCCCTCGTCGCCATGGGAATCAGGTTTTGGGCTCTGCAGTAACCGCAGGAAACGCATTTACAACCGTTCGGCACGCTGTCCCCCTCGTAAAGCCGTCCCGCAGGACGAAGTCCGCCGGAACTTTCATAGAGCCGTCTTGCCTCCTCGCGTTTCTCCATTTCATGTTCTATGGCGTCCTGTCTCGCTTTTTCCTCCAGATAGGCAAGCGTAGATTCCGACTCGTTTCTATTCTGGCACTCCGCCGGCGGCTTCCTCTGCGCCTTCGCCTGCGGCATCTGCTTTGCACGCGCCGGCTGCACGACAGGTTTGGCCTGCATTGATCTCTGCCCCTGAAATGTCTGTACCGGCCCCCGCTGATTCGAAGTCTGTCCTCTTTGGTTATTCTCAGGCAGGTTCCCCATCCGCTGTTTATAGATACCGTAACTGCATATCACTACTATGATCCATATGATTCCAAATATTCCAGACATTATAACCCGCCCCTTTCTCTCTGTATTGCCATCTTTATCATATCACACCTTCCCATAACATGGCAAAAGATAAGTTCCCAAATTCTTTCAAAAAAACACCATACCGGATACTTTGTGCTATAATAGGAATAATGTCGGCACGATTCATTTTAGAGCACTATCAAAACAGAAACTCATCACAATGGAGGAAACATGAACACAAAAAAATCCACCGCAAAAACAACCCTGCTGACCGAGGGCTGCATCTGGAAGCAGCTCATCGCCTTCGCGTTCCCGCTCTTTTTAGGCAACCTCTTTCAGCAGTTATACAATACTGCCGACTCCCTCATTGTGGGAAATTTCCTCGGCAGCAATGCGCTCGCCGCCGTCAGCTCCTCCGGAAACCTTATTTTTCTGATGGTCGGGTTTTTTCAGGGAATCGCCATGGGCGCGGGCGTTGTCATCGCCCGCTATTACGGCGCGCAGAAAACAGAAGAAGTGCAGAAAGCCGTCCACACGACGGTTGCTTTCGGACTGGTTGCGGGTATCTTTTTAACCGTTGCGGGTACCCTGCTGACTTCCCGCATCCTCATATGGATGGGAACGCCTGCCGATGTGCTGCCGGAATCCACGGTCTATTTCCGCATCTACTTCCTCGGCTCCCTGTCCTTTGTCATGTACAATGTCTTCGTAGGCATTTTGCAGTCCATCGGGGACAGCCGTCACCCGCTCATTTATCTGATTGTGTCCTCCGCCATCAACATTGTGCTGGACTTACTGTTTATCGCCGTGCTTGGTTTCGGCGTCGGCGCTGCCGCCCTCGCCACGATTCTTTCCCAGTTTATCAGCGCGTTTTTATGTCTCTGGCGGCTGACCCGCAAAAGCCCGGAGGACTACCGCGTATCCTTACGGTGCGTCCGTTTTGATCTTCCCATACTCCGGGAAGTGATCTCCAACGGTCTGCCCGCCGGGTTTCAAAATTCCATCATCGCCTTCGCCAATGTGGTCGTACAGTCCAACATCAACAAATTCGGCAAGATGGCTGTGGCCGGCAGCGGCGCATACTCCAAGATCGAGGGCTTCGGCTTCCTGCCCATCACCTGTTTCGCCATGGCGCTGACCACCTTTATCAGTCAGAATCTCGGTGCGAGACAGTATGAGCGCGCCAAAAAGGGGGCGCGCTTCGGCATCCTCTGTTCCATCGTCACTGCGGAGCTTGTGGGCGTCATGATCTACATAGCCATACCGTCCCTGATCGCCGCATTCAACCGCACGCCGGAGGTGATCGCATACGGAACGACCCACGCGAGAACAGTCACGCTCTTCTATTTCCTGCTCTCCTTCTCCCACTGCATTGCCGGCATCCTGCGGGGTGCGGGAAAAGCCGCCGTGCCCATGCTCACCATGCTCTGTTTCTGGTGCATCGTCCGGGTGAGTTATATCACAATCATCCTGCACTTTATCCCAAAGATCCAGATGATTTTCTGGGCGTATCCGCTGACGTGGAGTTTGAGCTCCATCGTTTTTCTGCTCTATTTTCTGAAGGCGGACTGGGTGCACGGGTTTGAGAAATAAAATACAGCTGCCAAATATCTACAGACAGTTGCTCGGTTCGTTGCTTACGAAAATGAAGTCTACTCATCTCTCCCCGCCAACATCTTCATCGGCTCCTTCTTTAGGTTTACATAAATCCGAACCGCCGCGATCACGGTTCCCGCAGCCACAATCGCAAGGGCACACTCTACAGCCGCCTTCAACGGTTCTTCCGGCTCATAAGTCTCCTCCACCTCTCCTGCATCCGTCCCCATGCTGTTGCCGAAGGTTTTATCGTAATAATTTTCTTTCCCGATCTTCCCGCCAATCTCTCCCGACAGGTAAGAGCCCGCCAGAGAACCGCACGCGCTCCCCACCAGAATCAGCAGGAAAATACCAGAAAACAGGGAGACAAAGCTGTGCATTTTCCGAAAACCGAGACACCGTTCCACAGCCGTCCGCTCCTTCTGTTTCAGGATAAACAGCCACGAAAAATAGCCGAGCACCATAAACACCATGGAAACGCCAATCACAAGCAGCAGTCTGGCGATATACTTCATGTTGTTGATATTTGCCTCCAGTTCTGAGTAGCCTCCGTCGTAAAACGTGATCTCCACATTGGGAATCTGCAGTCTGCTCCACTTCTCCATATACTCGTCTATGGTGCCGTTTGCGATGCAAAAAGACGTGTTGCTTCCCATCATGGGACCGCTCTCGAGAATGTTGTCCGCATCGCTGTTCTTCACGGAACGGCTGGGAATGATGATCTCGTTATAGGCAAGCCCGTACTCGTCCCGCAGCCCTGCCTGCCCGCCGTACATTCCCACGATTTTATAATCCCCCTCCTCAAAAATCGGATAAACCTCTCCCCTGGCATTGATCAGCGTAAATGCCGCCGCCGTGTTAACCGCAAACGCCCGACCCGCCGTCCGCCCATAATTTGCATACTGCAGCGCAAGGGGCAGCTCATCCCCGAGCGCAAGCCCCTCCCTCTGGGCAAACGTCTCCGACACAAGGCAGAGCCGGTCCCCGCGGGCATATTCTTCCTCCGTAAACTCCCTGCCCTGACTGATGAAGGCATTGCCATTGTAAAAAGCCATCATCAGATAAATATCATTCGTTCCCGTCACAGGAAACGTATGCCGCAGGTTATCCCATGTATCGACAATATTTAACCAACGTCTGCCTATAGGCGAATCGTAAAATCCCTCCGTCACCTCATCACAGAAATGATCGTCGTCCACCTCATCCGGCGCCTTATTCCCCTCCGCATCCACCTGTGTGGAACCAAGCACTGGATAGGGGATGTATTCCGACGGCGTATCTCCCTCAAATTCTTTCTGGTCCTCATGCCCCGGGCTGTAGGTAAGCGACATCACATAGGTCTTGTCCGCATACAGTTTCTCCGGATCCGGATTATAGTGATCACAGAAAGAAATGACATGTCCCTCCCTGATTCCCCCCTGTCCGCCAAGAACCCGGGATACCTGAAAAGCAATCGGATGATCGGGCACCGCGTCCTCCACCGGCGATCCCTCCACGATCTCGCTAAGACACATGCCCATATCGTACATTTCATATTCCGGCATGTAAGAACCATAGAAGCATCTCCGCTCCGGCCCGGACAGATAATCCGCACCCTCAAAATCCAGCACGGACAAAGGCACATAGGAATCATAGACAGCGGTGTTAAAGATGTGATAGTTTTTGTCCTCCGCATCCCATATCATCCGTTCCTTTACCTGATCTGCCTTCTGTTCCACCGTGCCGATGGTCATAAAGGAATCCTCATAGGCTTCCATCTTTGCACGATTCATAAGCAGAAATCCCCTGCCGATGCTGCAAAGCCCCGAAGCAAAAATAAGCAGCAGCAAAAACAGGACGGCTCTCCCCTTCATCCGAAATAGCTGACGCATACTATTCTTAAAAAGCAGCATACCAAACTCCTTCCTTTACGCGTTATCAACGCACCTGCTCCATCCTTCCGTCCTTCATGCAAAAGACATGATCTGTCTCGTCCGCCACCCGTTGGTTGTGGGTGATGACGATCACCGTATAGCCGTCCTCATGCGCCAGTTCTTTTAAGAGCGCCACCACATTCTCCTCATTTCCCGAATCCAGATTCCCCGTCGGCTCGTCCGCAAGAATGATCTCCCCGCCCGCAGCCACCGCCCGCGCAATCGCCACCCGCTGCTGTTCCCCGCCGCTCATCATCTTCGGGAACTGCCTGTATATTCTGGATTCCAGACCGACCCGCTGCAAAAGCCGTTTGGCCTGTCTGACCGCCTCTTTTTTGTGCATCTTCTTACATTCCAGAGGCAGCATCACGTTCTCCTGCGCCGTCAGAAGCGGAAACAGGTGAAACGCCTGATACACCACCGCCGCCCGGTTCAGCCGGTAAGCGTCCCTGTCCATGTCGCAGAGCGGTTCCCCCTCCACATAGATCGTTCCCTCGCTGGGCTGGTCGAGTCCGGCGAGAAGAGACAGGAAGGTGCTCTTGCCGCTCCCTGATTCCCCGACAATCGCATAAAACTTTCCCTTTTCAAAGACACAGCTAACATCCTTCACCGCATCCACCTTCTGGTATTTGCTCTGATAGCTGTAAGACACATGTTCCGCACGCAATATTTCCATACCACACTTCCTCCTCACTACGCTACAAACAACGCTTCCATCACGCTCACCTTTAAAAGCTTCCACAACGCCAGACTGTTTCCCGCCAGGTAGCAGACTCCCACCAGTCCGCCCGCGAGCGCGGAATTTCCCCCGTAATTGCCCTGAATCAGCACCGAGAGCACGCTTCCCGCCACAACGCCCGTGATGACCAGAGTAAGCTGATCCACGAAAAAGACCCGGAAACACTTGCGCCTGTTCAGTCCGATGGAGCGAAGCAGCGCCATCTCGTTTTTCCTGCTCTGCAAAAGCAGGAGCGTGACCAGATATCCCACCCCCACAATCAGCAGGAGCAAAAAGGGGAAAAACGCGCGCACCGTGTCGATCACCTGCCGCAGATGCTCCGCCGTTCTGATAAAAGCCGCGTCATTCACATTTAAAGCCACACCGTTTAAAGAGTTGTCCGGGACAGTGGGTGACACGCTTCTAAATCCCAGTTCTTTCATCTCCTGCTTAAACGCATTCATACACAGGGCGTCCGACAGCACAAAGGAAGCCGAACTTGCAAAAAAGGGAATCTCCTCCTCGGCATAACTCTTTCTGACCGCATGAAAGGGGACAATCACATCCGGCGGCACCACGAACCGTTCGTCCCACTTCCCCGTCATATCCACATATCCTGCAATCTCACACTCAACCGTCTGTAAAGGATTCGCAAAAAGCTCTGGAGAACTCTCATCTTCCCGGTAGTAATACCACTCACAAAGTGCCACCTTATCCCCCAGCTTCCATCCCCTTCTGTCAAAAAGCTTCTTGGAGACGATACACTTCGCCTCTGTGCCCTGCAAAAAGGAGGCGTCCTCCCCCGTGTTCCACACCACGTCGCTCTCTTTGATACAGCCCAGCGCCTCAACACAGTTTACCCCTTCCAGATATAAATTTAACGTATGCCACTGACCGGGGATCACCCTGTCAACGCCTGCTTTGAGCCGCACATCCATCTGTAATTTGTCCACATACGCAGAATCCAGAAGTCCCTGCACCAGTTTATCCCGGATAAATATGCCCGTCTGCCTGCTCCCGTCCGCCGTGGTGACATAGGCATTTACCGGGATCGCCTCAGGCAGCATGGCAAGCTGTTTCTCGTTGTTGGCAATATTGGCCAGATAGGTGTGGAGAAGGAACACCACCAGCATATCCATCAGGATCGTCAAAAGGCTTTTCACTTTATGACGCCCGATCTTCACCTCCCGTATGCTCTCGTTCTTCCAGAGAAGGTACACCGCGCCCGCCCCGCATAAAATCACAAGAATGCCAGCCCAAATATAGAATAACACCGGGCTTTCGTACCACGCGCCGCCCGCCGCCCCAGGCAGCAGCCCGGGAAACTGCCCGTCCTTGTGTCCCGCCAGATAGCCCACGCCCACACAGATCAGATAGAGAACCCCACAGACACAGGCTCCCAAAAGCAGCCTGACCTTCCACATACGCCGCTTCCACTCATCTTCCTGCCTCGACCGGGAAATCGTGTCCGCCACAACCTGTTCCGCCTCTTTTCTGTCAATCTCGGGTTCTTCCATTCTTTCTCCCTGCATCAGTTCCAAAAGGCTCACGCCAAGGCATTCCGCAAGAGGTTCCAGTATTTTAATGTCGGGAAATCCCGCGCCGTTCTCCCACTTGGAAACCGCCTTGTCGGAGACATGGATCAGCTCCGCAAGCTGCTTCTGGGTCATTCCCTTTGCCTGTCTGGATTCCCGTATAAATCTGCCGAATTTGATATTGTCCATATCCCGCTCCTGCTCTCATATCTTTCTGACGCCATTTTCTTTCCTGCCTGTCCGTTCCGCTGCCGTTTCGTCGGCTCCTCTTTTCCCGGCCCGTCCATACGATTTATGCCCAAATTGTAGCACAGCCCAAAGAAAAAGGGCAATCTACGCAAAGTAGAATGCCCGAAAGCGCTTAAATCCTATGCTTTTTCTTTCGATTCCGCTGTGTGGCAAACCCATAGCTTCCTCTTTTTCCGTCAGCCAAAGAGTGCCTCCCGCAGCCTGTAAAGTGCTTCTCCAAGCACGCTGCGCGGACAGGCCACATTGATTCTCTGAAATCCCTTCCCGCTGTCCCCAAACATTTTCCCGCTGTCCAACCACAGCTTCGCCTTATGTACAATCAGTTCCTCCAACATCTCCGCCGAAATACCCGTACCTGAAAAATCCAGCCAGACCAGATAGGTCCCCTCATGGTCTGTCATGGACACTCCCGGAAGATGATTCTCCACATATTCTCTCACAAAAGCTATGTTTTCGCGCACATACGCATGCATGGCCAAATACCACTCTTCTCCCCTGCTGTACGCAGTCTCACAGGCAATCAGCCCCATCACGCCAAGCTGGCTGATCCCGGCCGCGTCAAGCTGCTTTCGGAAGCGGTTCCTTAACGCCGGATTTGGAATAAAGATATTGGACAGTACCATCGTCGCCAGATTAAAGGTCTTGCTGGGCGAGGTACAGACGATGCAGTGATCCTCATACTCCTTCTTCAAATTGGCAAACACCAGATGTTTCCCCTGAAAAACAAAATCCTCATGTATCTCGTCGCTTACCACGATCACACCGTGTTCCACACAGATATCACCCAGTCTTGTCAATTCCTCCGCCGTCCAGACCCTTCCCACGGGATTGTGGGGATTACACAGCAGAAACAGCTTTACTCCGTTTTGAATAATCTTCCGCTCAAAATCCGCAAAGTCAATATGATACCGGTTATCCTCTCCACGGTACAGCGTATTGCTGACTACGCGTCTTCCATTGTCCTCTACTACTTCCGAAAAAGGATAATATACCGGCTGCTGTATCAAAACGGCGTCCCCTGGCTCCGTGTACGCTTTCACCGCCATGGCAAGAGCTGTCACGACTCCCGGCGTCTTCACAAGCCAGTCTTCCTCCGGCTTCCATCCGTGCCGTCTTTCCATCCAGTCTTGCACAATTTCAAAATAAGGAGTCTGTACATCGCTGTAGCCGAAAATCCCCTCCCTCACCCGCTCCATCAGAGCGTCCTCTATGTAGGAGGAAGTCTTAAAATCCATATCCGCCACCCAAAGAGGCAGCACGTCCTCCGGCATACCGAACTCCTTTGCGAAATCATATTTCAGCGACCTGGTGTTTTTTCTCTCCACTACACTGTCAAAATCCAGATTTCTCTCCGCCATTTTTCTGACTCCTCCCCGCATACCAAAGCTCTTACTGATTTCAAAAGCTCTCCTCCCATGGAATCAGCGGATTCTCAATCTTCTTATCCCGCAGCATCAGATTCTTCACCGCCTCATCCACTGGCATTGATCCGAACAAAACCGCGTTCACCTGCTCGATGATCGGAATCTGTACCCCGTATTTCTCCGCAAGTCCCATGGCTGCCTTAGCGGAATAAACGCCTTCCACCACCATCTTCACCTCGTCCATTGCCTGCTCCATCGTATATCCCTTTCCGATCAGGATACCGGCGCGGCGGTTTCTGGAGTGCATGGAGGCACAGGTCACGATCAAATCACCGATACCGGTAAGTCCGCTGAACGTCTCAATCCTGCCGCCCATGGCAAGCCCGAGTCTGGCAATCTCCGCGATTCCTCTTGTGATTAGCGCCGCTTTCGTATTGTCGCCATATCCCAGCCCGTCGGCGATTCCCGCAGCCAGCGCCACCACGTTTTTAAGCGCGGCTCCAAGCTCGATCCCAAGCACATCCGGGCTGATATAGACGCGGAACACTTCGTTCATGAAAACATTTTGCAAATACTCGGCCGTGGCCTTCTTCTCCGCCCCCACCACGATCGTCGTGGGAATTCCTCTTCCCACCTCCTCCGCGTGGGACGGCCCCGAGAGCACCGCCACCTCCGCCTGCGGAATCTCTTCCTCTATGATCTGAGATAAGGTGAGCAGCGTCTTTTCTTCAATTCCTTTCGCCACATTGACGATAATCTGTCCCTCCCGCACGAAAGGCTTCATGGAATGAGCCGTGCTTCTCGTGTAAGGCGAAGGAACCGCCAGCACAATCACATCCTTATCCTTCACCGCCGCTTCCAGGTTTGTGGTAAACACCATGTCCTCCGGCAGTTTAACCCCGGGCAGTTTTTCCTTGTGCTCCCGCTCCTTCATAAGCATCCCGATCTCCGATTCCACGATCGACCAGACCGTAACTTTATGTCCGTTCCTGTGGAGAAGCACCGCCAACGCCGTTCCCCAGCTTCCCGCGCCTATGATACTGATGTCCGCCATATGATACCTCCTTGTTTTCCCCTCTGCCCTTGCTTCTGATACGCATCCGGCACTACGCCTTGTTTTCCGTGTTCTCCTCCGCTCCCGAGCTTTTGTGCGTCAGATAAGTTTTACGCTCCGTACCGCTTAGGAGCCGTTTGATATTCTCACGATGCTTCCAATAGGCCATGACCGTCAAAAAACCCGCTATAACATACATCTCGGTCAAAAGCGCCTGCGTCATGCCAAATACTCCCATCTGCCCCAATACCACCAGCTCAATCATAAATCCGGCATACACCAGAAGCGATCCGAAAGACACATAGTGAGTGATAAAAAACGCGCCGAAGAACAGCGTCACTCCCATCGGGATCAGGTAAGGGTGAAAAGAAAGAATCAGCCCGGCCGTAGCCGCTATGCCCTTTCCTCCTTTGAATTTGAGATAAAACGGAAAGTTATGTCCGATGATGGCTCCCGCCGCCGTATACATTTTCAGCAGATAAACCATATCCGGGTGGCTGTCGCCGAAAACAACACCCGTAATCACAACCGCAAGAATGCACTTCATGATATCTCCCAAAAGAACCAGAAGCCCGGCTTTCGTGCCGAACACCCGGAGGGTATTCGTGGTTCCGGCATTGCCGCTCCCGTAATTCCTGATATCAATACCATGCAGTCTCCCATATATATAGGCTGTCTGAAAAAGCCCAAACACATATCCGATCAGTAAGCAAAAGACCCGTTCCACGACTATTTATTATCCTTTCTCTCCCTGACAAAAAACTTGAGGGGCGTCCCGACAAAACCGAAGGTATCACGAATCTGGTTTTCCAGATACCGCAGATAGGAAAAGTGCATCAGTTCCTTATCGTTCACAAATATCACAAAGGTAGGCGGCTTCACCGCCACCTGGGTCGTATAATAAATCCGCAGTCTCTTTCCCTTATCCGCGGGAGGCTGCTGCAGCGCAACCGCCTCCGTCACAATCTCGTTTAACACGCCCGTAGCCACGCGCATGGAATGGTTCTCATTCACCGCGTCGATCACATCGTAGAGCTTCATCAACCTCTGCCCGCTCACCGCCGAGATAAACATGATCTCCGCATAAGGCATAAAAGATAACACCTGTCTGATTTTCTCCGTGTACTCTTTCACAGTCCGGTTGTTCTTCTCAATGGCATCCCACTTATTCACCGCGATGACGACAGCCTTGCCCCTGTCGTGGGCAATGCCGGCGATCTTGGCGTCCTGCTCCGTCACGCCCTCCGTCGCGTCGATAATAAGCACGGCGATATCCGCCCGCTCCACCGCGGCTACCGTTCGGATAATCATATAGCGTTCCAACTCTTCTTTTATTTTATTCTTTCTGCGAAGCCCCGCCGTGTCTATGAACACATACTCCCTGCCGTTGTGGGTGATCTCCGTATCTATGGCGTCTCTGGTCGTTCCGGCGATATCGGAAACGATCAGACGGTTTTCCCCGATCAGACGGTTGATGATCGAGGACTTCCCCACGTTCGGCTTCCCGATGATGGCCACCTTTGTGCGGGTGTCCTCCTCCTCATCCTCCGTTGTCTCTCCAAAATGGGAGATCACCTCGTCCAGAAGTTCCCCGAAGCCGAGGCGGTTGGTTGAGGATATGGGATAAGGCTCCCCGACTCCCAAATTATAAAATTCGTAGGTATCCGCCATATATTTGTTAAAATCATCCACCTTGTTGACCGCAAGTATCACGGGTTTATGGGAACGTCTGAGCATATCGGCCACCTTGGAATCCGCATCCTGCAGCCCCTGCTTCACATCCACAAGGAAAATAATCACATCCGCCGTATCTATGGCCGTCTGCGCCTGTTCCCGCATTTGGGACAAGATAATATCCTTGCTGTCAGGCTCAATACCGCCGGTATCTATCAGCGTAAAATTCCGGTCAAGCCAGGAGACGTCCGCATAAATCCTGTCCCTTGTAATTCCCGGCGTATCCTTCACAATAGCTATCTTCTCCCCTGCCAACGCGTTAAACAGGGTAGACTTTCCAACATTTGGACGTCCCACCACCGCAACGATCGGCTTGGTATTTTTTCTGCTCATGTCATAGTCTCCATTCTGCTGCCGGAAAGGGAAAGAAGCCATCTCGTTTCCCGGCATACCGGCAAGTCATATACCGCTTGATTTTACATCATCTTTGCCCGCTTGTAAAGCCAAACCCACGTTTAAACCGGAACATACGGCCAAATTCATGCGAAAACCGGCGCAGGTATGCATTGGGTATGCATTGTGACGCCGAATCCACTTGACATGTCACCGTCGTAATGATATAAAATTTTTGTAAGTACATATCAGCGCGGGAAAACTCCCGTGCCCAAACATACGATTAAGCGGAGAAATTATGCCTAACACAGAACAACTTGAACATTCCATGCCGGTAGCTGCCGTAAAGCTTCTGGCTCCGAAAGCGGCGCTTCCACTTGCGGAAAAGGTAAACACGCATCTGGTGGAATACCGCCGTGACCTGAAAAACGATGTCAAAAACGATCCCGCTTTCCACGGTTATATGGAAGACAATTATCTGATGGAGATAGAATGCCCGCGCTTTGGCAGCGGGGAAGGCAAGGCCGTCCTGCCCGACTCCGTAAGAGGCAAGGATATCTTTCTCCTCACGGATATCTGCAATCACAGCATCACCTACACCATGAACGGTTTCACCAATCATATGTCCCCCGACGACCATTATCAGGATTTAAAGCGGATCATCTCCGCCATAAACGGCAAAGCGCA
Source organism: uncultured Lachnospiraceae bacterium (assembly GCA_910587095.1). Classification (GTDB taxonomy): domain Bacteria; phylum Bacillota; class Clostridia; order Lachnospirales; family Lachnospiraceae; genus UBA3282. The sequence continues at coordinate 29,638 of CAJUMJ010000029.1, forward strand.
CCGTATCAATGTCATCATGCCCTTTCTCTACGAAGGACGCCAGCACAAGAGAAACGGAAGGGAATCCTTAGACTGCGCTTATGCCATCAAAGAGCTGATGGATATGGGTGTCTCCAACTTTATCACCTTCGACGCCCATGATCCCAGGGTACAGAATTCCGTCCCGATCAAGGGCTTTGACAATTTCACGCCGCCCTACCAGTTTATCCGCTCGCTTTTGCGGATGGAAAAAAATCTGATTATCGACAAGGATCACACCATCGTCATCAGTCCCGACGAGGGAGCGCTTGACAGAGCCGTTTATTTTGCAAACGTTCTTGGCGTAGATACCGGCATGTTCTACAAACGCCGGGATTATTCCACCATCGTGAACGGCAAAAATCCGATTGTTGCGCACGAATTTCTCGGCGACAATATTGACGGTAAAGATGTCATCGTCATTGACGATATGATCTCCTCCGGCGGCAGCATGATCGACACCGCCAGACAGTTAAAGAAAATGAATGCCAAGCGTGTCTTCATCTGCTGTACTTTCGGACTGTTTACGGACGGACTCTCGGCCTTTGACGCCGCCTACGAGAGCTGCTATTTCGACAGGATTGTGACCACGAACCTATGCTATCAGCCCCCCGAGCTCCGGGAAAAGCCCTATTACATCGAGGCTGACATGAGTAAGTTCATCGCGTCCATCATAGATTTCATGAACCACGACGCCTCGATGGCAAACATCTACACTCCCACGGACAAGATTCATCAGGTTCTTTCGAAGTATAATAACCGGGAAGTGAGCGGTCTGGATATCTGACAAGAAAGCTGCCGCCCTGTCTGCATACAGGAACGGCAGCTTTCTGTTTTTTAACTACTTTCTTTTGTCTTCACTGCAAAGAAGTTCATACTTTTTTTTGATTTCTTCAAACTCTTCCAATGTTTTGCAATTCTGTAGATCATTGTTAATTCGTTCTCTTTCCAACTGTCGAGCCAGCTTCTCAATCACTTCCGCATTTGTCGGCATATTATCACCTGCTTTCACAAACATAAACTATTGTTACTACCTGTCATTATACAAGCTTAAAAACCGGAACGCAAGTAACTGTTACTCTTTTTCCGCCACAGGAAACGACAGATTTACCTTAAACAAATCCCCGTCCAACTCAATCTCAAAACTACCCTTCTGAGCCAGCGTCAGGTTCTGGGCTATGGAAAGCCCCAGGCCGCTTCCCTCCGTAGTTCTGGACTCGTCGCCGCGGACAAACCGCTCCGTCAGTTCTTCCGGTTTACATAACAGTGGATTCTCCGAAATATTCTTGATCGTCACCTGAATTCTCTCCGCTCCCTCTTCCACGCCTTTCACTGCCTTGTCCAGCGTCACATACACGCGCGTGCCGGGCATAGCGTACTTAAAAATATTATTAAACAAATTTTCCATCACCCGCCAGATTCTGCGGCTGTCCGCTTCGATCACAGCATCCTTTGTGTTCACATTCATCACCGTGGTGAGGCTCTTTGTGTCAAACTTCTCGGAAAATTCCCCAATGGTCTGGTTCATCAGCTCCATCAGATTAATCCGCTCAAAATGCAGACTGATATTCCCCGAAGTGATCTTGCTAGCCTCCACCAAATCGTCGGTAAGCTGCTTTAATCTCTGTGACTTTTCATCCAGCACACGGATATAATTCTGTACCCTTTCGTTGTCTACCTGCTCCCTCTTAAGCAGATCCACATAATTGATGATGGAAGTGAGCGGCGTCTTAATATCGTGGGATACGTTGGTGATCAGATCCGCCTTCATGCGCTCGTCCTTCATACTGATTTCCACTGCTTCCTTGATTCCCTTTCCGATACTGTTGACGGAGACAGCCAAAGCTCTGTTATCCCCATGAAGCTCTTCCGTGTCGATCTGATGCTCCACTTTTCCTCCGGCGATAGTCTCGATCCCCTCCACAATGCCCTGACGCTCTTTCACGTCCTTGTAGAGCAGGATACCCACAATCACATCCACGATACCGGCAAACAAAATCAAAAGAACACCGCCGTCCCACCACACGCTCATCCGCGCTCCCGTCTCCAGAGCAACCATATTAAACAACAGGAACACACCGTAAGGCACCCACGTGCGCAGAACAATACCGCCGTTGTCGTACACCTTCCATACAAATTTTTTAAATCGACACGTCAAACGACACAACCATGAATTTTTCCAGAACATCCGCGCCTTGATTCTTCTGACCAGGCTGTAGAAGAAGAAGGTACACAGCACATCCGCCGCAAAGGCTCCCGAAAACAGCAGCGCCTTAAACCAGTCCTCGTGCACTCTGTCCCGCAGTTCATCCAAATTGGTTGGATCAATCCCCGCAACCTCTGTCACTACCACAAGTGTCCAAATCGCAAAGAGCATTACTCCAAAGGCGATACATCCGGCCGCCTCCGTCGGTATCTGATCAAAAGCGTTTAATCGTGTGCGCTTCTTGCCTGTCGCATCATACTCTCTCCCCGTTACAAGGATCTGGTAAATAAAGAGAACCAGATACAAAACGCCCGAAATGAAACCCACCGCCATCCACTGCCAAAGATTGGGCAGATAATACGCGGCCCGCGTAAAGGCGTCTTTCGCCGGATAGGTCGTATCCACATTCATCCAGATTTTAACTGTTTCCGGGTATGCGTAATCATACCCCTGTAAAAGCTGCCGCACCGTGTTTTCCTCAATGGTGGTGTTTGTCACATATGTCATATCCGCGGGACAGTAGTAAATAAATTTTTCCGCCGGAAGCTTCGCCTCATCTCCTTTCTTCGCAAACTCCTCCATCATCTGCATAACGCGTTTCCTGTAAGAGCTGCCGCTTTCCAAATTGCTGTAATACTGCGTCTCATCCCCGACCGTCTTTTCGATCAGATAGCGGATATTGGAGTTTGCCGCGCTATAATAGTCCTGGTATTCCACGTACTCTCCATAATTGTAGGAAAGGCTCTGCGCCGCACGCTGCACGTTCTCACACAGTTCATCGTACTGCTGCCAGTCGGACACATACTCCTCCAGATTTTTCCCTTCAACGGTCTTATAGCGGTTGACAAGAATGTTATAAATCCCCGCTTCCAAACCGTCCGCCTCCAAAACTGCTATCTCTGTGTCCGCGCCCGACTCTGTCTCCTGGTCGTACTCTCCAGCCTCCGCGTGCCGTGAAAGCTCATCGATGGGCTGATAGTCCTTCACAAAACCGGAATCCTCGTCAAACTCCGCTGATTCAAAAATAATTTCGTTTCCGGTCGTCACGTCCGACACGGAAGTGTAGGTTTTCACGTCGGATTTCATATATCCGGCATCCGAAGTATTCCGGTAATCGCTTTTCGGGTTCATCTTCGTCACCCGGGTCGTATCGGCCAGAAAATCAGCCGCCTCCGCTTTTGTCATCTCCTCTTCCAGATATTCGAACCCGAAATTGCTCCACTTGAGCAAATCCTCCAGTCTGTAATCGGCCGTCACATACTGCTCCGGAAGACCACCGTTTCGATAATTGTAAGCGGTCACATCCACCACCTTATCGCCGTCAAAAACGCCCGCTGTCTCCAACTGGCTGCTCACCACGCCAAAGCGAACGAGATCCGCCAGCGCATAGCCAAATATCGTCTCAAATATCTCGGACTCCTCAAAGGGCTTTCCCGGATCGGAATATCCCGTATAGCTGACATAGGACCCGTCCGAATGCACACCCGAAATGCGCACCGTGCTGCATACCGTCACAACAAAAAAGGCAAATACCGCAGTCGCCAGCGCGACGTGCTGCAGCAGGAGAAGCAGCATCCTGATCCCGCGTCTGTTTCTTCGCTTTTCCTTCCTCGACCTCTTCTCCCGTTTTTGTTTCCCTTCCTGTTCCTCCTCCTTCTCCTCTTCCCCTTTTTTCTCTTCCGTCGTCTCCTCTGCTGTCTCTAATACCTCCGTGTTCTCCTCTCGTTCTCTGTTTTCCATTCCCATATCCTTTCTTCCGCGTCGCAGTTACACATCTTTCTCGATCTTATATCCGACGCCCCATACTACCTTAAGATATCTGGGCTCTCTGGGATTGATCTCAATCTTCTCCCTGATATGTCTGATATGCACCGCAACCGTGTTGTCCGCCCCGATGGCCTCCTCATTCCAAATACTCTCGTAAATCTGATTGATGGAGAACACACGGCCGCAGTTTTTCACAAGGAGCAGAAGAATATTGTATTCGATCGGCGTCAGCTTCACGCTGTCCCCGTCCACCGTCACCTCCTTGGTGTCGTCGTTGATACACAGTCCTCCCACCTGGAATACCGCGTTGTTCTCCGCGTTTAGATTCCCCAAAGTCGTGTATCTGCGAAGGTTGGACTTCACTCTCGCCACCATTTCAAGCGGATTGAAGGGCTTCGTAATATAATCGTCCGCACCGATATTGAGCCCGAGAATCTTGTCGCTGTCCTCCGACTTCGCAGACAGGAAAATGATAGGTACACTGGAGTACTCCCGGATTTTCACGGTCGCATGTATGCCGTCCAGCTTCGGCATCATGATGTCTATCAGTACCAGGTGAATCTGCTGTTCCTTCAAAACATTGATTGCCTCCTGCCCGTCATACGCCTTAAAAATCGTGTAACCCTCCTGCATCAGGTAAATCTCGATCGCGTCCACAATCTCCCTGTCATCATCGCACACAAGTATATTAGCCATTGCTCTCACCTCTTTCGTAAACCGGTTTATGGTATCATTAAATCATGTAAAGATAAAGGAATAGATGGGTATTTCTTTAATTGTTTCTTAATTTCCGTTAAGGCCCAAAAAAGCCCCCAAATTGCCCCGCTGTCCGTGGCTGGCACGGTGGGAGAAAAGGCAGCGGCTGTTATGGCAGGTGCAAAGATCCGTCGTCTGAATCCGTTCCCGAGGAATACCCGCCTCCGCAAGCACAATCTCATTCGCCCGCCACAAATCAAGCTGGTATTTACCTCCCCCTTTGGAGTAAAGAATCTCTCTCTCCTGGCCTGGCTTTCGAAACGCTTCCGAAAACGCCTGCGCCACATCCTCGCTGACCTCATAGCAGTCCCGGCAAATGGACGGCCCGATCACCGCCACGATATCCGCAGGATCCGTGCCGTAGCTTTCTCTTAGTTTCTCCACCACGCACCGCCCCATACGCGCCACGGTGCCACGCCACCCGGAATGTGCCAGGGCAATGGCAGACTTCCTTGTATCGACAAAGTACAAAGGCACACAGTCCGCAAAAAAAGTAGCGAGATAAATTCCCGGTTCGTCCGTCAAAAGACCGTCCACGTCCCTGTAATCCTTCTTTTCCGTAACTCCCTTTCCGCGGTCCGCTCTCCCTACCACGCGCAGATTCGTTGTGTGGGTCTGATCGGAGCAGACCATATCCTCCACATCACAGCCGAGTACAGCCGCGACACGTCTGTAATTTTCATCTACCGCTTCCTCCCTGTCGCCTCTCGTATAGCTCAGGTTCATGGAACTGTAAACTCCTTCGCTGACCCCTCCAAACCTTGTCGTAAAAAGATGGTTTACCTGTTTTTGCCCTTCCAGAATGGGAAACGTAAGGTAAACCATCTCGCCTGCCTGATTGATGCGCACCCGCATGTCGCTTTTATGTCTGTACCAGTCCATATATCCGTCCTTTCCCGCACAGTTCTCCTATGCCATGTAGTAAAAAGCATTCTTGATCCACGAAAGCTTCTCCCCGTCAAGCGCAACCACGTCGAAACGAATCGGCGTATCCTCGGGGCAGTTGTGAAGCATCCGGTAGTAATCCGCCACCTTGCAGATTTTTTTCTGTTTGGCCCTTCCCACCGCCTCCGCCGCACAACCCTTACCCGCTGCCGCGCGGTATTTTACCTCAAAAAAGACGAGATAAGCGCCGTCATAACCTATGATATCAATTTCTCCCTGTCTGCAGCGAAAATTCCGCTCAAGAATTTTCACACCCTCAGACGACAAACGGGCACAGACCTGTTCCTCCTTCTGCGCCCCTTTCACCCTCGTATTCATCCTGTTCTCCATTTCCGGGCATTCACGCGATGCACAGCGCTAATGCGCCTTCGCCAGCTTTGACTTGACCTTATCCATGGAATCCACAAAGATCAAAATCTCCGCCACCACCTCGTAAAGCTCCGGCGGAATCATATCTCCGATCTCCAGCCTCGAAAGCGTATCGGCCAGCTTGTCATCCCGATGAATCGGCACGGCTGCCTCCTTCGCTTTCTCGATGATCCGCTCCGCCAGCGCTCCTCTGCCGGAGGCAATGACACGTGGCGCCTCGTCGCTCGGATCATATTCCAGAGCAATCGCCTGTTTGACTTTTTCTTTCTTCTTTTCCATCTTATTGCCCCCTCTTACCCTTCATGTTAAGGCTTCGCTGTGCGGAATCTCAAAATCCACGGACGAACAAGTTCGTCCCGGAGAATGCCCGTATTTTTGGCATTCTCCTGCGTGAGACTTAGAACTTCTTCACGAAACAGCCTTTGCTGTGAGTGATTAGAAGTTCTTCTCACGTTATGCCCGCATGTCGAAGGATGTTTGGCTTAGCACCGAAATATTCTTCTGCTGATGCAAAATAGTCTGCATAACGGAATTATCCTCCTTTTCCTCTCTCACATGCATCTGCGCTTTCAAAGAATACCCTCTGTCCGTCAGCCTCTTATTCAGGATGTCAATATTCTGCTCAATCAATTCCAGAATGCTGTCATCCATCACCGTAAAGTTTGTAGCCACCTGCTTATCCTTCATCGTCACATACACATCCAGTGGGCCAAGATGCTCCATATCCAAATGCAAAAGCGCACTCACCTGCCCGTCCCTGGCCGCCAGGTTTTTCTTGTTGGTATAGACATAGAGATCACCGTGGGCATTATTGCCGAGCATTTTTAAAGGTAACTGCACATACGTATACAAATGGTTCATTTGATTCATAAAATCCACATTGCCCTGCAGATTTTGTACACTCCTTGCCACAGGGGCGTCTCCCTTTCCGACCGCCTCCAAGGCCTGGGAAAGTCTTGCCGTCTGTTCCCTGATCCTCTCATAGAGCTGCTCCACCTGCTTTTTGTCCGCCACATCCTTAGGCTCTATCATCCACTGTCTGTCAATCTGGTCTTTTAGCAACGTCTGGAATTCTTTCCCGGCAAGCAGTCTGTGTAAAGCCTGCTCCTGCCCGGGCGCCGTTTTTTCCCCCGCGCCGCTCAAAAGCTGCCTGACAAGCTGCAAGACATCCTTTGTCGGCAGTTCTCCGCTCTTTATCTGCTGCGCCATCTGTTCATCCACTCCTAGTCTGCGCAGTGCATCGGAGAGCTTTTCCCACTGTGCCTGTGTCAATATAGATGGCTTTTGCGTCTCCGCACCTTCCTGTACGTTCGGCTGCCGCCCCTCGCCTAATGCATCTTCCGTCAATACCGCCTGCAATGCCTTCCCAAGAGCCGCCGCATTTTGTGTATTCTCCGCCTGTCCGCCCTGTGCTGCGTTTTTTACATCCGCCCCGTCGGACGTATTCTTTCCATCCCCGTTTTCCTGCAAAGGAGGCTTTTCGCTTGTTTCACCCGGCTGAGCCGTCTCCGCTTCCGGCCCGTGCCGGATTACGGTTCCTTCCCCCAGCGCCTCGCTTTCCGTAAAGATATCGATAACCGCCTTATAGAGAGTAAGCGCTTTTTCTCCCTGTCCCTCGTTCAAAAGCTCCATAAAAGCCTTTGGCAATTCATCCGCAATCGTCTCGGCACTTCCAAGGATCTGATGATTCGCGTTTAGATACTGCTCGAACTGTTCGATATTCGCCTCCGTTATGGGCAGCTCGAGCCGGGTCATCTGAATGAGCGTCGCCGGGTCTTTGCCCGGAAAATCCAAAAGCAGCCTGCTCATATTCAGAATTGAATCCTTGTCTATGGGCATCCCCTCCTCCATCATCTTAGCAACCATCTCAATGTTGGCTGAGGTTTCCGGCAGCCCGGCGGCCGCCAGCGCACGCAGTATCGTGGCTGTGTTCGCCGTGTTTGTATAAAGCGGGGCAAGGGACATAAAGGCGCCTGTGTTCGCCTTGACTTCAAAGCTCATCATCTGCCCCAGCGCCAGACTCACGCTCTGATCCAGCTTCGCGTTGATGGCAAAATCCTGTGCCAGCTCAATCTGCACCGAATTTCCGTTTCTGCCTACCACCGTGCCCTGTAAGGTCTGGCCGGGCTTTAATCCCCGCACCTCGTTTTGCAGCCGCAAGAGACGTTCTCCTTTGCTGACGGACTCTGACACCCTCATCGGCTCGCTCGCCCTTACTCTCTGACTCTCTTTTTTAAAAATGCTTCCCAGATTCAATCGTCTACCTCGCAAAAATGTGTGACAAATGTTTTCCTGTGAATGGGACAAGGCCCATACTTCTTAAGCGCCTCAATATGAGTACCGGATCCGTATCCCTTGTTGGACGAAAAACCATACATCGGATAGCGCTCATCGTACTCCACCATCAGCCGGTCCCTTGTCACTTTCGCGACAATGCTCGCAGCCCCGATGGAAATACTTTTCGCATCTCCCTTGATAATTGGCACCTGCGGAACCGAAATCTCAGGTATCGTCACCGCGTCGTTCAATAAAATGTCAGGTATCACCGTGAGTTTTCCGACTGCCTCCCGCATGGCTTCATACGTAGCCTGCAAAATGTTAATCTCGTCGATCCGCTCCGGTGTACTGTATCCAAGTCCAACCGCAACCGCCTTCTCCATGATCACAGAATAAAGTTCCTCTCTCTTTTTTTCGGAGAGTTTCTTGGAATCATTGATATATAAAATATCACAATCTTTCGGCAAAATAACCGCCCCTGCCACCACCGGCCCGGCAAGCGGCCCTCTTCCCACCTCGTCGATGCCGCAAATATGGGCATATGCGGCGTACTTATTCTCATAGTCCTTCAGTCTTTCCGTCCGCTCCAATTCTTTCTCATATGAAAGAATCCTCTTTTTCGCCCTGGCAATTTCCGCCTGCACCCCGGCCCGCGGATCCGGCCCGTATACCGAAAACAAAACAGGCAGCTCCTCCACAGTCGCCGCCTGTAATTTTTCCCTGATTGTACTTATTTTTTCCGCCATTTCCTCCTCCTGTCCGCCGTCCCGAAGCGGACATAACAGGTTACCTGTGCCTTATTATTCCGAATTTGCTCAAAGGCCAGATCCGCAGCCACGCCCTGCCTATGATATTCTCCCGCCTGATATTACCCACAGAAGGTTCTCTGCCGTCTACGCTGTTATTCCTGTTGTCCCCCAAGACAAAATATTCATCCTCGCCAAGTTCCACAGGTTCTATTGCCCGCCCGGGATCCGCAATCACCTCTTTGCCGTACCCCTCATCCAAAAGTTCGTCATTTACATAGATATTCCCTTCCTCATCGATTTGTACCGTCTCCCCAGGTAAACCGATGATCCGTTTGATGTAAAACGTCTCCTCCTGTTGTAAGAAAGGAAAGACGATAATATCGAACCGCTCCGGATCGTGAAACCGGTAACTTAGCTTATCCACGATCAGATTGTCCTCCTCGCTCAGCGCCGGCTCCATGGAACTTCCCTGCACCTGGGTTCTTTGTCCTACAAAATGAATCACCAAATAAACGAGGCATAACACGCCAAGCAAATATAAACTGGTATTTAGAATCTCCCGCAATATCTTTTTCACTTTCTACTCTCGTCCTCCTGCTCTTGTCCGCACATTTCCAGTGTAATTGGGCCAATTCTGCCGCTTCTGAAATCGTCAATCAAAAGAGCGGCCGCTTTCTCGTAGTCCGGCTCCTGCCCCTTCTTATAGCACCTGCGGTTTTCACAGATCAGTGCAAGCACCTCTCCTGCGGTGAGCTTCCCTTCCTCATTTATCTCTTTTATCTGATAGCGCGAGGATAACGGCTCCTTGTAATGCTCCATAAGATAATCCAAAAGCTCCACCGCAAGTTCCGTCTTCTGCAAAATTTCATCGTTCATGGAACCGATCATGGCAAGCCTCTTTCCAACCTCTTCGCTCTCAAATTTCGGCCAGAGAATGCCCGGCGTATCCAAAAGTTCCAGGTCTTTATTCAGCCTGATCCACTGCTTCCCCTTTGTGACGCCCGGCTTGTTTCCTGTCTTCGCACAAGCCTTGCCTGCAAAGGAATTGATAAACGTGGATTTTCCCACATTGGGTATCCCTACAACGATCGCCCTGACAGGCCGGTTTTTGATTCCGCGTTTCCTGTCCCGCTCGATCTTTTCCCTGCACGCCTCCTGCACCTTCGGATAAATCGCCCGGATGCCCTGTCCGGTCTTTGCGTTAATCTCCAGCACATGAAAACCGCGGTCCTTAAAATATGCCATCCAGCGCTTGTTTTCTCCTGGGTCCGCCAAATCCGATTTGTTCAGAAGAATCAGACGCGCTTTGTTTTTTCCAAGCTCATCGATATCCGGGTTCCTGCTGGAAAGCGGGATTCTCGCATCCACCAGCTCAATCACAAGATCGATCAAGCTGATATTTTCCTGCATCATGCGCTTCGCCTTCGTCATATGCCCCGGATACCATTGATAATTCATCTTCTATTTCTCCGCCTCTCTACTCAATCAGACCCATACCTTCGTCCTCCGCCGCCATGTGAAACCACGCCTTGCCGATGATGGTGTCCTTTTTGACCGCACCGATGTTTCCCGAACGGCTGTCCTCGCTGCTGTTGCGGTTATCCCCCAACACAAAATACTCGTCGCTTTCCAGAAGAATTTCATTCTGCGCAATGCCGGGGTCTATGATTTTGTCAAAAAGCTCGCCTTCCTCCAAAAGCACCCCGTCTATGTATACGTTTCCTTCCCTGATCTGCACCTTCTCCCCCGGCAGTCCCACCACACGTTTCACGTATAAATGGGAATTCTGGCTGCCGTTTGGCAAAAAGACAATCACGTCCCCACGACTTGGTTTTGAGATCCGGTAAAGAATACGGTTCATCAGAATCTCCTGCCCGTTGTGCAGCGCAGGCTCCATGGAGTCCCCAATCACACTGGTACGCATACCGATCGAAAAGACCAGAACAAAAGCCAGAAATACGGCGACAGTGCCTCCCACAAGCACCTCTACCATATCCTTAAACATTCTCGGATTCAGCCTTTTTTTCTTCTGATAAAAAGTTAAGCCTTTTCTTTTCGCCATACTGTGTGCTCCACTGTACTCTGTCTCATCCTCTGCTCTGTCGACGCATGTGCATGTTTCCACTCGCTTGTGCGATAAGCAGACTCAAAATGCTTCGCATTTCCCGTTCGCTTTTGACTCTGCTTATTGTGCAAAAAACAAACAGACACCTCGAATTACTCTGAGGTATCTGTTTCATCATCACTTTCGCTTATTTAACCAGTTCTTTCACTTTAGCTTTCTTGCCGACGCGATCTCTCAGGTAATTCAGTTTAGCACGTCTCACCTTACCTCTTCTGACAACCTCCACTTTCTCCACATTAGGAGAGTGCATTGGCCAGGTTTTCTCAACTCCTACGCCGTTCGACACCTTACGCACCGTGAACGTCGTCCTGTTTCCGCCGCCCTGAATCTTCATAACCGTTCCTTCGAACACCTGAATTCTCTCGCGGTTGCCCTCCTTGATCTTGCCGTACACCTTAACGGTGTCGCCTACATGAAAGCCGCCTGCGTTCTCTTTGAGCTGCTCCGCTTCAATTTCTCTGATGATATCGTTCATAGTTCTCCTCCTGATATGCTCCGGATGTTCTTAATACTTCTGTAACAGAGGACCATCCTTCTTCACAACATTTATAATTTACCATACCAAAGGCATAATTGCAAGTCCTGTTTTCGTTTTTTCAGTTCAGACCGGACAAAATCGCATTTCGCAAACGGCGTACGCCAAACTACCGGTGCGTTTCCATATATTTTTCGTATAGATCAGGCCGCCTTTCCTTTGTCCGCAGAATCGACTGTTCCAGTCTCCACGCGTCTACCTTCGCGTGATCACCCGAGAGCAGGATCTCCGGAACTCTTTTCTCATGCCAGATCTCCGGCCTGGAATACTGCGGATATTCTAAAAGTCCGTCGCCAAAGGACTCTGTCTGCGCCGACTCCCCGTTGTGGAGGACACCCGGCACCAGACGGGCAATGGCGTCCACCATCACCATAGCAGCCAGTTCCCCGCCGGTGAGCACATAATCCCCCAGGGAAATCTCGTCCGTGACAATCTCCTCGAGCACTCTTTCATCAATCCCCTCGTAATGCCCGCAGAGAAAAATCAGCTCCTCCTCCCGGGATAGCTGCTTCGCCATCTCCTGGTGAAAGGTCTTTCCTTGAGGAGTCACATAAATCACACGCCCGGCCTTTTTTTTGTCCATTCCATCCACTATGGACTGATACGCGGCATAAACCGGCTGCGCCTGCATCAGCATCCCCGCGCCGCCGCCGTAGGTATAGTCATCCACCTTTCCGTGTTTGTCCGTCGTAAAATCCCTGATATTGACCGCGTCTATCGCGATATCGCCCCTGGCCGCAGCCCTGCCGAGAATGCTCGTATGCAGCCCCTGTAAGACCATATCAGGAAACAATGTCATTATATGGAAATGCACCATCGTCAGTCCCCATCCTTATTCCAAAAGTCATTCACGCGCTACAGGAGTCCTTCCATTATATGGACTTCCATAACACGCCCGTCCATGTCGACCTTTTTGATACAATCTCTGATAGCGGGGAACAAAACCTCCGAGCCGTCCTCCCTTTCTACCACATAGACGTCGTTTGCGCCGGTCGCAAGAACATCCTTGAGCGTGCCAAACTCCTCTCCCTCATCCGTCACAACCGAAAGGCCGATCATATCCGCCACAAAATACTCATCCTTCTTTAGCCTGACCGCCTGGTCGCGGACAACCATAAGTTTTCCCTGTCTGTATTTCTCCACATCATTGATCGAATCATATCCTTTAAACTTTAAGATCACAAACTGCTTAAAAAATTTGACGCCCTCAATCTCCATGGGAATCCGCTCTCTCCCGGTATCCAGAGTCACCTGCTTAAGCTTCTTAAAACGGTTCGCATCGTCCGTGGTTGGAAACACCTTCACCTCACCCCTGATTCCATGCGTCTGTGTGATCACGCCCACCTGTAACTCGTCATTCATAAAACTCCCTCGCCTTTATATCAAGTCTCAAATCGAGCGCCTGCGCGCTCGATTCAGAGAATGCTCCGCATTCTCCTTCAATGTTCCACGCTGTCGCAATTTTCTATCTACATGTAAGTAAAAAGAAGCCCCACAGAGGAATCCGTGAGGCTTTTCGTCAGATGATCTCCACATCCACTCTCTTATTGTCCTTTGAAGACGCCGCCTTGACAACAGAGCGGATCGCCTTGGCGATGCGTCCCTGCTTGCCGATAACCTTTCCCATATCGGAAGGCGCCACATGAAGCTCTACGGTAATATTCTTACCTTCCTCCTTCTGTGTCACCACCACTTCGTCGGGGTTCTCTACAAGAGCTTTCGCGATCACTTCTACCAATTCTTTCATAGTCCACCTCCAAAAGCGACCTGCAAACTCCCTTACTTTGTCACGCCTACCGTCTTGAAGATTCTGCTCACAATCTCTGTGGGCTGCGCGCCGTTAGCGAGCCACTTCTTTGCCTCCTCCTCGTTTACCTTATAGGTGCTGGGATCTGTGTTGGGATCATAAGTGCCGATCTCCGCGATACATCTGCCATCTCTCGGGGATCTGGAATCCGCCACTACAATCCTGTAAAAAGGATGCTTCTTCTGTCCCATTCTTCTCAATCTGATCTTAACTGCCATTTTTCTTTGCCTCCTGTAAAATGAATAATTGTTATTTATAAAAACCCTAAAATGGGAATTTCATACCACCCAAACCGCCAAACATCCCCCGGCTCTTCTTACCGCCCATCATACCCGGAAGCTGCTTCATCATCTTCTGTGACTGCTCAAATTGCTTGATGAAACGGTTTACCACCGCAATGTCCACCCCTGCCCCCTTGGCGATGCGCCCTTTCCTGCTGGGATTTAACAATTTCGGATTCTGCCTCTCCTCCGGCGTCATGCTAAGGACGACCGCCTCCATGCGGGCAAGCTGTTTTTCATCCACCGCGGACTCGATATCCGCCATCTGCTTTCCCATCCCCGGCATCATGCTCAATATCCCCGAAAGACCGCCCATGTTTCGCATCTGTTTCATGCTCTCGAGATAATCCTCGAAATCGAATTTGCCCTTTTTCATGCGGGCAGCCATTTCTTTTTCTTTCTCTTCGTCTATGTCAAGGTTCTGCTGGACTTTCTCGATTAAAGTGAGCACATCCCCCATGCCCAGGATCCGGTTTGCCATGCGGTCAGGATAAAACTGCTCCAGATCGGAGAGCTTCTCTCCCATACCAATGTAGAGAATCGGCTTACCCGTGACGGCCTTGATGGAAAGCGCTGCCCCGCCTCTGGAATCACCGTCCATCTTGGAGAGGATCACCCCGTCTATGCCCACCTTCTCGTCAAACTCTTTGGCCACATTGACAGCGTCCTGTCCCGTCATGGCGTCTACCACCAAAAGCGTCTGGTGTACCTCCATATTCTCCTTGATCCCGGCCAGCTCTGCCATCATCTCTTCATCTACATGCAGACGGCCTGCCGTATCCAGAATCACCACGTTGTGCCCGTTTTTCCTCGCATGCTCAAGCGCCGCCCTGGCTATATCCACAGGCTTATGGTTCTCTCCCATGGAAAATACTTCAACCTGCTGTTTTTCCCCGTTGATCTGTAACTGCTTAATTGCCGCGGGACGATACACGTCACAGGCAACCAAAAGAGATTTTTTCCCTTTCAATTTCAGCTTTCCGGCAATCTTCGCCGTGGTGGTAGTCTTACCTGCGCCCTGAAGACCGCACATCATAATGACCGTGATGGATTTGCCCGGCTGCATAACGATCTCCGTAGTCTCGGAACCCATCAGAGATACCATCTCTTCATTCACGATCTTGATGACCATCTGTCCGGGATTCAGGCCGTTTAACACATCCGCGCCGATGGCCCGTTCCTCCACGGATTTCACAAACCGTTTTACCACCTTAAAATTGACGTCAGCCTCAAGAAGAGCCATCTTGACCTCTTTTAAGGCTGTCTTCACATCCTCCTCGGTCAGACGTCCCTTACTCCTCAGATTTTTAAACACATTTTGCAGTTTATCTGTCAGACTTTCAAACGCCATCTGTTCCACGCCTCTCTCCATTGCACCGTCATGCCGGGGCAATGCGCTATAGCTCCTGCATAATTCTTTCCGACAATTCCCTGATCTTTAAGCCGTAATACGCCGGATCCTCTATCTCTCCGCCCTCGTACTGCTCCGAGAGCCGGTTGATCTCGGAAATCTTTTCCTTAATACTGGCGAATCTGGCGACCAGCTTCAGCTTTTCTTCATATCCCAAAAGCGTCCTGTCGCAACGCTTCACGATATCGTGCACCGCCTGTCTGCTGATCCCCTGCTCCTCGGCAATCTCGCCGAGAGAGAGGTTCTCATAAACGACGCTCTCATAAATTTCCTGCTGGTGACTGGTCAGCAACTCTCCATAGAAATCATATAGCAAACCTTGTTCTACAATCTTTTCCATGCCCGGCCCCTGTCGGTTGTACTCTTCGAATCCGTCATCGACTTTTGCATTTTACTATAAGTGCACGGGCGTGTCAAGTATTTTTTCTTGACATGATTGAAACCCCTTTACCCATTTATCTATAGGGAAAGTTAAACTCTGAAGATTCGTCATCATAATCCTCCCGGTATGTACGATTTCGCAGAAGAGGATAATCTAAGAAAAATCTCACGCCTTCCCTCTTTTATAAAATTTGGATAGTAAATTTGAGAGAAAAGTGTTATAATGTATATACTATTTTGAAAAGGGGAGGATACGACCGACATGAAGCTCTCAGATTTTATGGACATAGCTCATCTGCAGGAAATACAGGACGCCTTTTCGGAGGCCACAGGACTTGCCGCTGTAGCCATCGACGCAAACGGAAATTATATCACAAAGGGAAGCGGTTTCACAGATTTCTGTATGAAATATACCAGAGAATGCACCGAGGGGGCCAAGCGCTGCCAAAAGTGCGATGCCACTGGTCATGGAGTCTATGAATGTCATGCCGGTCTGATGGATTTTGCCAGCGATATCACTCTCAACGGGGAAAAGCTGGGCGCCATTATAGGCGGACAGGTTCTCCCGAACGAGCCGGACGAAACAAAATTCAGAAATATCGCCGAAGAGCTCGGCATTGATCCCGATACATATGTGCGTGCCGTCAAGAAGGTGCCTGTGCGCTCCGAAAAAGCGATCCGCGCAGCCGCGTCTCTTCTTGGAGACGTTGTAAACCGCATGGTTTTGCAGGAGTATATGGATGCCACGGAGTACAAAAAGATACATGTATGGGAAAAGGAGATTGCGAACGCAACGGAGACTGTGACCAGAATAAAGGTTAACACCCGTGAATTGGAATCCATCGCCTCCAAACAGACAATCATGGCGCTAAACGCCTCCATCGAAACCGCAAGGGTCGGCGCGGCTGGCGCAGGCTTCGGGGTGATCGCCAAGCAGATGGGCGCTTTCTCCAAACAATCCACGGAAATATACAAAAAGATCACGGAGGATGCCAACAGCATTGCCGAATCCATCAATAAAATGAACAACACCTGATCGATATATTCAAAAAGGCTGTTTCCGCAACAACGCTGGAAACAGCCTTTTCACTTCCATTCTTTTCTAACGAATATCAGGTGATAATTTCCAGATATCCTACCATCTTAGTCATGTCAAACTCCGGAAGCACGCCCTGGTTCGGCTCATAATATTTACCGTCAAACTGTACCAGGTAATGGCTGTACCTTCCCATTCTCTCCATAATAATACAGCAATGCGGTAACTCCACCGGTTTGCCCAATGTATACACAATCTTATCCGCATGGCGTAACCCGAGATACTCGAGCGTCGCAATCATCTTGCTCATGTTTGCCTGCCATTCACGACATTTCATAATATCGCACATCTCGTCCAATGTGGTGCCCGCAATCATGGCAATACAAGCCTGTCCGCACAGACCGTCCCAGGGCTGCGTCACCAGGTCTATCCCGTCGATTTTCCGAATCGGATGCTCCACGCTGTAAGGGCTGTTTCCGCCCATACTCATTACATTCCCCACAATTTCAATGGAAATAAGATACTTTTTGCCAAGCTCCACCTTCGTGAGCACTTCCTTGCTGACCGGAATATCATAATATCCCTGTCCCTTCGGCAGAAGATCGCAGATAAAGCAGACATCATCAAAGCATACCCGCACTGGCGCGTCGCCCACCTTCTCACACACCTCCCACACGTTAAAGGGCACGGAGATGGCATTTTCATTCTCCCGAAACTCCACAGTACCTTCAAATTCGTATTTCATATCGTAACCCCGCCTTTCTTTTTTGTATGTTAACCGTGCCTGTCCCGAAAGTGCTCCGCAGACACGGCAAAATCCGATTCGTCTCTATCCCTTTCGTCTACTCAAAGCTGATATTCAGATCTACGTCTCCCTTGATGCCCGCAACCTTTCCCTTGTTGGTGTACTGCCAGATCTTAAAATCATAGGGGAAATAGTAGGACTCGTCATAATAGGCAAACCATTTATCGTACTCTTCCAACTTCTCTATGTTCAAAAGCAGCGTAAAAGTTTTCAGGTTGCCGTAAATCATCGGCGTATATCCCGCCTCTTTTATCTTTTCGCAAAAAGCAAGACAATACTCCGTGCGCTCCTCGCTTGTCAACGCGTTTCCTCTCGCCTCTGTTCCGCTCACCGTCTCCACGTCAATGACCACCGGATATTTCACCTTATAGGGCGCAATGGACTCAATCACAAACTCGGCCTCCTCCTCGGCCTCCTCCTTGCTCGTCGCCTGGGTAAAGAAATAAATGCCCACGTCGATATCGTTTTTCAGCGCTCCTTCGATGTTATCCTGAAAGGTTTCATCCTCCATGATCTCGCCTTCGGTATATCCGCGTATACCCAAACGGATAAACGCGTACTCCACCTCGTCCGACGCAACATCCTCCCAGTCAATTTTACTCTGATATCGTGAGACATCTATTCCCTTATGGGAAATCCGCTCACCGTTCTCGTAATAATGCATGACGCCATCGTCATCCGGCACAAACGCCTCGGGATGATATGTATTCTTCGCAAGCTCTTCCAAAATCGGGAAAAAATAATATCTCCCCGAGTCAGCCACCACGATTTCATCCGGGAAAAAGGCTCTGAGCATCTCCGTCGTCCCCTCTCCGGAGGTCATAAACTCCTTCATGCTGTCGAGGAGCCCGTTCTTTGCATCCTCCCCCGCTTCCTCTTTTGCTTCCGTCACCGCGCTCTCGATCATGGCGTCCACCTCGGCCTGATTGTAGGACGCTTCCTCTTTCAGCCGAATGGCCTCCAGCTCACTCATGACCGCCGTGTTCTTCTGCTGGATAGCCCTGTACTGGAATACCAGCACAAGGCAGATTGTGACCGCAGTCAACGTGACAATGCAGAGAAGTATGGAACCTGCGAGAATACTGTTCTCGCCTCTTCTGCGCCTCTTCCTGCTGCGCTTTCCCTGTAAATGATTCTCCTGCATAAACTCTCCTTTTATATGCGCTTTCTACACGCGCTCGCTAAAATAGCTTTTGTACCCTTCTCCAAACACCTCTGTCGCGCTTGTGATAATCATAAAGGATTCGGGATCCTCCTGCTTTACAATCTCTTCCGCTCTAGGCGAGACGGGCTTTTTCACCACGCACATAATCACCTTCTTGTTATCTCCACTATATGCGCCCTGCCCGTTTATATATGTCACGCCAAGATCCAGATCAATCAGAAGTCTCCCCGCAATCTGCTCCGGCCTGGAACTGATAATATAGAGAAGCTTCGCCTCATCACGCCCATAGAGCACGATATCCATCACAACCGAAGTGCAGATTGCGGAAATAGCCGCATACAACGCCGCGTTCAAATCCCGGAAAACGATGCCGGACAGCGTCACCACCAAAGCGTCCGCACAAAAGAAAATCTTACCTGTCTTCAAATGCGGAAAGTGAAGCCTCAGAGCCTTGACGATAATATCGAGTCCCCCCGTCGTGGCTCCCGCCCGGAAAATCACACCGATGGAAACCGCGGTGAGCGTACCGCCCGCCAGAGCCGCCAGAAAAATATCATCCGTAGCCGCCCCGTAGGAAGCCAGTACATTCGTAAAAGCGGAAATCAACACGGTAGCGTATATCGTCGATACCGTCAAGGCGATCCCAAATTTCCACACACCGAAAATGAGAATCGGTATGTTGAGAAGCATGATAAATGTACCTGTGCCAATCGGCAATATCCTGCTTAAGATAATGGCAATACCGGTCACGCCGCCCGGTGCCATATTATTGGGATCCGTAAAAAGACTGACCCCGACGGCATACAAAAATGCCGCCGCTGTGATAATCACATATTTTTTCATGGAGTATAGTATACCCCTGTTTTCTGATTCCATGTGTTTTCCTTAAATGCTCGCACGCACAAGTTTGGGCTGGTAGCCGTTGTCTTCAAGCGACTTGATGATCTGTTTTTTGTGCTCCGTCCCGTAAGCCTCCAGCGTAATGCGAAGCTCCACCGCCGCATTGCGGTTGATCGAGACAAACTGGTTATGTTCGAGCTTGATGACATTGCCGTTTTGTTTCGCGATCACATCCGACACCCTGGAAAGTTCTCCCGGTTTGTCCGGCAAAAGCACCGACACGGTAAATATCCGGTCGCGCAGCACCAGCCCCTGCTGTACCACGCAGGACATTGTGATCACATCCATATTTCCGCCACTTAGGATCGACACCACTTTTTTGTTTTTCGCGTCCAGATGCTTTAGGGCCGCCACCGTGAGAAGGCCAGAGTTTTCCACGACCATCTTATGGTTTTCCACCATATCCAGGAACGCCACCACTAATTCCTCATCCTCAACGGTAATGATATCGTCCAGGTTTTTGCTCACATAGGGGAAAATCTTCTCACCCGGCGTTTTCACCGCCGTGCCGTCCGCAATGGTATTGACCTGGGCCATCGTCTGCACTTTGCCCGCCTTGATGGATGCCTTCATACATGCCGCGCCCGCAGGCTCCACGCCTATCACCCTGATTTTCGGATTCAAAAGCTTTGCCAGCGTAGACACGCCTGTGGCAAGCCCGCCGCCGCCAATGGGCACAAGAATGTAATCGACAAGCGGAAGCTCCTTGATAATCTCCATGGCGATCGTTCCCTGTCCCGTCGCCACATCCAGATCGTCAAAGGGATGCACAAACGTATAACCGTTTTTTTCGGCAAGCGACAGCGCATGGGCGCATGCCTCGTCATAGACATCCCCGTGCAGAATCACCTCCGCCCCATAGCCCTTGGTACGGTTGACTTTAATCAGGGGAGTGGTGGTAGGCATCACAATCACCGCCTTCACCCCGTAGCACCTGGCCGCGTAGGCCACACCCTGGGCATGGTTCCCGGCGGAAGCCGTAATCAGGCCCTTCGCACGCGCCTCCTCGGTCAGCGTACTGATCTTATAGTAGGCGCCTCGCAGTTTGTATGCTCCCGTAAGCTGCATATTTTCAGGTTTCAGATAAACCTTATTTCCTGTCTGCGCGCTGAAATAGTCGCTGTACACCAGCTTCGTCTCCGAGGCTACCTCCTTCACAATCTCATAGGCTTCCTCAAACTTGTCCAATATCAATTCATCCATCCCCACAATACCTCCTCATTGCTCCTTGTCGCTTTTGCCAAACCAAAGCGCCTCCCGGTGCCAGTCACTCTTCCTGCTCACGGGACTTCGTATCAAAAAGCGCGTCGACAAACTGCTTCGCGTCAAACTTCTGCAAGTCCTCTATGGACTCTCCCACGCCGATATACTTTACCGGAACCTGCAGTTCCGACTGGATCGCAACCGCGATACCGCCCTTGGCCGTCCCGTCCAGCTTTGTCAGTATAATGCCCGTCAGATCCGCCACCTCGCCAAACTCTCTTGCCTGCTGCAATGCGTTCTGCCCGGTAGTACCGTCAAGAACCACCAGATTCTCCCTGTGGGCGTCCGGGAATTCCCGGTCGATAATGCGGTTTATCTTTTTCAGCTCCTCCATCAGATTCTTTTTGTTGTGAAGCCGTCCCGCCGTATCACAGAGAAGTACATCCACATTTCTGGCTTTCGCCGCGTTCACCGCGTCATAAATCACGCTGGCAGGATCCGCGCCCTCCGTTCCGCCGATCATATCCACTCCGGCGCGGTCGGCCCAGGTCGAAAGCTGCTCTCCTGCAGCCGCACGGAAAGTATCGGCCGCCGCGATCAACACTTTTTTCCCCTGCCCTTTCAACTGCCCTGCCAGTTTCCCGACAGTGGTTGTCTTTCCCACACCGTTGACACCGACAATCAAGACAATCGACTGCTTTTGCTCAAACTCGTAAGCCGTTTCCCCTACTTCCATCTGCTCCCTGATATTGTTGATCAGGTACTCTCTGCAGGCAACCGGCTCCTTGATATGGTTCTCCTTTACCTGGCGCTTCAGCGTTTCGAGAATTTCCCCGGTGGCTTTCACTCCGAGATCTCCCATAATCAAAATTTCTTCCAACTCCTCATAGAAATCGTCGTCGATATTGGAAAAGCCGCCGAACACCGCGTCCATCCCGTGTACAATGTTATCCCTTGTCTTGGTAAGACCCGCTTTCAGTCTGCTAAAGAACCCCTTCTTCTCCTCACCCATTTTCCGTTTTCCCTTCTCAGCTTAATTCCTTATCAATCAGGTTGACGCTCACCAGCGTGGAAATACCTTTCTCCTGCATAGTGATTCCGTAAAGTCTGTCAGCCTTCTCCATGGTGCCTCTTCTATGCGTTATTACGATAAACTGCGTACTCTTTGTCAGTTTGTGTAAATACTTGGCAAACCGGGTCACATTGTTCTCGTCAAGAGCCGCCTCAATCTCGTCCAGCAGGCAAAACGGCGAAGGTTTCAGGTTCTGAATCGCAAAGAGCAGACAAATCGCCGTCAGGGATTTCTCTCCGCCGGACATCTGCATCATGTTGACAAGCTTCTTGCCCGGCGGCTGGGCAATCACCAGTATGCCCGCTTCCAGCACATCCTCGTCCTCTATCAACTCAAGAGAGCCCTTGCCGCCGCCGAACAGTTCCTTGAACACCTTATCAAATTCCCGGTTGATCTGCGCGAACTTTTCGTTAAACTGCTTGCGCATGGAGGTATCCAGCTCCTCGATAATGCCGATCAGCGTCTTCTCCGCCTCCACCAGATCGTCATGCTGGGTTTTTAAGAAGGTATAGCGCTCCATCAGATTGCGATAGTCCTCGATGGCGTTCACATTCACATCACCCAACTTGCGGATCTCGTCCTTGAGACTTCCGATCTCCCGTTTCATGGACGACAGATCGTTCATCTCCTCGTTTTTCATCCCTTCCGCGTCGGACAAGGTAATCTCATACTCGTCCCACATATAGTTGATCTGTGACTCAATCGACTCCTCCATCCGATCCTTCTGCGCATTCAGGCGGTATACTTCCTTATCTAAAGCCGTCGCGCGCTGTGAGAGTTCTTCTCTGGAAGTAAAGAAATTCTTCTGCTTTCCAGAAAGAGTTTCCTTCGTCTCCATATCTTCTTTCAGTTTTTTCTCCGCGTCAGTCTGTGCCGAATGGGAAGCTTCTATTGTCTTCTCAATCTCCAGAATGCTCTCTTTCTTTCGCTCCACTTCCTCCTTGCCAAGATGAAGGCCCTCCTTCACCTCGTTAAGTTCAGTCTGAAACCGCTCTCTCTCGCCGTCCACACGCTCCAGGTTCTGCCTCTTAAAGTCGGCGTTCTGACGCATTTTCTCCACTTCCACATCCCACTCGGAAGTCTGCGCCGCCTGCTCGGATTCCAGCACTCGCTTCTCCTCGAGCTGCGCCTGAAAACCGGCAATCTGCGCCTCCACACTTTTCTCCAGCTCCTCGGATTGTGCAAGCTCCTTTGCCGCCTCGTCCTTACCGGCCCGGATCTCCTCGATCTGAGTCTCGATATCCTTCTGCTCGGTCTTTAACTCGCCAAACCCTTCCGTCGCTTCGCTCTTTTTCTCCTCCGCCTGCATTACATTCATTCTGGCGGTATTTTGCTCGATGAATTTGCGCTGGATCTGTCCCTTGATATCCTCAATCTCCAGACGCATTTTGTTGCGGCCACGCTTTGTCTCCTCGATCTCATTTAAGATCTGGTCGATCTCCTTCACATACTGCTTTACTTTTTTCTCTAACTCCTCCATCTCTCTGCGTCTTCCGAGCAGATTGGAGTTATTTCTAAACGCGCCGCCGCTGATTGCGCCGCCGGGCACGAGAAGTTCACCCTCCAGAGTAACCATGCGGATGCCGTAATCAAATTTTCTGGCAATCTTTACCGCATGATCTACATTGTCGACAACAAGAATGCGGCCCAGCATGGCTTTCGCCACATTCTGATATTTTTTCTCTACTTTGACAAGTTTATCCGCCATCCCCACAACACCCGGTTCTTTCAGGGCGTCCGCATTTTTAAATTCCTGGGGATGGGTGATGCTCGTGAGTGGTAAAAAGGTAGCCCGGCCCGCTCTGGTCTTTTTCAAAAAGCCGATCATCTTCTTGGCCGTCTCCTCATCCTCCGTCACGATATTCTGTATGTTGCCGCCAAGCGCTGTCTCTATGGCCGTCTCATACTTTGCTTCCGCCTGAATGATGTCCGCCACCACGCCGATGATACCCTTGTGCGTGTCTTTCTTTTCCATGACCGCCTTGACGCTGCCGCCGTATCCCTCATAGCGCTCCGTCAGATTGGAGAGCGCCTCCAGCTTGGATTTCTGCTGGTGATAGAGCACCTGCGTATCGCGAAGCTTCTGATCCTTTCCCGCAAGCTCGTCGCGCACGCCGGCGAGCTTCTCCTCCATAAGCTCCTGTTTCTCGGTAAGCTCCTTAATCGCTGTGGTGATAGACTCAAATTCTTCCTCCAGCTTCTTGATCGTCTCCGTCTGCTCCGCTTCGTCGGACTTGGCGCGTAGGAGTCTGGAATTAAGCTCCGCTTTCCGGATGTTTACCTGTTCGAGCATGGTATCGAAACGCCCCAGCTTGGATTTGATGGTAGCCCGGTTGTTCAGCGCCTCTATGATTGTATTTTTCCCGCTCTCAATATGATTATTTAAGACTTCGATCTCGCCCTGGGTCTTTTCCAGAAGTTCTCTGGCCTGCGCCCTCTCCTCCTCAAGCTTTGAGAGCTGTCCGTCAAGCTGCCGCTTTTCCAAAAGAATGGATTCCCGCTCTTTGTCACGTTCGGCGAGCTGCTCGCTGATGCTGCGGATGCGCGTCCTTAAATGTTCCTCGTTTCCTTCCGCGGAATGAATCTGCTCCTTTAAGACGTTGATTTCGCCCTCCAGCTTCGACCGCATGACACCGGTGTCCGTGAGGGTAGCCCTGGCCGACTCGATCTCCCGCTCAAGCTCCTCGATGCGGCCCTGTATCCGCTCGTATTCTTCCTTGGCGGCTTCGTACTTATCCGTGGTTTCCTTCAGATCACCCGATGCGATCTTCAGCTTCTCGTCCACATCCTTAAGCTGTTCCGTCACCCGA
The DNA here is from genome assembly GCA_910587095.1 of uncultured Lachnospiraceae bacterium. Lineage (GTDB taxonomy): Bacteria > Bacillota > Clostridia > Lachnospirales > Lachnospiraceae > UBA3282. The sequence continues at coordinate 54,256 of CAJUMJ010000029.1, forward strand.
ATGTTTTCCAGAAGAAACACGTTGACGTCCAGTGTCTTTAACTCTTCCCGCTTCCGAAGATAAATTCTTGCCTTGTCCGCCTGCTTTTCAAGCGGGCCCGTCTGCTTTTCAAGCTCCGTCAGTATATCGTTCACACGCAAAAGATTCTGTTTTTCTGTTTCCAGCTTCTTCTGCGCCGCATATTTTCTTCTCTTAAATTTGACAATACCGGCCGCCTCGTCAAAAAGCTCCCTGCGCTCTTCCGGCTTGCCGCTCAAAATCTTGTCGATCTGGCCCTGCCCGATGATGGAGTAGCCCTCCTTGCCGATACCCGTGTCATAGAACAGTTCGTTGACGTCCTTTAACCGGCACGGCGTACCGTTTAACATGTATTCGCTCTCCCCGGAGCGGTACAGCCGCCTTGATACCGTCACCTCGTCATAGTCGATAGGAAGCTGGTGGTCGGAATTGTCCAGCGTAATTGACACATATGCATAGCCCAAAGGCTTGCGCATTTCCGTCCCGGAAAAAATCACGTCCTGCATGGACGCGCCGCGAAGCTGCTTGATCCGCTGTTCCCCAAGCACCCATCTGACCGCATCGGCCACGTTACTCTTGCCCGAGCCGTTAGGCCCCACAATTCCTGTAATACCGTTGTGAAATTTGAAGGTAATTTTATTTGCAAAGGATTTGAATCCGTGTACTTCTATACTTTTTAAATACATATGTACCTCTTATCTCAAGCCTCCCCATTTATTTCTGGCACATAAAGCCCTGTACGCTGCCTGCTGCTGCGCCGCCTTTTTGGAGTGGCCGCTTCCCTCTCCCACCTTTTTACCGCCCACATAGGCCTCCACTTCGAATATCTTGTCGTGCTGGGGCCCTTCCTCTCTCACAAGCCTATATTGAAGATCCCCTGCGTTTTCCCGCTGCACAATCTCCTGCAAAATTGTCTTTGCGTCGTAAAAAAGCTGCTTATTCTCCAAATCAGACAGTATGAACCGGTGGATAAAAGCGGAAGCCTCCTTAAGTCCTCCGTCCAGATAGATCGCGCCGATTAGCGCCTCCATCACATCGGAGACAATGGAATCCCTGCCCCTGCCGCCTGTAGTCTCCTCCCCTCTTCCGAGGAAAATGAACTCTTCCAGAGAAAATTCTCTGGCGCAGTAGGCGAGCGCCGGCTCACAGACCATGGAAGCCCGCAGCTTTGTCAGCTCCCCCTCGGCCGTCTTTGTCTGCTCCCGAAAAAGAAAGTCACTGCTCACAAGCTCCAACACGGCGTCTCCCAAAAATTCCAGCCTCTCATAATTCTCATATCTGTTGATTTTCATCTCGTTGGCATAGGAGCTGTGGGTGAGCGCCTGACGCAAGAGCTTTCTGTCCTGAAACCGATATGCGATTTTTTCTTCCAACCTGCCTAACTCTTCGTCCATCATAAATCCTCCGCATGGAAAAGCCCCTTCCTTATCGAAAGGGCCCCTCTACTCCCTGCTGCTCTTGATCAGTTCTACCGCTTCGCCTACCGTAACGATACGCTCCGCTTTCTTCGCCGGTATTTCAATGCCAAAAGCATCTTCAATTCCCATAATAATCTGGTAGACATCCAGGGAATCGGCTCCCAGATCCTCCAGAAAAGTGGTTTCCTCTGTGATTTCCATGGGATCCACACTCAGGATCCCCGCTATCACTTCACGTAATTTATCCAATTCCATGACAAAACATACCTCTCCGCTCTCCAAAGCGTCTTTCGCTGCCGGTAACTGTTTTCAGGCTTCCTTCGCCGCAATCATATCTCTGATTTTCCCACTGATTTTCTGCTCCGTAAAGGTGATACACTGCAAAATAGAATTCTTGATTTCATTTGCCCTGGAGCTTCCGTGCGTCTTCACCACCAGACCTTTCAGTCCAAGAAGCGGCGCGCCTCCGTACTGTTCCAGGTCAAAAGCCTTGAGCGTCGTCTTGAGCGCCGGTTTGACCATAAGTGCACCGATCTTGCTGCGCAGGGAAGTCATCATCCCTTCCTTCACCTTGGAAATCAGCGTCAGTCCCACGCCCTCATATGTCTTTAAAATCACATTTCCCACAAAAGCCTCGCAGACCACCACGTCCGCTGCGCCCGCGGGAATATCTCTTGCCTCCACACTGCCGATAAAATTGATATCCGGGCAGTTTTTCAGGAGCGGAAACGTCTCCTTCACCAAGGCGTTTCCCTTTTCCTCCTCGGCCCCGATATTCACGATACCGACCTTTGGATGACTCACACCCATCACATGCTCCATATAGACTGAGCCCATCTGCGCAAACTGTAACAGATGCGAAGGTCTTGCATCCACATTGGCCCCGCAGTCGATCAGAAGGGAACAACCTGTAGCCGTTGGGATTAAAGGCGCAAGAGGCGGTCTTTCCACTCCCTTGATACGGCCGACGATCACCTGTCCCCCCACCAAAGTCGCCCCGGTGCTGCCGGCGGACACAAAGGCGTCGCAGGTGCCGTCCTTTACGAGATTCAGCGCCTTCACAAGCGAGGAATCTTTCTTTTTGCGGATTGCCATCACCGGCGGTTCCGCCGTCTCTATGATTTCGGAGGCATGTACCACCTCAATCCGCTCCTTCGCATATGTATATTTGGCAAGCTCCTTTTCCAGAATATCCTGTCTGCCCACGAGATACACCTTGACCTTGCCGCTCTCATTGACCGCGTCCACGGCGCCCTTCACCGTCTCAACCGGGGCATTGTCGCCGCCCATGGCGTCCACCGCCACCTTCACCCACTCGCTCATATGTTACCTTCCGTTTCTTAATTATTAAACTCTTCTCACACTAACCAACATGTCATAGCTCTGCTGTGACTCAAACCAGTGCGGAGAATGCCGTATTTTGGGCATTCTCCTGTGTGAGACGGAGTTGCAACGCAGCTCCTGGAGTTTCTTGGCGTCCCGTCCTATGGCGGGACGTCTTTAGAAACTCTTCTCACACTAATATACTAAAAAAAACCTCGAAAATCAAGGTATTGCCTGACAGATTAAAATTGGGTTAAAAACAAAGAAATCAAGGGTCGCATATTCTCGTAAACCCTTGATTCCTCTACATTCCTTTTGATCAGTCAACCGCGATGATCTCTTTTTTGTTGTATGTTCCGCATTTCTTACATACTCTGTGAGGCACCATCAGCGCACCACACTTGCTGCATTTTACCAATGTCGGAGCAGTCATTTTCCAGTTTGCTCTTCTCTTATCTCTTCTGCCTTTAGAAGATTTGTTTTTAGGACAAATAGACATCGTCACACCTCCTTATCCGCTTCGAAAATATCTTTGATCGCCGCCATCCTGGGATCAGGGACAAACGTTTCGCAATCACATGTCCCCGTATTCAGATCCCTGCCGCATATGGGGCAGATCCCCTTACAATCCGGCTTACACAGGATCTTCATAGGCCAGCTTGTCACTATCTCACTGATTAGTAAGTCTTCCACATTCAACTGAAAGCCATCCATAAAGGGCTGTTCCTCATAGACCGAAAGTTCAGCCGACGCATCCGGCGCCCATACCTCCCTGATAAAACAAAGCGCTATCTTCTGCTGTACGGGCTTGAGACATCTGTCGCATTCCGCATCGAAAATATACTCCGCCTCTCCTTCAACCCGCGCTCTGCCCTTACCGGTATTGGTAAAAACAAACCGCACCGGCGATGAAGACTTCACCGGATATTTTCCGACGCCCACAGAAACTTCCCTGATTTCCGCCTCCGTTTGCGTTGAAACAACTCTGTCCTCGTTTGTCAGCACCTCTGTCAAATTTATGAACATAGCAGACTCCTATCCACACTCAGACAATTATACATACGACATGCGGGTTTGTCAACCAATATTTTACTTTTCACTATAACCTAACATTATGACATAAAAAACTAGTTTCTAATTTTTCCCGCTTATGATACAATAGACAAAGACTATGCAAAACAGATGCATTATAAAGCTTGCCTGGATGCATAGTCAATAATATTATTGTTCATTATTATTTATTATTAAGAAAGCGGAGAAAGGACAATATGGAAAAGGGATCAGTTATTGAGAACAAAAAAGGCAAGAGTAAGACAAAACGTATCGGGAAAAAAGTCGGTAATGTTGTAGTGATTATGCAGGCAATTTCGGTGGTTTTTGCCGTAGCTGTCTGCGTTCGTATGTACGACTCCCTGGTTACGGGTATGCAAAAAACGATGTGCACAAACGGGACGAACATGCTTGCGTATGAACTTGAACAGGTGTCCGAAGGCGAAGATATAAACCAATTGCTGGACGAACTAAAAGATCACATGGGCTGTGAATTTACCATTTTCGAGGGCGATACGAGAGTTTACAGCACGGTGACCAAAAACGGGGAACGTGCAGTCGGAACGAAGCTTGCGGACAACCTGATTGATATTGTGCTGAAACAGGGAAAATCCTATGTAGGTGAGGCGGATATTTTGGGAATCCAATATCTGTGCTCGTATGTTCCGACAAAGGATGAAGACGGAAAGGTTAACGGTCTGATCTTCGCCGGAATATCTATCGATGAGGCGAACAAAGAAAGCGCCCGAATTATCAACTACGCTATAGTGATCAGCATCGGCGTGATTATCCTGTGCATTATCTTTTTAACTTGGTATCTGAAAAAGTGTGTATCCAACCCTCTCGGAAAGATCACGCAGGCGGCGGGGCATCTGCAGGTAGGCGAATTGGGACTTTCCGACGGTCGGAAAGTGGAGCTTGGCATCCGCTCCAATGACGAAATCGGCCTGCTTGGAGAAATTTTTGAAAATACCGTTAGAAGCCTGCGCTCCTACATAGGTGAAATATCCGACGTACTCGGTTCCATCGCAAAAGGCGATCTGACGCAGGAAACGCAACAAAATTATACAGGGGATTTCCTGGCTATCAAGAAGTCGCTTGACAGTATTCTTGGCGCGCTAAACCGCACGATGGGACAGATCGCTGCCAGTGCCGAACATGTATCTGACGGATCGGATCAGGTATCCGCCAGCGCACAGACGCTGGCCCAGGGTGCGACCGAACAGGCAAGCGCCGTTACGGAAATTTCAACTACGATTTCGGATATCTCGGAGGGCGCCAAGCAGACATCGAATGCCGCCGCAGAAGTTGGCAAGTATGTCAACCAGGCCGGGGCGCAGCTTGGCATAAGCATAGAGAACGTCAAGGAACTGGACGTGTCGATGAAGCGTATTGCTGAAGACTCAAAACAGATCAGCACCATCATCGCGACTATAGAAAACATTGCTTTCCAGATCAATATCCTCTCGCTGAATGCCGCAGTTGAGGCTGCCAGAGCCGGCTCCGCCGGCAAAGGCTTTGCAGTAGTGGCCGAGGAGATCAGCAGTCTTGCATCGAAGTCGGATGAGGCTGCCAAGGCGACAAAGGAATTGATAGAAAATTCCGCCGCAACGATCACGGAAGGCGGCCGGGCTATGAACCGGGTGACGGAAGCCCTGGAGCGGACAGGAGAACTTGCCGGCAATGTAACGGTCAAGATGGAGCAGGTCGTAAGCGAAGTAGAAAAACAGACTTTGGCAATGGAGCAGGTTGCCACCGGTGTCGAGCAAATATCTGCCGTGGTTGAAAACAACTCTGCGACCAGTCAGGAATGCGCGGCCGCAAGCGAGGAGCTGTCCTCCCAGTCCAGCATGTTAAAAGAACTGATCAGCACCTTCCGGCTGAAAAACCGTCGCTGATAGTGTGATCCAAATATAGGGAAAAAATACGCAGGCATTGAAATCTTTCTTTTCAATGCCTGCTATATTATTTCAACTTTGAATCCTAGACAGAGAACTGTTCCACGCCTCCTACCAGATTGTCCACATCTCCCTTCAAGTCTTCCACCATCTCTTTCGACCTGGCCACAATCTGTTCCAGCTCCTCTGTCATAGCCGAAGTCTCCTCCGAGGAGGCGGCGTTGTCCTGCGCCAGACTGTTCAATGTATCGAGGACAGTGGTAATGCCTTGTCGTTGCAACTCAATCTCCTCCGTCATGGATTCAATGGTTACAATGGATGCCATACACTGATCCAGATTTTCATACAATTCCTGGAAAATGCTCTGCGTATCGTTCAGCACATTTACCTGTCTCTCCACCGTCTCATTCACCTTTTCCATGATATGAAGCGACTGAACCGACTTCCCTACCAGATCATTGATGATACTCGAGATCTCTCCCACAGCCTGGGTAGACTGATTCGCAAGCGCCCCGATCTCTGTGGCAACTACCGCGAAGCCTTTGCCGCTCTCTCCTGCGCGCGCCGCCTCTATGGATGCGTTTAACGCCAGAAGGTTAGTCTGATCCGCAATCGCGTCGATAATCCCCGCCGCCTGCCTGATCGCGTCCGCTGCCTCGTTGGTGGCCTCCGTCTGCTCCTGCATGCTGGCCATGTCCTCTTTCGTCCGCATATTTGCGCGCACCAGCTCATGCAGCTTATCGGAGCATTCCCGGCTCAGTTTCTTCATACTATCCGAATTTTCCCTCAAATCGAGCACTTCTTTGGAAGTTCTGTCAATCCCCTCCGCAATCCTATTGACTTCCCCTGTAGCCTCAGACGTGGAAGCGGCCTGCGCGGTGACATTCCTGGCAATCTCCTCCACCGCGATATCCACCTCTCCAATGGATTTTTCCATCTGGTGGAAACTCCCTTCAAATTCCACCGTCATGTCCTCCACACTCCGGGCCGTTGCGCCGATCGCCATAATGAGATCATGAATCTTCGTTCTCGCGGTGTTTAGGCTTTCCGCCGCAACGCCCATCTCATTTCTTTGCTTCACCTTCACATTCGCCGTCAAATCACCCTCCGAGATGCTCACCGCAAAGTCCTTCACCTTGCGAAGCGGCACCACGAGAAGTTCTCCTACAATGAAGGATACCGCCACCGTAATCAGCAGAAGAACCAGGCAGCTGACTGCCATCAAAAAACAGGAATTTTTGAATTCTTCATTGATCGAATCCTTAACCGTCCGCATCTGGCTCTCCATATCGTCCACGTAATTGCCGGTGGAAACCGCCCAGCCCCAAGGTTCAAAATACCCGGAATAAGCCACTTTCGGCGCAACGGTCACCCCGTCCGCCTTCGTAAAATAAAATTCGTTGTACCCTCCTTTATCTGCGGACTGGCACACCTGCCTTACAAGCGCTGCCGTTTTCCTGAAACCGTGGAATTTCCCGCCGAAATATTTTTGCCGTCGCCTCCTTGATGTGCTATACTAAAAAAAAACGTTGACGGAGGTACATACTATGTATCATTTTACTGACGACTGCCTGATCGGTGTGGAGAAAATCGACAACGAGCACCGGGAGCTGTTTCGCATCATAAACGAGACACATGAACTGCTGGACAACCAGATTTTGAATGACAAATATGACCGCATTTTGGAAACGCTGGATCGTTTGGAGGAGTACGCCGAGGTTCATTTCCGGCACGAGGAGGAGTACATGGCAAGCATCCGACACCCTGAGCTGGCCTTACAAAAGCAACAGCATCTCTTCTTCCGCGATAAAATAAACGGCATCACGAACTCCTTTTCATCCGACCTCGCCCAGCAGGCGATGCTGGATGATTTGCTGCGGTATCTTGTCACCTGGCTGTACCGCCACATCATCAGCTCGGATCTGATGATCGGCAAATTAAAGCCCTCACAGGAGCGGACAGTGCCCTCTTTCTCCGACGAGTACGTGACAAATATTCCGCTCGTCGACAAAGAGCACAGAGAACTGTTCCGCATCATCGGCGAAGTGTACCGCGTCATGATGGATGAACTCGCCTTTGACAAATACGACGAGATCGTTCATCTTCTGGAGGAACTGCGCGAGTACACCAAATTCCACTTCCAGGATGAGGAACTTTATATGGAAAGCATTCATTACGAGGGACTGCCTGCGCAGAAAAGGGCGCACGAGGCGTTCGTGTCAAGGCTCGAGGAAATGGATTTAGAGCATATAGATGAAAACCAGCAGGAAACGCTGGAAGATCTGATGGAGTTTCTGACGGAGTGGCTGGTGAACCACATCTTACATACGGACAAGAAGATACCGACGGGGGCGCAAGTCTAGCGCCCCTCTTCTTTCTCTCCCTGCTGTCGGCTATATCGTTTTTCCCCCTGTCTGCTGGTATTCTCTCAGTTTCCGGTTCAGATGCTCGGATTCTCTTTTATGCAGCCCCCATATCACAGAGGAAACCACGACAAAGACAATCAAAATCCCCGATATCATACCCGCCAGCATAAAAATGTTTTCAATGTCCATCCATTCAAACAGATAGCCGCCGCCCAGCACAACCACATTGATATAAAGATAATGAAGTCCTTTATTAAGCGCTTCCCGCCTGCGGCTGATTTCCCGATAAGGGTGAATAAAGTTGCCAAGGCTGCACACAAACGCCAACGCCAGAAGCTGCCACAAGATATCTGCTTCCAGAAGCATATCATTAGGCCAGAACACCTTGTTATATACCGCACAGACGAAAACGCTGCCCGTCGTGACCATGCAGAAGGTCAAAAACAGTTCCGCAATTCTTTTTTTTACACGTTCCGACATATAGATCCTCATTTCCGCGCCGCTTTCCGCGCCTGTTTTTCGTTTCACCGTCTCCGCTTTCCTCACACGTCAAGTCTCTTTTTGAGCGCCGGCACATACTGTCTGGAAATCATAAGCTTCTCCCCGTTCCTCATTTGCGCCTCAAAGCGTCCGCCGAAGTCCGGCGCAAACTGTTTCACCTTGGCCAAATTGATAATCACCGATTTGGATGCCCGGAAAAAGTCCGTATTGGCGTACTTTGCCTCAATCTCATACAGTTTATATCTGACCTCGAATACATCCTGTTCCAGATAGAGAAACACCTTGTTGTCAACGGCTTCAAAATAATAGATATCTCCCGCGTCAATCTGTCTGATCTTATCGTTGTCCGTGACCGTAAACTTTCCGCGCCTCATTTTTAACTCGTGAATCATACGAAGCAGCGCCTCGTCAAGGTCCCTGCACTTTACAATGATTTCCTCCTCTTCCCCGGGAGCAACATCCTGTATTGTTATCTTCATCTTCTCTTCCATTCCGTCGTAAGACTTATTTTCTTACTTTCCCCTTGCCACTCTCGCCGGATACCATCGCTGAAACCATACCGTAAAAATCCCCATAAAAACAGGGAGTATGGAATTGACCAGCCATGTCAGGTGGCTTAAATCCGACCGCATCAAAAACCAGCTAAAAACTGCCGTGGCAAGATAAAGGATTCCCCAAAGCATAGTCAAAATACGGTTTGTCCTGACAAAAAGCCTGTTTTTAAGGGCATCCTCTCCGCCATAGCCGTTCATGGAATAGTGGGCCGTAAGCGGTATCCCCTTTCCCGGACAGGAGATCATCCACATCACGCCAAAAGCCAGATAGGATAACGGCAGCATGTTATTTTCAGATGCGCCTGCCAGTATCGCAACGGAAAATCCCTGCACAAGCGCACCACCAAGCACGTCGTAAATCGTTTTTCTGTGCCGGTAATAGACAAGCGGCACAAGCGCGCAAGCCAGGATAACGGCCAGACAGCCGATCTGTCTGTTTACCGAGACAGCCACCCAAAATACAATCCACGGAATTAACAGGATGTTCATGTCGGTGTCCTTCTGTGCGGGCATTTCCTTCTCCCGCTTTGTCCGCGTATGGGAGCCCGCAAAGCAGGTATCCCATTTCAGCATCAGATTAAAATCTCCCTTCACATGATAAAGCCCCTGCATCATGGCCTCATCACCCCGGATCTCTCCCGCCGCAATCGAACGCCATACAGTGACCGGCGTCTCTATCCTTGTATCCGCCGTGAGAGCACAATCCGTACAGACATGACTGCCATCCTTTCCAAGCACAATCTGGTAACATTCCTCCACGTCCGTATAGCACATCTCCAGTACAATATTCTTGCCGGACCAACTCTCCTTCCGGTAAAGCGCCGCCATCTGCCTGGTAAAAGTAAGCGTATCCGACTCTCTTTTGATTCCATCGCCGCTTTTCTCCGTCCCGGTATTTTCCCTTTCCATCCCCCAGCTTGCGTCCGCACAAGCCTCAAACGTTTCCCTCGGCAGCAAAAGCTGTGCAAGTCTCTCCCTAGTCTGTGCCGAAATTTTACCGCACGCATACTCCCGTCCCGCCCGCTCCACCCAGGAAAGATATTCTCCGGTAAGAACGGACAATTCCGGCACCCGGAAAAGTTCTCCCTGCCCGCAAAAAACAGTCGTATAATTTCCCGGCCCGCAGAGATGGTCAAAAAGACTGCACACACCGTCGTAGTTTCCCTCCGCCGTATAAAATCCACAGGTGGAAATCACCACGGTTTTCTTCCCGCCGCAATCATATCGTGACGGATGACCGCCGTTTCCCGTCTGTCCCTCCCTCTCCTCCATAAAAGGAAGAAGCATGGGCAACTGACGGTCTATCAGATTCTTCAGCGCGCCGGGAACCGTAAAATAGTAAAGCGGAAAGCTCCAGACCGTAATATCCGCCCACAGCATATTCTGAATGACCTGCGCCATATCATCTTCTATGCAGCACTTTCCGGGCGTGCGGTTCCAGCACGAAAAGCAACCCATACAAGGGCGGATATCCGTTTGGCAGACCGCACACTGCCTGATCTGTACCTCTTCTGTCTCCTGCCTTATTCCTCTTAAAAAAGCGCTTGTCAACTGATAGGAATTGCTCTTTTCTCCCTTCGGACTTCCGTTTATCACCAGAATGTTCATATGTATCCGCATCCCCGCCTTTCTTATAAGCAAAGAATAACGCGCGGAAGGTTTTCCGGCAACAGCGGCAACGGTAAGCGGTTCATTTTGACAGGTAAGGCGTATAAAAGCAGCCGCCACTACTCAGTGACGGCCGCCCTTTTTCACCGGTTTACTTTACCAGCGCAAATGTCTCCCTCGCAATCGCCAGCTCCTCATTGGTGGGAACCACCAGCACTTTTACTTTGGAGTCGGGAGTGCTGATCTCCATATCTTCCCCACGCACCTTGTTTTTCTCCTGATCCAGTGTGATGCAAAGATAACCCAGTCTCTCGCAGACGAGCTCTCTCACCAGAGGATTGTTCTCCCCCACGCCCGCCGTAAAGCAGATGGCGTCAACGCCGTTCATGGCTGCGGTGTATGCGCCGACATACTTCGCCACCCGGTAGGAAAAAGTCTGTATCGTGCGAAGTCCTCTGTCCTCTCCCGCCACATAGGATTTCTCCAGATCACGGAAGTCGGAAGAAAGATTGCCTGAAAGTCCCAATACGCCGGACTTTTTGTTGAGCACCGTCATAATCTCGTCGATCGTCTTATTCTCCTTATGAGCGAGAAACTCGATAATCGCAGGATCGATATCACCGGAACGAGTACCCATAATCAGTCCCTCAAGAGGGGTAAGCCCCATGGAAGTATCCACACATTTCCCGTTTTTCACAGCGGAGATACTCGCGCCGTTGCCGAGATGACATACAATGATCTTTAAATCCTCGTACTCCTTGCCAAGCAGTTGCGCCGCCCGCTTTGACACGAAAGAATGACTGGTGCCATGGAAACCGTATCTTCTCACCTGATATTTCTCATAGTATTCGTAAGGCAGACCGTACAGATACGCCTCCTTGGGCATAGTCTGATGGAAAGCCGTGTCAAATACGCCCACCATGGGGGTATTCGGCATCAGCTTTTTGCAGGCGTCAATACCGATCAGATTGGCAGGATTATGTAAGGGCGCCAGATCGTTGCACGCCTTGATGGCCTCGATCACCTCGTCCGTGATAACCGTGGACGACGCAAATTTCTCCCCGCCATGCACGATGCGGTGTCCGACCGCTCCAATCTCGTCAAGGGATTTCACCACGCCTGTCTTCCCGTTCGTCAGCGCGTTTAAAACAAGCTCGATGGCTTTTGTGTGATCAGGCATGGGAGTCGCCGTCTCTTCCTTTTCTCCGCCCGCAGGCTGGTAGACAAGCTGACTGCCCTCTATGCCGATGCGTTCACAAAGGCCTTTCGCGATCTGCTTCTCCGTCTCCGCGTCGATGAGCTGGAATTTTAAGGAGGAGCTGCCGCAGTTGATAACAAGTATGTTCATTTTATTCTTCCTTTCCGTTTTTAGTTTACCCCGCAGTGCCACTCGAAAAACCTTCGGTTTTCCTCTGTCCGCGCACTGCACATTGCTAAGCTGACACGTCACCTCGAGAACTGCGTTCTCTCGGTCGTGTTGCAACACGCCATGCTCGTGCGCAAAGTCCCGGATTCATGTAAACATGATCCGTGCCTTTTCACCCTCGCGCGCCGCTCATTGCTAAGCTGACACGTCACCTCGAGAACTACGTTCTCTCGGTCGTGTTGCAACACGCCATGCTCGTGCGCAAAGTCCCGGATTCATGTAAACATGATCCGTGCCTTTTCACCCTCGCGCGCCGTGTCAGCTTATCACGCAAGTTGCGCCTGTACTGCCGTTAAGGCTACCACACCTACGATGTCCTGCCAGGAGCATCCGCGTGAGAGGTCGTTTACGGGTTTGGCAATACCCTGGAGCATGGGGCCGTAGGCTTCCGCTTTGCCGAGTCTCTGCACCAGCTTATATCCGATATTGCCGCAATCCAGATTGGGGAAGATCAGCACGTTTGCCTTTCCTGCCACCTCGCTGCCGGGTGCCTTGGATTTTGCCACCTGAGGTACGAGAGCCGCGTCGGTCTGCAGCTCGCCGTCGATTGTAAGGTGCGGATACTGTTCACGGGCAATTCTGGTTGCCTCCACCATCTTGTCCACCAGCGGATGCTTGGCGCTTCCCTTGGTCGAGTGGGACAGCATGGCGATGATCGGCTTCGCCCCCACCAGGCTCTTAAAACTCTTGGCGGAAGAGTCCGCGATAGCCGCCAGTTCCTCCGCCGTCGGATCCTGATTCAGACCGCAGTCCGCAAAGATAAACGTGCCTTTCTCACCAAACTCGCAATCCGGTACATCCAATATAAAAAAGCCCGATACCAGCTTCACGCCGGGCGCGGTTTTTAAAATCTGCAGCGCAGGCCGCAGCGTGTCCGCCGTGGCATGGCAGGCCCCCGCCACCATACCGTCCGCATCGTTGGCTTTCACCATCACCACACCGAAAGTCAGATAGTCCTTAAGTAAAATTTCCCTGGCTTTTTCCGGGGTCATCCCTTTGTTTTTTCTGATTTCGTACAAAAGCTGCGTATATTCCTCCATCTTCTCCGTTTTTTCAGGATCAATGATATGTGCGCCGTCAAGCTCCACCTCCAGCCAGCCTGCACCGTCCATGATCTTCTCCTCATTGCCCACCATGATAATATCAGCGATCCCCTCTTTCAGGATGTTAGCCGCCGCAATTAAGGTTCTCTTGTCGTTCGTTTCAGGCAAGACAATCGTCTTTTTGTCGCTTCTGGCCTTCTCCTTCATCAGATCAATATAAGACATAGCTATACCCTCCTTCTGGCATTATCAACATCTATGTACATCTTACCTAATTTTTTTCTCCCGCACAAGGATTTCCCTGTCTGTTTCTCATAAAAAACAATACAAATTGCCTACTTTGTGATACACTAGTAGTAAGTATAATTATCTCACTTCAGGGGGGAGGAGAGAGTTATGAAAACCGTCGGTATAATAGCGGAATATAACCCGTTTCACAACGGGCACGCCTATCATATCAGAAAGGCGAAAGAACTGACAGGCGCAGACTACTGTGTCGTTGTCATGAGCGGTAATTTTGTACAGCGCGGCGCGCCCGCCTTGATGGACAAACATATGCGGGCCGAATGCGCCCTGAGAAACGGCGCCGACCTGGTTCTTGAACTACCTGTCTGCTATGCCATCAGCAGTGCGGAACATTTTGCACGCAGCGCGGTGGCTCTTCTCGACAGGCTGGGAGTCGTCGATTCCCTGTGCTTTGGCAGCGAATGTGGCGATATCCGGGTGTTGACGGGATTTGCGCAGGCGCTCACGGATGAAAGCCCCGTCTTCAAAAAAACCTTGAATCAGGAGATCCGGACGGGTCACACCTATCCGCAGGCGAGAAACACGGCTCTGGAGGCCGCCGCTCCCCATCTGACACCCAACATCAACATACTGACAAGCTCCAACAATATACTGGGGATCGAATACTGCAAAGCGCTCCTGTACTGGAAAAGCGCGATGGTTCCGTACACGGTAAAGCGCACAGGCGCTTCCTACCACGACAACAGTCTTGACACAGGCTTTTGTTCGGCTTTTGCGATAAGAGAATCCCTGAAGCATGTAGGCGTCACGGAGCATCTTACCAGGCAGGTTCCCGCATCCTGTCTGACGCTTATGCAAAATGCTTACCAAAAGTCCTACCCGATCTTTACGGACGATTTCGCCCTGATTACGCAGTACAGCCTCCTTTCAGGAGAGGACACTGATTTTACGGACTATCCCGATATCGACAAAGAACTCTCTGACCGCATTATCAAGCTTTTGCCGCAATACCGGGATTTCCATTCCTTCTGCGACCTGCTGAAATCAAAGAACCGCACCTATGTGCGGATTTCCAGAAGCCTGTTACATATTTTACTTGAGATTCGAAAGGACGAGCTACAGCGCTATGGCCAGGAAGGATGGGTGTTTTACGCCCGCATGCTCGGTTTTCGCGAGAGTGCTTCACCTCTGCTTTCCGCCATCAAGAAAAACAGCGGGATACCTCTCCTTTCGAAGCTTGCGGACGCGGAAAAACAGCTTGCGCCGACGGCTCTCTCCATGCTGGAAAAGGACATCTACGCAAGCCATGTCTACCAGAGCGTGGTTCGCCACAAATACCCGAACCCGGATCCTTTTTCGGAAATCAACGAATACAAAACTCCCATCGTAAAACTATAAGCCCGGCTTAAGCCGGGCTTAACACTTCGCTGATCCTGTTGATGATTCGGTCCCGCACCAGCTCGGCAATCTGAGCGGTAGTCATACTCTTGTATTCCTCGTATGGAATCGCTTTCAAAAAATGCACCTGCGTCTCCACTTTTTTCAACGTCCACTCTTCAAATACCCTGTAGGAATCAATCAGCGCCACAGGAACAATCGGCACTTTTGCTTTCACGGCGCTTTTAAAACACCCCGGCTTAAATTCCCCTACCGTATTGTGATTGTGTAAATATCCGCCCTCCGGAAAGATAATGAACCGTCGTCCCTTCTTCGTGTCCTCCGCCAGCTCCTTAATAATTTTGACGGACTGTCTGGCGTCGTTTTTCTTCAACCGCTTTCCTTGCACCAAATCAATAAACTGTTTCACCAATATCCCGTGCGATTTGGCGTCGTCGATAACCACCGAGCAAGGCTTATCGTGAGAGATCATAATGCCAAGCGCATCGTATTTTCCCTGATGATTGGGACACATAATATAGCCGCCCTCTCCCGGCAGGTTCTCCACCCCGTATTTCTTCGTGGTAATTTGTCCTGACCGCATCATACGCCGGATCGCCAGACGGGCATAGGCATAGCAGCCCTCCTCCCCATATCGATCCGCGTGTTTCGCCCTATATGCCATTTGGGGTATCATGTAGATTCTTGGCAAATTCCACACAATCACCTTTAGAAAACGTATCATAAGTCATCTCCATCTTCATTTCCCTTACTTACATCAACGGCGACAGCAGCTTGAGCAGCGGGCCGACGATATTGCTCTTGACAAATTTCTCCCTGCACCAGGACAGCGAGATTTCCTCACAGGCCGCAAAGGTATTCTCCATATCACGTCTCAGCTCCTCCACCACCTGGGCCCGATAGAGAAACGCACCGCACTCGAAATGATGGTAAAAGCTCCTGTAATCAAAATTTATGGTGCCAACGGCAGCCGTCTCGTCGTCCGAGAGCACGCACTTTGCATGGATGAAGCCGGGCTTGTACTGGTAAACTCTGACTCCGGCCTCAATCAGGTTTTGATAGTTGGACTGGGTTAGCCAGTAGACAAATTTCTTGTCCGGCACCCCCGGCGTCACAATCCGCACATCCACACCTCTCTTTGCGGCAAGCTTTAACGCCGTAATCATCTCATTGTCCGTGACCAGATAAGGCGTGTATATCCAGATATAACGCTTTGCATGGCCGATCATGTTCAGATAGACGTTCTCCCCAAGCGTCTCATCGTCAAAAGGCGTGTCCATATAAGGCTGCACATAGCCTCCCGTATTCGGCACTTTCTCAAAGCCGCGATAATATCTTTCATAGTCTTCCTCGGTGTAGCGCGACATATTCCACATCTGCAAAAACATTACCGTGAAGTTCCATACCGCTTTTCCCTCAATCCGAATCCCCGCATCCTTCCAGTGATCCCCGTAAGGGCGCTCGTAATTGATATACTCGTCGGATAAGTTGATGCCTCCTGTATATGCCGTTTTCCCGTCGATAACCACAATCTTTCTGTGATCCCTGTTGTTTAGCACCAGAGACAGAAAAGGCACCAGCCTGTTAAAGGCCACACACTTGATCCCTTTCTTCTCAACGATCCTGTCATAATACTTTGGCAGGAGGAAAGCGCAGCCGATATCGTCATAAATCAGCCTGACTTCCACACCCTCCTTAGCCTTACGCTCCAAAATGTCCAGGATCGAGTTCCACATCTTTCCCTCTTTGATTATAAAAAACTCTAGAAAAATAAAATGCTCGGCTTTCTCCAGATCTGCAAGCAGGCTTTCCCACCAGGGTCGTCCGTCCGAAAAATAGGCGCTGTCCGTGTTGTCCCACACAGGTGTCGCCGCAAAGGAACGGATATAGCGACACTGGTTTGCCACCCCTTCATCTTCTCTCTTAATAGCCTTTAGGACCTTGTCATCCTGCACCAGGCTTTTTCTCACCAGCCTGTCTGTCCGCTCCATACTGTCCCGAAGCTTCTTGGGCACGATCACATGACCGTAGCACAGATAGAGCATCCCGCCAAAAAGCGGAAATATGAGAATCGGCACAACCCATGCCAATTTTACGGCCGGGTTGTTCGGCTTCCATATAATATAAATTACAGCCCAGAAGGTGATAAAGCGAAGCATCAGGGAAACCCACACATAATAATTCCCCAGGCGAAGCAGAGCTATGAGAAAAAAGGCGACCTGCAATAGCACCAGAATCGCCGTAATCACCACCCGGTTTAAAGCGAACTGCAAAAACTTTCTCATTTCAAGAATCCCTTCACAATCTGCTCTTCCGCCTCCTTCTCACTGAGGCCGAGCGTCATGAGCTTAATCAACTGTTCCCCCGCAATTTTTCCGATGGCCGCCTCGTGAATCAGATTGGCGTCGATATGGTTGGCCGTCAGTTCCGGTATCGCGCTGACGCTTGCCTCATCCATAATGATGGCATCGCATTCGCTGTGTCCGTGGCAGGGTGCGTCACCCACGATCCTGCTCCTGAAAATCTGGCATGAACGCTCCTTCGCCACCGACCTGGAAATCAGGTTCACGCTCGAATCCGCCCCCGCCATATCCACGGTGAAATCCGTCTCGGCGTACTGCTTCCCGTGGGTCATAATCTTTTCCTTAATCACAAGACTTGCGCCCTCCTCCACCTCGGCTTTGGTCACCCTCACGGTGGAGTCGATGCCCTTAATCTGCACCGTCTCCATCTCCAGCGAAGCCCCCTTGGCGAGATGGATTTCCGTGGTAGGATTCATAATCCGCTCCCCACTGCCGTCGCCGGAGCCGTAATGTTTCTCCACATATCTCACTTTCGCGTTTTCTTCGACAAAAAAGCGATGGATGCCGGAATGCGCTGAAGCCGCAGCGCCGCCGTTGTGAATACCGCAGCCCGCCACGATCGTGACGTCGCAATCCTCCCCCACAAAAAAGTCGTTGTACACGCTCTCCTTCAGCCCGCTCTGACTTAAAACCACGGGAATATGCACACTCTCGGACTTCGTCCCCGGTTTAATCCGGATATCGATCCCGGGACAGTCCTCCTTTGTCGTAATATCAATATTGGCGGTCGTATTCCTCCCCGCCATCTCTCCGTTGGCGCGGATATTGTAAGCGCCCTCCGGCACTTCATGCAGACCCGCCACCTGTTCTAAAAGCTCCTGCTGTATTGCGTCCATAATTTCCTCCATGATTCCGCTCCGCAAAGAGCGCCGCATTTTTATAATTTGTCTGTCAAAGTCCGGCAGGGCTGCCCAGTGCCCAAAAGAAACGGCATGATTTCCTCCCTCGTTCCCACCTTCTCGATCCGGCCGTCGGCAAGAAGAACTATCTGATCCGCAATATTTAAAATCCGTTCCTGGTGGGAAATAATGAGAATCGCTCCCCTCGTCTCCTTATGCATTTTTTCAAACACACGGATTAAATTCTGAAAGCTCCACAGATCAATCCCCGCCTCCGGCTCATCAAATATGGATACCTTTGTCTTTCTGGCCATCAGCATGGCGATTTCAATACGTTTGAGTTCCCCGCCCGAAAGACTCGCATTGATCTCCCGGTTTACATAATCTCTGGCACAAAGCCCTACCTCCGAGAGCATCCCACACACTTCCGACACGGCCGTGTCCTTTCCGGCCGCGATGGAAAGAATATCCTTCACCGTGATTCCCTTAAAACGGACCGGCTGTTGAAAGGCAAACCCGATTCCCAGCTTCGCCCGCTCCGTGATGGATTTATCCGTGATATCGACGCCGTCCAGAAATATCCGTCCCTCCGTGGGCGTAAGGATACCCGCCACGATCTTTGCCAGCGTCGATTTCCCGCTTCCGTTCGGTCCAGTGACGGCCACAAACCGATCGTCAATTGTCAAATTGATATTTCTCAGAATTTCTATCTCTTTTCCGCCATCCTCGGCCTGAAAAGATACATTTTTAAGTTCCAGCATCACAAACCTCCAAAACCTCTCTACTTCTGCCAAACTTCCCTCTCCGGGAGTTCCTTAATAGAACATCTTAGCATAAATATTGCCGAAAGGCAAATCTCTGTCCTAAAAAACACAGACGGCTGCCAATGTGTCCCACACCGGCAGCCGCTTTATTTTCCGCGACAGGTTCTTTCTGTCACTTTCCGTTATGCGAGATAGGGCGCGATTGCCGCCTCCACCTCAGATATCTGCGCGTTTGTCTCCAGGATCCGAAACTCGATCTTTTTGGACAGATCCATGGAGAAAATACCCATGATCGACTTTGCATCTACCACGTATCTTCCGGTGGCTATGTCAAAGTAACCGTCGAATTTCTCTATCGCCTTCACAAACCCCTTCACTTTCTCGATGGAGTTTAAATCCAACATGTACGTCTTCATTATTCACACCTCCTCTTCCGTATAAATGCCTGATTCCAAGTATATCCGGCATGAATCCCGATTACCCTTCGATCCTGTCAATCTCAGCAAGATTAACACCTGTCACTCTAAACAACGCTTTTAACGCAATATATTCCTCATTTAAATCCGCATAAGTCTATGTGGAATGCTCTGCCTTTGTCACTTCAATGCCAGACGACATACAATCACCCGCTTTTATTGTCACGATTGTCGGATATCACTGCACTTGTCGAAATAAGTATATCATAGCCTGCAGGCAAAGTCTATTCCGTTCTTGACGCGTTCCTACAGACTCGCAAGCCGCAAAATCTGGTACACCACGCAGGCCGCAAGCCAGGCCACCCCACACTGCATACAGACCACCCCCACTGTCTTTATGGCGGATCCCAGTTCCCGCTTAATGGTGGCCACCGCCGCCACACAAGGCGTATAAAGCAGGGTAAACACCAAAAAGCCGATCGCCGAGACAGGCGTAAAGAGATGCCTGAGCGTCTCTCCCAAGTTCGCCATGGAGGAGCCCGTCAAAACCCCAAGCGTGCTCACCACCGCCTCCTTCGCCGTAAAACCGCAGATCAGAGCCGTGGCCGCCCGCCAGTCGCCAAACCCAAGAGGCGTAAAGATAGGCGCGATCAGTTTCCCTACCATGGCAAGCAGGCTGTCTCCCGAATCCGCCACCACATTGAGTCTTGTGTCAAAAGTCTGCAAAAACCAGATCACGAGAGTAGCCAAAAAGATAACCGTAAAGGCGCGTTGCACAAAATCCCTGGCCTTGTCCCACATCAAAAGCAATACACTCTTTGCCGAGGGAAGACGATAGTTGGGCAATTCCATCATAAACGGCATGGAGCTCCCCCGAAACACGGTATTTTTTAAGAGCAGAGCGCAGAGCAGTCCCACCAAAATGCCGAATATGTACAGGCCGATCATCACAAAAGCCGCCCTTCTCCCAAAAAAGGCCGCTGCAAAGAGGGCATAGATCGGAATCTTTGCCGAACAGCTTATATACGGAATCAGCAAAATCGTCATCTTCTTATCCCGCTCCGACGAGAGTGTCCTGGTGGACATCACCGCCGGTACGCTGCAGCCAAAGCCTATCAGCATGGACACAAAGCTTTTTCCCGAAAGGCCGATTTTACGCAGCGGTCTGTCCATCACAAAGGCGATACGCGCCATATACCCTGAATCCTCAAGAATTGACAGGAAGAAAAACAAAACCACAATGATCGGCAAAAAGCTCAGCACACTCCCCACTCCCGTGAATATCCCGTCTATCACCAGGCTCTCCACCACCGGGTTGATCCCGTAATTGACAAGCGCCCGCTCCACCACGCCGGAAAGCGCATCGATTGCCACGCTCAAAAGATCGCTCAAAAAACTCCCTACAAGACCGAAAGTCAGATAAAACACAAGTCCCATAATCAGCACAAAAACAGGGATCGACAAATATTTATGAGTGAGCACGCCGTCGATCTTAAGGCTTCTGACATGCTCCTTGTTCTCCTTGCATTTGGTTACCGTCTGTGCGCAGATCCTCTCAATAAAATCGTAGCGCATGGCCGCGAGAGCCGCATTCCGGTCCATACCGCTGTCCTGCTCCATCTCCACGATACTATGTTCCATCAAATCGAGCTCGTTGTTGGACAAGGCCAGCCTGTCTATGATTTCTACGTCTCCCTCCACGATTTTAGTGGCCGCAAACCGGGGCGACATGCCGATCCGCTCCGCATGATCTTCCACCTGGTGGCTGACCGCATGGATACACCGGTGCACGGGGCCTTTTTCACAAAAATCCGTCACCTTCGGATGAATCCGCCTCGCGGCCACCTCCCCTATGGCCGCGATCAGATCCTCGATACCTTCGTTTTTCGCGGCGCTGATTGCCACCACCGGGACGCCAAGCGCCTCCTCCATCTTTCCGATATCTATGGTGCCCCCGTTCCCCCACACTTCGTCCATCATGTTTAAGGCGATCACCATGGGAATATGAAGCTCTAAAAGCTGTAAAGTCAGATAGAGGTTTCTCTCAATATTTGTAGCGTCTACGATGTTGATAATCCCGTCCGGTTTTTCCTGCAAAATAAAGCTGCGGGTCACAATCTCCTCGTTCGTGTAGGGCCTGATGGAATAAATTCCCGGCAAATCCACTACCGCATTTCCCTTCTCACCCCGTATTTCCCCCATCTTTGAGTCCACGGTCACGCCGGGAAAATTCCCGACGTGCTGGTTGGAGCCTGTAAGCTGGTTAAACAATGTTGTTTTACCGCAGTTCTGGTTGCCTGCCAATGCATAAATCATACCGTCTGTCCCTCTTCCGTCATACGAGATCTCAAATTTAAACCACGTCAATCCGGGCCGCGTCCTCTTTACGGATCGTCAGCTCGTACCCCCGCAGATGAATCTCTATCGGATCTCCCATCGGCGCGACCTTCTGCACCCTGACAACCGTATTCGGAATCAGCCCCATATCAAGCAGCCTGACACGCAGCTCGCCCGTTCCGCCCACACTGATAATCTTCGCTTCTTTTCCCACCGCTATCTGATCTAATGTCATCCGTCTCCTCCGCTCCGCTCAACGCACGTAAACATTGCGAAAGGCCCTGTAGGTCCTTCCCAGCCCTTCCTCAAACGCTGTATACCGCAGGGAAAGCTCCCGCTTCCCTTTTTCGTTGTCGCAAAGATGTGTCTCCGGTTTTGTCGCTGGAAAAGGAACCGGAACTCCCTGTCTGGATGCCTCCTCCACCGAGAGCCGCACCTTTGTAAGCCCTGCCAGATCCTCCTGCCCTGCCACCGCCTTAAGCGTCTCAAAAAAACTGCCGTAGGTAAGAATCTGATCCTGACAGAGATTGTAAGCCTGACCGTAAGCGGTACAATTCCCAAGACTGGCGAGAACAGCCTGCACCGCGTCCTTCACATAAACGAACTGGAAGCGCCCGTCGGCATCGGTAAACTCCGGCAGGACATGGTTCATAAGAAGCATACCGATATAAGCCGACTCTCTCGGCGCATAGTTGTAGGGACCGTAGAGAATCGCCGGCCGAAGCACCGTGTAAGGAATGTTTCTCTCCCCGCATACTTTAGAAAGCTCCCTCTCGGCTGCCACCTTGCCCGCAATATAAGCGCCCGCTTCCCCGGGAATCACTCTTTCCTCCAAAGACGTGTCTTCCGTTTTTGTCACGGCGGCATCCCGCTCATATACATCCACCGTGCTGATCAGAATGTACTGGCCGATCTTTCCAGCCATATGCTCTACCGTATCCCGTATATCTTTCGGCCCATAGGCGCAGAAATCAACGACCGCGTCATAATCCTCTTCGCAGGCCGCCGTCCGCTCATGCCTGTCGGCTCTGATCTCCTTTACCCCAAACTCCCGCATGGAATACGTACCCCGATTCCATACCGTCAGTTCATGCGCTTTCGACGCCTCCATGACAAAGACTCTGCCGTAAAAATAGCTCCCGCCGATCACCAAAATCTTCATGACACTTACCCGCCTCCCGCTTTTCCTTGCCCCCATTATACAAACATGAACTGGTACATTAGTTTTTAAAGCTGTGAATCGGCGCGGGGATCCGTCCTCCCCGGTTCACAAACGCCTCGCAGGAAAACCCGTTCACCGGCATCACTGGCGCGTACCCGAACAGACCGCCAAACTCTACCTGTTCTCCCACTCCCTTGCCGATGGCAGGAATCAGACGCACCGCCGTGGTCTTCTGATTCACCATGCCGATGGCCATCTCGTCTGCAATAATGCCCGCAATCGTCGTGTTCGGCGTATCGCCCGGAATCGCCAGCATATCAAGTCCCACGGAGCAAACACATGTCATGGCCTCGAGTTTTTCAAGCGTGAGCGCGCCGGCCGTCACGGCATCGATCATACCCTGATCCTCGCTGACAGGAATAAATGCCCCGCTCAAACCGCCCACATAGGAGGAGGCCATCACGCCCCCCTTTTTCACCTGATCGTTTAAGAGCGCGAGAGCCGCCGTAGTTCCCGGCGCGCCCGCGTATTCCAGCCCGATCTCGCACAGGATATCCGCCACGCTGTCACCGATAGCCGGCGTGGGCGCAAGAGACAAGTCCACAATGCCGAATGGAACGCCAAGCATGCGGGACGCCTCCTGGGCAACAAGCTGTCCTACCCTCGTCACCTTAAAAGCCGTCTTTTTGATCGTCTCACAGAGCACCTCAAAATTTTCGCCCCGCACCTTCTGTAAAGCCGTCTTCACCACACCCGGGCCGCTGACTCCCACATTAATCACCGCGTCGGCCTCTGTCACCCCGTGGAAAGCGCCCGCCATAAAAGGATTGTCATCCGGCGCATTGCAAAACACCACAAGCTTCATGCAGTCCGCGCTGTCCTGGTCTTTGCTGATCAGTGCCGTCTCCTTAATGATATCCCCCATCAGCCGCACCGCATCCATATTGATACCCATTTTGGTGGAGCCAAGATTCACGGAACTGCAGACCCGCTTTGTCGCATGCAGAGCATCCGGAATAGAGCGTATCAACAACTCGTCGGCTCTGGTCATTCCCTTTGACACAAGGGCGGAATATCCTCCGATCAGATTGACTCCCACATCCGCCGCCGCCCGATCCATGGTTTTTGCAAGCGTCGCAAAATCTTCGCTCGTTTTGCAGGCCGCACCGCCCACCAGCGCCATCGGCGTGACCGAAATCCGTTTATTTACAATGGGAATGCCATACTCTTTCTCAATAGCTTCCCCGGTTTTTACCAAATCCTTCGCCGTCATCGTAATTTTCTGATAGATCCGCTCGTTCACTCTCGCAAGATCCGCGTCGATGCAATCCAAAAGGCTGATTCCAAGCGTGATGGTACGCACATCCAGATTTTCTCTGGCGATCATCTCGTTGGTTTCCGCCACCTCAAATAAATTTATCATGATTTTCTCCATTTCTGCGCCGCTTTTTGCGCATCAACGAGTTTGTGGCAAGCAACGCGCAGACACAAATCTCGCGATTGAAAATTTTAATTTTCAATCTTATATCCTCTCCCCCTGGACTCGCAAACCCGTGCTTCGCACTCCCTGTCCGATTTTATCGGCCATTTGCTCGTTATCGGCGCAAGAAAAGCAAATGCCGCTTCGCGTCGCTTGCTTTTCTTTTGCACCGTCTAGATCCTGTGCATCTGGTCGAATATCTCTTCCTTCTGGCACTTGATGACAACGCCGATCTTCTCGCCCAGCGCGTCCAGTTCGTCCACGATCACCCCGAAATCCTTGTCCGTCAGGTTCGTGTCCACGATCATCATCATGTTGAAGAAACCTTGCACAATGGTCTGTGAGATGTCCAGAATATTGATCCGGTTGTCCGCCAGATAAGTGCATACTCTCGCGATAATGCCTACGGTATCTTTTCCCACTACTGTGATAATTGTCTTTTTCATCTTTACCTCATTTCTGTTTTTTGCTCCGGCCCCTACCGGACCTCAATCACTTCCGAAACCTCGTCCCGCTTCGCCACATACAGCGGAAAATCGCCGCCGTTATAATCCGTGTCGGACATAGTCACCTCCACCCGCACCGACTCGTAGGCAAGCTCCGGTAAATTGTTCTCCTTGCTCAGGTGCCCAAGCACAATAGCCTGCATATTGTCGTGCAAAAGCCTGCTCAACAGCTTCCCCGCGGACTCGTTTGACAGATGCCCCCGCTCGCCCAAAATACGCCGCTTCAGATAATATGGATAGGGCCCCACTTGCAGCATATGCACATCATGATTGGCCTCCAGATAAAGCAGATCCAGGTTCCTCAGACATTCCACCGTGTAATCGCTGTAACACCCCAAATCCGTTAGAATCCCTATCCGCTTCCCGCCGTAGTTAATCCGGTAAGCCACGGGATCAGCCGCGTCATGGGATGTGCGCACGGGGTAAAGCGAAATATCCTTGATCGTACACTTTTCATCCGGCGTGACGATCTGAAAAAGGGACTTGTCGATCTTCCCCACGGAAGGAGTCTGCATGATTGCCTCCGCCGTTCCTTTCGTAGCGTAAATCGGCACGTCATATTTCCGGGCAAGCACGCCAAGACCGCTTATGTGATCCGCGTGCTCGTGGGTGATACAAATGCCGTCGATGTCCTTCATTGTCAGTCCAAGCTTTGCAAGCGCGCCTTCCGTCCGTTTTCCGCTGATCCCCACATCCATCAGCAGATGAGTGGTATCGCTGCCCACATAGACGCAGTTTCCGCTGCTTCCGCTGGCAATACTGCACAGTCTCATAATTATGTAAACCTTTCACAGCCATGCCTTACACGGCCGCCTCCCTCTTCTTATTTTTTCCAGTAAATCTCAATCATGTCGCCGCTTTTGATATTCTCCATATACTGCGCCCCCCGGCCGTTTAAGTTGGTCACGATCCCGCTTCCCTCCGGCTTTGACAAGTCAAAATCAATATATTCAAACACATCCACAAACACATAGCTTTTCTTGCCGGACAGCCTGACCTGCGCGCCGTTCACCGTCACGAGGATAGACATGGGTACATTTTTGCTCAGAAGCTCTTCCCTTCTTCTCTCCTCCTCCGCCTTCGCCCTGGCAAGCTCTTCCTCCCTGGCTTTTGCCTTAGCTCTGGCCTCCTCCTCGGCTCTCCTGACGCCGGGGCCCATCACAATCCTCGCGCCCCTCGGCTTTTCCTGCGCCTGCGGCCGTTCTTCCTGCTTTTCCTTTTCTTCCTTTTCCTCTTTCTCCGCGGCATGCGGCCCCTCCTGTGCCGCATCGGGCTGTTTTGTTTTACGGTCTGCCGTTGAAGACACAGCCGAAAAACCGGCCGTTCCCGCCGGCCTCTCTTCCGGCTCCCTTACCTCTCTCTCTGGCTGCGGCGTCTCGTAATACTCCACATCGGAAAGCTGCAGCTCCTCCATCGTCCAAATCACGGAAAAGTTCTCGTAGACCTTCGTATCCATATCAGCAATCTTGTTATTGACATAAATATTCATACTCCAGTCAATGACCACATCCATAAACTCCGAAATCTGGCGTACCGTATAATAGTCCAAAATCTCGATTTCGTCGTTTTCCTGAATCTCATAGTATGCGGACTGCAATTCTCCGTTCACGCTGGCAAACTTCGGCAAATCCACCTTCTTTTCATTGACCTCCACCCACATCTTCGTGCCAAACTCAGGCAGTTGTCCCAAAGTCATCCGGGCCGCTTCCCCGGCCGTTGACTCTATCACGCGAATCTGATCGTTCGCATGAATCTGCGTGTAAATATCCGCCTCGGTTCCGTTGACGCTGATCCGGGCCGCTTCCCCGAATTCTCCTCTCGCAATACGCGCCTTTCCGTTTACAGTGAAGTTCAGTTCTTTCCCCCGCTTCGGGAAAAGGCCATCGCTTGAAAATTCCGCCTGCATGGCCGCGTCCACCACAGCCGCCTTGCTGTTATCGTAAATCTTTACTCTCTGATCGTTAAAATAGACAAAGATAAAGTTGTTGCTCTGTTCATAGAAGCTTAAGCAGATACCGATGGGCGTCACCATCAGAGAATCTCTTCTGGCGCTCTCCTCCAAAAATTCGATGCCCTGCATAACCTCCTCGCCTCTGACCGCCACACGTTCCTTCTGGATATCCAGCTTCGTGGCTAACGCCTGTGTATAGCCGGGAAGCTTGCCGCCGCCGCCCACGACAAACACGGCGCTGACGGACTTATCCCCGTTTAACTCCCTGATCTTGTCCGCCACCTGGCTGGTCATATTGTCGATCACCTCGGACGCCACGTTGCCCACCTCCTCGGCAGTGATGGTCTGTGGTAAACCCATAATATCCTTGTATTCGATCACGTCTTTTTCGCCGGCGTCTCTCTTAATCTGCTCCGCCGTGCCAAAATCAACCAGACAGTGCTTTGCCACCACCTCGGTGAGCGCGTCCCCCGCAATGGGAATCATGCCGTAGGCGATGATACTGCCATCCTTTGTGACCGAGATATCGGAGGTGCCCGCGCCCACATCCACAAGCGCAATATTTAACATCCGGTACATTTCCGGGATAGCCACCTGAATCGCCGCTATAGGCTCTAACGTCAAGTTCACCACGTCCAGACCCGCAACGCCTACCGCCTTGTAAAGACCGTCCACCACATCTTCCGGCAAAAAGGTGGCAATGAGATCCGCTCCAATGGTCTTCGCCTTGTGTCCTTCCAGGTTCCCTATCGTGTATCCGTTCATATAATAGCGCACCACGGAATATCCCACACAGTAGAATTTCATATCCAGATCGTTATTTTCCAAAAATTCCTGGTAGGCCCTCTCCACTCCCATGGAATCCAGCGCGTAGATATCCTCTCCCGTGATTTCCCTCTCATTTTCCAGCTCCTGGTCCGCCCGTATGTTCACCGTCTGCAGAACGCGCCCCGCCGCGGCGATGCACACATCTTTGAGAGTCCGGCCGACGCTCTCCTCAAGCTCCGCCTTGACCTCCTTTATCGTGCCGCCCACCTTGTATATATCATGGATTTGTCCGTCCAGCATGGCTCTGGTCTGATGCTCCCTGACACTCTGCGCCACCACATGGAACTTATCACCCACGCGATATCCTACCGTCCCTACAATGCTCCTTGTTCCGATATCCAGTCCAAACACCAGTTGTCCCGGAAATTTCATTGCCTCTGCCACTGGTCATCCCCCAATTCTTTCTCTATTTGTCTATAAACGCACGCAAGCGTTCCGTTATTTTCTATCACCGTACCGCAGTGCTCACGAAAAGCCTCCTCCGTAAGCTGTCTGCCTAATATAGCGTCGATCTTCTCATCCGTATAGCCCCTTGTCTCCTTAAGACGCCAGCGCCTTACCTCCTCGTCCGCATGAATGTACCACATTTCATCCAGTATGGAAGCATATCCCTCCTCGATCAGAAGCGCCGCCTCGATAAAGAGAAAAGCAATTTCCCCCGCCTCCCTCTCCTCTTCGATCCGCCCTGTCAGATAATTTTTCACCGCCGGATGCACAATCCCGTTTACTTTCAGCAAAAGCTCCCCGTCGCCAAAGATTTTTGCCGCCATCCTCTGTCTGTCAATCCGTCCCTCCTCGTCCAGAACCTCATCTCCAAGGAGCGCTTTCAGAGGGCCGTAACATGCTTCCCCCGGCTCCTCCAACTGATGTGCCGCCCGGTCAGCCATGATCACCCGGCATCCCGGCCGTTTTTCCAGATAGGCCAGCACAGCCGATTTTCCCGCGCCTACGCCGCCCGTAATCCCTATTGCCTTCATCTCTCTTCACTTCCTCTGCCCCGCGCTTTTCTCTTCCGCTACTTTGACTCATACCAGTCCGTTCCGGTATGAAGATCGATTTCCAGACGCACGGACAGCTTCGCGGCATCCTGCATCTGTTCCGTAAGGATGCGTCGCACCTGCTCCTCCTCCTCAACATACGTTTCGATCAGCAGTTCGTCGTGTACCTGCAAAATCAGGCGGGACTTCAATCCTTGCGCGTGTAGCTTCTCCCACACACGGATCATGGCGATCTTCATAATATCAGCCGCCGTTCCCTGGATCGGTGAATTCATTGCCACCCGCTCGCCGAAAGAGCGCTGCATAAAATTGTTGGAGGACAATTCCGGAATGGGCCTTCTTCGCCCGTACATGGTCGTCACGTATCCCTGCTTTTTCGCCAGCTCCACCATGTGATCCAAAAAGAGCTTCACTCCCGGATAAGTCTGGAAATACTGTTCGATGTAGTCCGCCGCCTCCTTCCTTGTAATACTCAAGTCCTGACTCAAACCAAAGGAGCTGATGCCGTAGACAATGCCGAAATTGACCGCCTTCGCGTTTCGCCTTTGTAAGTCCGTCACCTCCTCGAAGGGCGTGTGGAATACCTTGGAGGCCGTGATCCTGTGAATGTCCTCCTCCATACGGTAAGCCTCGATCAGTTGTTTATCGTCAGACATATGCGCCAGAATTCGCAGCTCAATCTGCGAATAGTCCGCATCCATAAAAAGACAGCCTTCCTTCGGGACAAAAACCTTGCGGATACGCCTTCCAAGCTCCATGCGCATGGGGATATTCTGTAAATTCGGTTCCGTGGAGCTGATGCGTCCGGTCGCCGTGATCGTCTGGTTAAAGGTAGAATGGATTCTACCGTCCCCCGCGATACAGGCAGAAAGCCCTTCCGCATAGGTGGACTTGAGTTTCGCAAGTCCCCTGTACTCCAGTATATCGGAGACAATCGGATAATCGGGCGCCAGCTTTTCCAACACGTCCGCCGCGGTGGAATACCCGGTCTTCGTCTTTTTCCCGCCCTTGATCCCCATTTTTTCAAATAGTATGTCCGCAAGTTGTTTCGGGGAGTTGACATTGAAGGTGCATCCCGCCTGGTCGTATATTTTCTGTTCCAGTTCCGCGATCCTGCCGGTAAGCGCCTCCCCGTAAGCTTTCAGTTCTCCGGGCTGCACCAGCACGCCAAAGCGTTCCATGTCATACAGCACTCTGGAAAGAGGCATCTCTATCTCGTAAAACAGCCTCTCCATCTCCTGCTGCACCAGCTTTTCCCGTAAAACCGAAGCCGCAGCAAGACAGACATACGCCTGATAGCAGGCATAATGCGCAAATTCCTCCGGTCTGTCTTTGAAAGCCGCAGCAAAAGTTCCCTTCCCGCAGACCTGCGCCCTGTCCAAAACGGTGAGCGCCAGATATTCCCCCGCGATATCTTCCGTCTGATAGTCGCTCTTTAACGGGTTTAACAGATAAGCCGCCACAAGAATGTCAAAATATCTCTTCTTTCTGAAGGGACGAAGCACATCCTTTGCACCCGTTTCATCCTGCCACAAGCTCTCTTCATCCGTCTCCCCTACCATATCGTAGAGCGCCTTTATATCAAACACATTTAGTTTACATAACTCATCTCTGTTCAGAGTTGTCAAGCACTCTCTCAGCCAGCTCTCCGACACATCTGCCTGACACGGAATAAACGCCACGTTCTTTTCTTCCAGTGCCAGCGCTATGCCAACACACACCTTCTTTTCACCGTCAGAATCGTAAAAAACCGACAGCCCGATCTCGCACCCGCCCTCTGTGCTCTCCCCCCGTTCCTTACAGAGACGAAACATCTCTTTTACTTCCGCCTTGTCCGTCACGGTGTGAAAATAAGCCTCCTGGCTGTTGGGCACAGCCACATCCCTGGAAAAACGGGAGAGGATGTTTTTAAACTCCAACCGTTTGCAGAGCACATAAGCTTCCTCGGTGTAAAAATCGCCGATCTTCGCCTGCTCAAACGTAAAATCAAAATCCGCGTCCACATTGATGGTAGCAAGAACTTTGCTCAGATCCGCGAGCTCCCTGTTCGCGATCAGTGACTCCCTGACCGCCTTTTTCGAAATCTCCTCCACATGAGCGTATATGTTTTCCAGCGACCCGTAGGTCACCATCAGCTCCGTGGCCGTCTTTTCTCCCACCTTCGGCACTCCGGGTATATTGTCCGCCGTATCCCCCATAAGCGCCTTTAAGTCGATAAACTGTATGGGATTGACCTTGTAGGCCTCCTCCACATCCTTCGCATAGTAATCCTCGATCTGTGTTTTCCCGCCCTTTGTCTTCGGAATCCGAATCCGAATGCGGTCTGTGGCCACCTGCAGCAGATCCCGGTCACCCGACACGAGAGACACATCCATCCCCTCCCGCTGCGCCCGTTTTGCAATGGTGCCGAGAATGTCGTCCGCCTCAAGCCCCGCCTTCTCCACCACGCAGATTCCCATAGCCAAAAGCATCTGCTTCATCACCGGCACCTGCTCGCGAAGCTCCGTCGGCATCGGTTTCCTGGTGCCTTTGTACTCCTTATAAATCTCATGGCGGAAAGTTGGCGCGTGGACGTCGAACGCCACAGCCAGATAATCCGCCCGCTCCTCCTCGAGAATCTTAAACATAATATTCAGAAAACCGTATACCGCGTTGGTGTGAAGCCCCTGCCCGTTGGTCAGCTCCGGCACCCCGTAAAATGCTCTGTTCAGTATACTGTGTCCGTCTATCAATACAAGCTTCAAAGCCATCTGTTCCAAGCCTCTTTCCAATACATATTTTGATCCCGTACGCCCTGTCTACATGGAGACGATAAGCAACGCCATGACAATAGCCACGGCAACCATGCACTCCAAAGCCAACAGAATATGCCGCAGCGTCCGGTTCAGCCTTATTTTGTCCTCCGCGCTGCCAAGCTTACGGTGCAGCGCATCCTGCAAATTAAAATTATTGCCCTGCTCCAGCCGTTCCATACCCTCGGTCACCAAAAACTGGATGGACAGTTCCTCCATGCATTCCGGACAGCCCTCGATATGCTGCACAAACTCTGAAAGCCCCTTCCCGTCCAGCTCTTCGTCCAGAAAGGAAGGTATTTTTTTCTCCACTTCTTTACAATCCATACCCGACCACGTCTTTCCACCGGCCCTCAAAAAGCGCCCGTACGGAATTATTATATACCATTATGGGGACGTTTGAAAAGAGGTTTCAGATGATTGTCCGCGGAACCTGCTTCATAAACGTGTGCCACCGGGCACACCAAAAAAGACGCCGGTCTTAGCCCAACGCCTCTTTTAACATATTACCGCTTTTATAAATTCCTTTTTCTATTTACTGTGCTTCCTGTCACGCCTCTGGCGTCTCCTGTGGCTCTCCCTGCGTCTCCTGCTGCGCTTCCGGCGTTTCCTGCTGCGCCTCCGCTGCCGCTGCAATACCGTTTTTATCCACCGCATAGTTTACACCGTCCACAGTCACCGTAACATCCCGCACCAGGGCGCCAGTCTCCGGGTCATAGTAATAAACATTGCCGTCCGGTCTGGTAACGAGCCCCCTCTGCATCACCGCGTTCCCGTCAAAATAATAATCCTGTCCCTCGATGTTCACATCCTCACGCAGCGCATGACCATCCTTTGTGGCCAGGAAATACCTGCCCGTCTCATCCTCAAACCAACAGCCTTTCTGCACGAAGCCATTCTCATCCAGATGGTACTTGTTGTCTTCCCAGTTCACCCAACAGTTACGCTGCATTCTGTAACCTGCGTAAAATACAGTCTGATCCTGGCGAGGCGCAAAGCCGTCCGACACGATCAGCGACGAGTAGTCCTTGAACTGATAATTCATATCCACTCTGGTCGGGATCCCCGCCACACTGCCGTGGGAAGTATTCTGCCAGAAAGAGGCACCTTCATACTCTAAAGCGTCCGCATACTGCGCCACCCACTTGTCATAGCCGATGCTCCCGATCTTGTCACGGAACATATTTCTGCTTGAGTAGACTACCGGATAATAACCGTTTGCCTCGATAATGGAGCAAAACGCATTGATCAGCTCCTGGAGCTGCGCCTGAGACATATTTTTATGGCAGGGAGCCTCCACATCGTAAACCACCGGATAGCTGACCGTGTAATTACCGATCCATTGCAAAAGCTGATTCGCCTCGTTTCTCGCCTGCTCCGCGTTCGTCGCGTAAGAATATAAGTAAACGCCCGTCCGCAGCCCCGCGGCGTTCGCGCCTCTCATATTGGCATCAAAATAGGGATCGACTCCCGAGTTGGTACTGCCCGCTTTCACAAACACAAAGGATACCCCCGAGGACGGCACCTGACTCCAGTCGATATTCAAATTGTGCTTCGACACGTCAATGCCCCGGGCTATGGAGCTCCCCGCTCCGATCGCCTCCACTTGCAGGCTCGGCGCAAACGTAAGCGCTACAGCAGCGCACAATGCCGTAATTTGTCTGATACCCTTGTTCAATCTATGTAATAACGCTTTTTTCTGTTTTATCATTTGTACTTTTTATCCAACTGCTTCTTTGTTTGGATATTTCCCTTCCGTATTCTGTCATTCCTGTTTTCTTTCGTCTTACAGGGATTGTCTCTCCATGCACATTTGTAACAATTCTGTTTCAGAATATTACAAATTGTCACATTTTGTAACAATCCTTAACAACTATATCATGTTTTGGCTGGAATGTATAGAGATTTTCACATTTTTTATTTGGAAATATCCGGAAGGTTATGCGGGATGCGCAAAAAAAAACCGCAGAGACGAATCCGCAGTTTTCTTTTCCGGCGCTTATCGGTTCACCGACTGCGCCATCCTGTGGTAGGTATGCCTGATGCCCCTGACTGCCACGGAATAGGTCATAATATTCTCGGGAAGGGCCATCCCCACATACCCGGAATCGCCGATATGGTGAATATCCGTCCCCGTCATTTTGCACCAAAGCGCAATCTGCCTGATCACCGAAGTATCGCTTCCCTCCTGTGAAGTACCGATTGCCGTAATTGTGAGCGCCCCAAGCTCATGGGCATAATCCACCATTTCCCGGACAAATTCAACGGTAATGCCCGGCACCGTGCCGGGCGCAGGCAGCAAAATCACATCCGCCCCGTTTTCCCGGAACGCCTTGATATCTTCCTTCGTAATAATATGGGAGGCGCCCTCGCTGATCACGCCCGCCGCGTGCATCTTACCTGCCGCCAGAATCAGTCTGTCACCCACCGCACTGCGGATCGCCGCAAGGGAATCCATAATCGCCCGGTTACCCACCCCGTTTCCGGGATTTCCTGTAAGGAGTACCATATCCACGCCCATATCCGCAGCCAGAAGACCGTTCTTCGCCGTCGCTCTTCTTCCCTCCGTCATCCGCCACGGATTGTCCTCCTGGTCTTCGTCCTCTCCGCAGACTACAGGCTCCAGATTGATACCGATCATTCTTCCGGTAAGCCTCTTTAACTCCCGAACCGTCTCCCCCTTCTCCACCTTCGGAAGCGCCTGCAGAACCGGATTTTGCACGTCAAACATATTGAGCAGCAAAATGTCCGCCCCCATAGCCGCCACGACCTCGGCGTTGGTAATATCCGTAAACAGAGGCTGCGTAATCCCGATACACTCCCCCGCAATCACACGCCCCTCACTGCCGGCAATCGCCTCCAAAAGCTGTCCGGCATTGTATCCGGCCAAATCCGATGCACTGCAATCCAAAATGCGTTTTGTCATAACCACCCTCCTGTAATTGTAATAAACGTTATCATGTATCATATATCTATTCCTTTATTTTTTCAACGTCTCCTATGATATATACGAAATATTTTGTACCGGATATCGATATGATTTGTGTCCTGGCAAAATCTCTGCTATAATATCTCTGATTATAAACCCAATATATCTGCATCCGGCGTCCCGGACGCCCGGCACGACAAAATGATGGCACAGAAAACATACAGGAAAACTTTATGTCTTTTTTACATACTTACCTTGCTCCTTTGGGGCGTCTGCTCCGGTGCATCCTCTGTATCGGAAATCACGGAGACGGTTTGCGGTGTACAGGATTGTTATGTAAACCACTCGTCCTCCGCCTCCATCCAGGCCGCCAGGCATCTCCCCTCCCAGGAATATTTATCCGTGCGGGCTTCCGGCACATCGGAGACGCTTTCCGCCGCCAGGAGCCGCAGTGTAAGACCTCTTTCGCGCTCTGTAAGGCAGGCTGCGGCATATCTGTTTTCCGGCATTCCTTACACAAATCATCACGCCCTCTCCGGGCTGTTTTCTGTACATGAGATACCCTCGCATAATCTCTGTGGTATCATCATCACAAATTACATTCACAGACAGGACGGGCAAAAATCCTGATCCTTTTTCACACGTTTCACCATTGGTATAGCGCACACTTAAAAGTCGTATCTATTCAGGCACGAGGCACCGAAGTCGCGCTGTTTTTTGCTGTGCGTTTTTGCGGTTTCCGATCGTCCTGAAACCTTAAAATAATTGTGAAAAAGGAGATTTGAATAAATTATGAATATCGGACTTTTGATTTTGATTGTGGTCGGCGGCGCCGCAGGCGGACTGTCTACACTTTATATTGCCGTTTCCCTCTTCGGCACACTCGGATATAAAATTTTCAGAAAAGTGAAATACGGTGCTTCTCTCTACGATTAGCGTGAACTGCCGGATATAAAAGAAGCCGTCGCATCAGCATATTATTTTGCTGTGTGGCGGCTTCTTTCGTTTTAGCTTTTAGAAAAAGCGTTTCATTGCCCGAACGCCTGCTGTCTCTTCTTCCCGCGCAGTACAAGAATCACAATCAGGATTACCGCTGCGATTACCGTTGCGATGACCTCCAGCCAGATAAAGCAACAAATCCCCAGGAATGGCCGACAGATATGGCAAAGTTGGCATTTTGGCATGCCTCCTGTTCCTACTTCCGCCCCTTCCACATACGCAATCGCATAGCTGGAGAACCTCTCCGTATGGATTGTGATTGTGTCCGGTGCATCATCCAAATCGTTCAAAAGAGTATGTTCGCCGTCATGCACCCTTATGATTACATACGCCCTGTCTTTTCTCTGCATGTGTTCCGGAATCCCGATGACGATCTCTACTGCTTCCTCCGTCTCGGTAATTGGGTTCCAGTCTCCATCTCCACTCTTCATAAATATGGAGATGTCGAGATACGTTCCCTGCGTCAGTCCCGGCGCGTCTTTTTGATATTCCTCAATGCCTCTTTCTATGGTCTCCCTGTCCTGCGCCGGTACGTGATCGGAAATATCCTTTATGTCGATCCTGATCTCCACTTGCCCGCCATTATCTACATATGCAAGATTCTCTTTTGTTAAAACGGCATTTGCCACCGCTATCGTGTCTGCCACACTCGCTGTGCATTCCTGCTTGTCACAGACTACTTTTACAATAACCGCACCATTTTCCACTTCAAAAACTGTGCTTGTAGCTGTCGTCCCTTCCACATTTCCTGTGGCAACAAGGTCTCCGGATTCGGATATCGTAAGCTTTCCGTTATCTATGAATGCCGGGACAATCTGCACTCTGTCGCTCTCCGAAAGCTGTCCTGCCTGTGCTTCAGATGTTTTCCCTGCCAGCTCCGACTTCCCGGCGCTTTCCAGTTCCTGCTTATCCGCCGGCCGGCTGTCCTGCCCTTCTGCCTCCTGTGGCTGCCTGCGTGTATCAACCGGAGTTTGTGCCGTCGGCTGCCTGGATGAATGAGTCTGGTCTGGCGCCGTCGGCTGCTTGGGCGAATGATCCTGACCTGGCGTCGTCGGCTGTTCCGATGGATTGGTTCCGCCCGGCGTCGTCGGCTGTTCCGATGGATTGGTTCCGCCCGGCGTCGTCGGCTGCTCCGATGGATTGGTTCCGCCCGGCGTCGTCGGCTGTTCCGATGGATTGGTTCCGCCCGGCGTCGTCGGCTGCTCCGATGGATTGGTTCCGTCCGGCGTCGTCGGTTGTTCCGGTTTCGGTTTCTCCTCATCATCCTTGCCTGTATCCGGCTTCTTTATCGTCCTTTTATAGCCGCAGTCATTACACAGGGCATCCTTGTCATTGTCATAATTATGACTTTGCTTCGTATCCGCCGTCTTACAGCGGCTGCATACTTTCCAGTGCCCCTCCGCGTCATATTGGTAGTCTCCTTCGTAAACATGCTCCAGCCTTGCTAAGATCACACTTGCATGGTCTGTGATCTCAACCGTGCAGGCGCTGTCGGAAAACAATTTCCCACAAGTGCAGCCATAATGTGCCAAGTTGCCGTCCTCCGTACAAGTCGCCGCTTTTGCCGGAACCACTGTTCCGCTATGGGTATGGATTTTGATCGTCTTCCTTACCGTACTGCTGTTTCCCGCATGATCGGCTGCTGTCACGGTAACGACCGTTTCCGGGCCGGAAAGCTCATCCGCCCCAATGGTAAAGCTTTTATTTACAACTATGGCCGCCGTATAGTCAGACGCATTTCCTACCGGCTTACTTACTCCCTGCCCTGTTTCGTAGCTCACGGAAGCAATTCCACTGGAAATCGCATTGTCCTTATCATCCGTCACGGTCACCGAAATGTCCGGAAGCGTCTCGTACTCCCCTGTCCGCAGCGGCTCGGCGCCTACTGTTTTCAGTTCGATCCCGGGCGCATGGTCTTCAATCATAACTCCCGCCGCGCCCATGTCTGCTCCCACTTCCACGTCTGCCGATTTATTCCCGTCCCGGTCTGTACAGGCAATCGAAATCGTCCCTTTAAAATCCGCATCAACGGTGATCACTGCCTTGCCGCCCAAAACAGGCGCCGTCTTTTGCTCCGGCGAACCGCCATCCGGCGTCACAGTATATTTTATTACATCCGCCCCGCTGCCTTCTTCCGTTACAGGCACGGTGATACGCAGGCTTTCTTTTCCAATCAGCCATTGCCACAGCGTCTTTGGCGTATAGCTGTATTCCAGGTTACCGATAACCGGAGCCGTATCGTCCGTCCACTTCGCCCAATATTCCTTATCACCGACAGCGTCGGCCAAAATTTCCTCTACCGCTTCTCCCTCGCATTGCGCATTCTCATACCACCCCTTAAAAGTATAGCCTGATCTCGTCCAGTCTGTCGGCAGGGGTGTATCTGTTCCATGCGTATAAGTAGTAAGATCAGTACCTGTGCCGCCATTTCCGTGTAACACTACTCTATGGCCTTCTCCTGCCCATTTCGCATAAAGTGTAACAGAAGCAGTCGGGATATAGGTCCCGTCGCTGTCCACCCGTGAACCGGAGCAGTCTTTGTCTGCATACCAGCCCGCAAAAGTATAGTTCGTTCTCGTTGGCATATAAGATATGGATACCGGAGACGCAGGGCTCCACCTGGCATACAGAGTAAGCGTTTTGCCATTTATCGCTGTCAGGTTCGTTACAGAACTATTCTCCTTATAAGCAGTACCACTTCCGTCAGCCTTCGTATTCCATCCGGCAAACGTATAGGCGGCAGTTTCGGTCTTATTGTTGATTCCCGCGTAATTATGACTGAAAGTAACCGTATATTTTTTCTCATAGCCATTGGCGGTCAGATTCTTTGCCGTATCGTAAGTATGGACGCTGTCCGCCGTGCTTCCTCCCGTACTTCCGTTCCCGTCGTACGTTATGGTGTAGGTATTCGCCGTCCACTTCGCATAATAGATCTTAGCTCCCGTATCTATAGTGGTAATACTCGTTACTGCCGTTCCTGTTAACCCGGAATTCTTATACCAGCCCCCAAACGTATAGCCTGCCCTTGTCGGCTTCGGCAGCGTCAGGCCTGCCCCATAGGTATAGCTTGTATAATTGCTTTCGTTCTCTATCGTTCCGCCGTTTATATTGTATGTTACGGTGTAGGTATCCGCCGTCCACTTTGCGTAATAGGTCTTAGCTCCCGTATCTGTAGTGGTAATATCCGTTACTGGCTTTCCTGTGCATGCGGAATCCGTATACCAGCCCCCAAACGTATAGCCTGTTCTTGTCGGCGTCGGCAGCTTCAGCCCCACGGTATGGATATAGCTTGTATAACTGCTTTTGTTCGCTATCGTTCCACCGTTTTCATGGTAGGTTACGGCAAACTTATCCTTTGCCACCAGATTCCCCCCAACGGCCGCCAGCCCGTAGGTGTCGGAAATAAGCTTGTAATGAGCCGTGTCGGTACTACCCTGGACGACAACCTGATCCTTCTCCACATTACCGTCGCTATATTCGATCTTGTAGGTAGTTGTCAATCCGGACTGCCCAGTGCCGGAAGCAATGATGGGTTTTTTGCATGTGATGTAAATAGGGCCGCCATACAGCGTCGCACTTCCAGTCACCTTTACCGTACCGCCTTGCTGCAGTAAAATCGCATTACCTCTCTCGGCTCCAATGGAGCCCCCGGAAATCTCCAGCGTTCCACCCCGAACCTCTATCCCATTTCCGCCTACAGCAGAAACACTGCCGCCCATAACAGTGATAGAACCGCCTGACTCGGTAATGACAGCGGCTGGGCCCCCCTCACCCCCCACGCTCCCTCCATTTAATACGAAAGTGCCCCCATCAGAGACGGCAACCGCAGGAATACTGGAATCTGCAGGTTGACAGTCTACGGTGCCTCTCAAGATACATTCATAAATATTCAGCTTGCCACCGCCCTTTACAGAAAATATAGCAGAAGATCTGTTCTTCCCATCGATGGAGTGCTCATTCAGGCAAAGATTCAGCGGCCTATAACTATCACTTATTACAGCGTTTTTGGTTTCACTCAGCACCACATCGTCTGTCAGATAATAGTCGCCTTTCGTGGGAAGGCTGGTGGTACTTGTCCATGCCGTAAAGGGACCGCCGTCAAAGTGGTAATGATCATCCATCGCCATGACCATTCTGCTTTCCGCGGCCTGCTCTGCGATCTCCACCCACGCCGCAAGCTTCTCAAGCGCCTCCTGCGGTATCAGGGCCTGTTCTTCCTGCGTCAGTCCCTCTATCTCCTCCTGAATGGACAGGGCTTCCTCCGCATAGTCATACATTTTCTCCATCCACTCCTCATAGGCTTCTTCGTAGGCGTCCTCTTCTTCCTCCCAATCGTCTATATCCGGCTCCTCTTCCATATATTCCCGTGCATCCGGCAGCGCGGCAATCCGGTCAAGCAGCTCCTGTATGACAGCATCCATGACGTTTCCCACCGTCACCGTGATCCGGGGCAGGCTCACGCCCTCCGACAGGACGCAGCCCTCCGGCAGGACAGGCGTAAAGGTGTAGACGCCTCTCGTGTCCTTGTCGTAGGCCGGATCGGACTCCCATGTGACGCCCTCTATGACGACGCGGTTTTCCTGCACCGCGTTGGTATCTGTGCCGTCTGCGGGCTCATCTGTCGTATCTGTGCTGCCTGCAGGCTCACCTGTCGTATCTGTGCTGCCTGCGGGCTCACCTGTCGTATCTGTGCTGCCTGCAGGCTCACCTGTCGTATCTGTGCTGTCTGCAGGCGCTGCCGTCAGCGTCTCCACAGGCTGGGCATCCCCCGTGTTCTCCGATGCATACACAGGCATCACAAAGAATCCAGTCTGTACATGGAAACCGGCTGTTTTCCTGTTGTCCGCGCTGTCTGATTCTTCCGGGACGTCTGTGCTCCGGGCGTCTTCGTTACTTTCTTCGGCGGAGGATTCGTCATTGCCTTCGCCATTGCCGCCGGAGGCCTCCTCCTGATCATCTCCCTCGCCGCCGCCGTTACTGTCGCCGTCTTCGGAAGTCTCACCGTCACTATTCCCGTCGCCCTCATCGGTCGACCCGCCGTCACTATTCCCGTCGCCCTCGCCGGTCGGCCCGCCGTCACTGTTCTCGTCGCCCTCACCGGTCGGCCCGCCGTCACTATTCCCGTCGCCCTCACCGGCCGACCCGCCGTCACTGTTCTCGTCTCCCTCACCGGTCGGCCCGCCGTCACTATCCTCGTCGCCTTCGTCGGTCGGCCCGCCGTCACTATCCTCGTCGCCTTCGTCGGTCGGCCCGCCGTCACTATCCTCGTCGCCCTCACCGCCCGGCCCGCCGTCGCTATTCTCGTCGCCCTCACCGCCCGGCTCGCCGTCACTGTTCTCGTCTCCCTCACCGGTCGGCCCGCCGTCACTGTTCTCGTCTCCCTCACCGGTCGGCCCGCCGTCATTATCCTCGTCCTCCTCGCCCGGCTTTGCGTCATCCTCTGTGCCGGCCTCTGTTTCCACGCGCACATAAGCCTCCAGCGTGTCAGGCAGTTCCAGCTCCGATATGTCTGTCCCCACGGGAACCGTCTGCTCCCGCACCTCGTCCGGCAGATCCACGAAACGAGTCACAGATAGCGTGTCACCCCCTCCCCACATTTCTACCGCAAAAGCGGTCAATGTTCTCAGTACTTCCGGATGCATTGTGGCAAGCAGGGCAACGCAAAGCACCGCCGACAGCAGGCGCAGGCGTTTCCTCCTTCTTGACTTTAACCACGCTCTTTGTTCGTCCATTGTAATACCTCCTGAAAATCTCCTGTTTCATTTTCTGATCCGTACTGTGCGTCATAAACTTTCATAGAAAGCCCTATGCTTTTGTAACCTGAAATTGACAGCACAAAAAAGAGGCGCTACACCCTGCTTTCCTGCCAAGAATTCTTTCTTTTTCATGCCATATCAACTCCTTTGATAACAATTAACGGATTGCTTAGCTTTACTATAGCAGACCGAAATAAAATAAAAACTGTTATGGCATGGATTGCATTTTTGTGGGTATAGATTGTCGCCATTTTTCCCTACACCTCGTTTTGAAGTCCAAACCAGCCCTTTTTGTTATCATTTATTCATTTAATTTTTACCGTTTTATTCATGTACAAGCACAAAAAAAGAGGCCCACCAACCACTCCGGTGAACCCCTCTACGCTCAATAATCCCAATAGAAAGCTACGCTTTCTATTCGGCACCACCTTTTTTAAATAAATACTTTTGATATATTTCTAATTTTCCATTTCCTATAATTTCAACACTATCTTCTCTATCTCGCAGCTTTAACAAATCTGTATAAACTACAAATTCTTTATTTGAATCAAGATCAATTAAGCCCAAATGTTCTAACTCCAAAATTCTTCTATTTGTTAATCCATGATTTGCATATCCCTGAGCGTTCTTGCCGAAGAATATGACTGGATAATAGCTTATTCTATTTTTATCATCAGCACTTTTAAACTATATTTTCAGTGTTTTTATACATTTATATAAACAATTTTTTAATGGTTGCAATTCGTTCTTTAAATACCAATTGTTCAAAGTAATATTAAATTCTTCTGCATTATCTTTTCCAATAGTCAAGATTCCATCTCCATTTTCTATCAGAATTTTACTAGCAACCATTGTAGAAGTTCTCTTATTACCATCCCAAAATAGTTGTTGCTTACAAGCATATGCAAAATACTCCAACGCTCTATCTACAGGTTGATTTATTCCATTTATACGATCAATTTCTTTCAAAACATCTTCTTTCACTGGAATAGTTGGTATAAATTCACCAACTCCAACGATTCCATTTCTTAATGCTCCCCATTCAAGGCTTTCATTCCTTGATACATATTCATTTACCCTGCAAATGTATTCTAATGTTAAGGGTTCATCTACTGAACTTATAATAAATTTCCATCCATCTCTAAGATTTAGAACTGTTTGTATGTCATCTACAGATATTCCACTAACAACAGCTCCATCAATAATTGTCTGTGTTTGTGGAAATGTAACATTACATCCTTCTATATAAGCAGTATTAAATACAAGTTCAGTGAATGTTTTTTTTGCCAAAAATATATTTTGTTCTCGTGTAAGCATGAACAATTCCTCCATTTAACACCATCATCATAATCTCCAAATTATTTATGCTATTTTTCTTTTACTTCTCTGCCAAAATTTCCGTTCAGTTTCAATAATCCTATTATATTCAAATCCGTCATAATACAAGCTGCTCTGTTTTTGATTATAACAGTTACCATAGTCTTTCCGCAACCTACATGCAAGAACTTCTCCTTTCTTGCAATTTTGTAAAAATATTGTAGTGTTCTCAACTGTTCTCAATCTTTCTAAAAACAAAAAAGCTCAGAACGCCTTATTTTACTAGACTTCCAAGCTTTTTCAATACTGCTGGTGGTGGGACTTGAACCCACACGTGGTTGCCCACAACAGATTTTGAGTCTGCCTCGTCTGCCATTCCGACACACCAGCTTCCAACTGATCCGGCTACTATGATCGCATCACCTGACCAATCTCCTGTAACCAAAGTATATATTACCATAACACAGGACTGTTGGCAAGTTGTATTCTAACAAAATTAAATTTTTTCCAAATCTTTTCCGATACCGATGGCTCTACAGCCCCAGCTTCTCGTACACTTCAAATCCGTCCAATGTGGCAAAATAATCTTTGGGCGTCTCGGCCCTTCTGATCAACTGCACACTGCCGTCCTCTTTCAGCAAAAGCTCCGCCGATTTCAGCTTTCCGTTATAGTTGTATCCCATCGCATAGCCATGTGCTCCCGTATCATGGATAAACAGGTAATCCCCTTTTTCAATCTCCGGGAGCATCCTGTCTATGGCAAATTTATCGTTATTCTCACAGAGTGAACCTGTCACATCATACATGTGATCGCATGGCTTCTCCTCCTTACCCAGGACAGTAATGTGATGATACGCGCCATACATGGCAGGACGCATCAGGTTCACCGCACAGGCATCTACACCGATATATTCCTTATGCGTGTGCTTCTCATGAATCGCTTTCGTCACCAACGCGCCGTAAGGGCCCGTCATGAAACGTCCCATCTCCGTGTAAATCGCCGTCTCTCCCATACCTGCGGGCACAAGCACCTCGTCAAAAACCTTGTGCACCCCTTCACCGATAGCTCTGATATCGTTGGCCGGCTGGTCAGGCTGATATGCGATTCCCACACCGCCGGAGAGATTGATAAAGTCAAGCTGTACGCCCACTTTTTCCTTAATCTGCACCGCCAGCTCAAAAAGCTGTTTTGCCAGTTGCGGATAATATTCGTTCGTCACCGTATTACTCGCCAGAAAAGCGTGAAGCCCGAAATGTTTCACCCCTCTCTCCTTTAGAATCCGATAGCCCTCGAAAAGCTGTTCGGGCGTAAAACCGTACTTGGAATCCCCCGGATTATCCATAATGCCATTACTCATCTGGAACACGCCGCCCGGATTGTATCTGCAGCTCATTGTCTCAGGAAGTTTCCCCAAAATGCGCTCCACAAAATCTATATGCGTAATATCATCTAAATTAATGATACCGCCCACTTCCGCGCAATACGCATACTCTTGGGCCGGCGTATCATTTGAGGAAAACATGATATCCTTCCCGTTGATTCCAAGAGCGTTGCTTAGCATCAGCTCCGTCATGGAGGAACAGTCGCAGCCGGCGCCATACTCATGCATAATCTGAATTAAAAAAGGATTTGGACATGCCTTCACCGCGAAGTATTCCTTAAATCCCTTATTCCAGGAAAACGCCTCCTGCACTGCTTTTGCGTTCTCCCGTATGCCTTTCTCGTCATATATATGAAAGGGCGTCGGACATGTTTTTACAATCTCCTCTATCTGTTCTTTCGTCACGAAAGGTAATTTACTCATGTTTTTCTCCATTTCTGCGCTGCTCTTTGCGCATAACGAGTTTGTGTCAAGCAACGCGCAGGCACAAATCTCGCGATTGAAAATTTTAATTTTCAATCTTTTCTCCTCCTGTAATGTTCTCAATCTGCCAGTCAATCGGTGCAACGCCGTTCTCCTCCAAATAGGCGTTACACTGGCTGAAATGCCTGCACCCAAAAAATCCCCGATACGCTGAGAGCGGGCTAGGATGAGGCGCTTTCAAAATCAGATGTTTCGGATTTGT
The DNA here is from genome assembly GCA_910587095.1 of uncultured Lachnospiraceae bacterium. Taxonomy (GTDB): domain Bacteria; phylum Bacillota; class Clostridia; order Lachnospirales; family Lachnospiraceae; genus UBA3282. The sequence goes on from CAJUMJ010000029.1 coordinate 98,609, forward strand.
GAGCATGGGTATCTTGCTCTGGGCGGGCCTTCCCCACAAGAGGTAAACAATTGGGCGATCCTGCTCGTTCACTGCCCGGATCACTGCATCCGTGAACTCCTCCCACCCCTTTCCCTGGTGGGAGTTTGCCTGATGCGCCCGCACGGTAAGCACCGTATTCAGGAGAAGGACGCCCTGATCTGCCCACTTTTGCAAATACCCGTTATCGGGTATATAACAGCCAAGATCATCCTGCAGTTCTTTGTATATATTCTGCAAAGACGGCGGGATTTCCTTCTGATCCGGCAGCACGGAAAAGCTCATGCCATGCGCCTGATGTTCATTGTGATACGGATCCTGCCCTAAAAGCAACACCTTCACCTCATGAAGCGGTGTGAAATGGAACGCGTTAAAAATATCGTCCGCAGGTGGATATATCACCCGTTTATTGTATTCTTCCCTCACAAACATATACAGGTTTTTATAATAAGGTTTACGAAATTCGCTGTCAAGAGCCTGCGCCCAATCATTTGCAAGCATCGCCATAGTAATGTATTCCTTTCTCTTTTGTAGGAAATATACCGGTTTGCGCATAAAAAGGCACAGAACCTCCTTTTCCCGTTCCTATGCCTCTTTGCACACCTACCGGATATCCGAGTCCTCAAAACGGCTGTCTCCGATGAATCCGACCGCTATAACCTTACGGAAATCCCCTTATCCCGCAGATATTTCTTCAACTCCCCCATTTCCATCTCTTTAAAATGAAAGAGGGATGCCGCCAGCGCCGCCTCCGCTTTTCCTTTAGTAAAAGCATCATAAAAATGCTCCATAGTTCCTGCGCCGCCGGAAGCAATGACCGGAATAGACACGTTTCCGGCAACGGCACTGGTCAATTCCAGATCATACCCCGCCTTAGTGCCGTCCCCGTCCATACTTGTCAGGAGGATCTCACCCGCGCCAAGCTTCTCGGCCTGCATAGCCCACTCCACGGCATCAATTCCCATATCCACACGGCCGCCGTTTTTATAGATGGTAAATCCTTCCCCGTCAACGCGTTTTTTTGCATCGATGGCCACCACCACACACTGACTTCCGAATTTATCCGCAGCGTCGCTGATCAGCCTCGGGTTCATAATAGCCGCCGAGTTGACCGACACCTTGTCCGCACCTTCGCGCAAAATGGCCTTAAAGTCATCAACCGTGCGGATTCCGCCTCCAACCGTAAACGGAATAAACACTTTCTCAGCCACCTTGCGCACCATCTCAACAGCCGTATTTCTTGCGTCAGAGGAAGCTGTAATGTCCAAAAACACCAGCTCGTCAGCACCCGACTTATCATAGGCGGCGCCTACCTCCGCCGGGTCACCCGCGTCTTTAAAGTTTATAAAATTAACGCCTTTCACAACCCTGCCGTTTTTGACATCAAGGCAGGGGATAATCCGCTTCGTGTGCATCCTGTGGCTCCATCCTAACTATCCAAAAAATTATTCAATATCCTGAGTCCCACCTCAGAGCTTTTCTCCGGGTGAAATTGACAGGCAAAAACATGATCCTTCTCCACTGAAGCATGAATCAATGTCCCATACTCTGTAGTGGCTTTCACAATCTGTGACTCTTTTGCCCACAAATAATAGGAGTGTACAAAATACACATAGGAGCCTTCCGGCACCCCCCGAAACAGCCTACCCCGCTCCGGAAAGGTCAAAGAATTCCAACCGATATGTGGAACTTTCAACCCGTCCGCATCGGGAATGCGCAGGATCTTCCCAGGCAAAAGTCCAAGCCCCTCTACTCCGGGCGCCTCTTCACTGCTCTCAAACATCAATTGTAATCCGAGGCATATCCCCAAAAGGGGGATTCCTTTGTCAACCACCTCACGTATCACACTGACCAATCCATACCCATGCAGCTTGCCCATCGCATCACCGAAAGCTCCCACTCCCGGCAGAATCACGTGATCCGCGGAAAGTATCTCTTCGCTTTTTCTCGTCACCACCGCTTCATGGTCAAGAAGGACGACCGCTTTCTCCACACTTCTGATATTACCTGCATCATAATCTATAATCGCTACCATCACTCTTCTGACCCTTCATCAGAATTTTCGTCTGTCTCTGTCTCTTCCTCCGGCTGCACATCGTCTTCGTGCTGGCTATCTGACTCCTCTTCCTCCGGCTGCACCTCATCTTCGGGCTGGCTGTCTGACTCCTCTTCCTCCGGCAGACTGTCCTCCGGTTCCTCTTCCAACCCGTCAATTCTTTCTATAATCTCTTCCTCCTCAAGGAGCACATCCTGTCTGCCTCCCGGCATAACAGCTCCGCCGGCATATGTTCCATTGATAATAGCGGCAAGTCTCTGCGAGTAAACCTCATCATCCTCCGATCCAATAATATCCAGAGCGTCAGCCTCAGAAACTCCGAAGTCAGCAGACAATTTCCCGAGAATCTGTACATAAATATCACTTACCTCGCCCACCACATTGAATGCTTCCGCTTCGGCAAGCAACACGTGATAACGCTCTACGCCGCTAATCAGGGCATCCAGAGCTTCCAGGCGCATGTTAAGGTTTGTATAGTTCTCATAAGAAGAAAGCTTCCTGCTCATCTGCAAGATCAACTCACTCCTCTGGTACAGCACCGCATCCTGCTCTTTGAGCTCCTTGCCGAACAGGCGGTCGTACACCACTTTGTAATCTTTCTGGTCATAAGCGATACGCGCCTCTTTCTCCTGCATATAGTCAGGCAGTATGGTTGTACCGAGATAAATACAAATTCCGACCGTTCCGCTGAATAAAAATGCGATGAACACTTTTTTCTTGGAAAGCTTCTTTTCCGGCGGAGCAAACAAGTCAACCTCGGCATTCTCCTTTTTCTCTTTTTTCTTTTTCGGCTTCTCCTTCTTCGGCTTTTTCTCCTTTTTCTCCGCTTTTTCGGCTTTCTCGCCTTTTTCTCCTTTTTGCTTTTTGTCTTTCTTTTTATCCTTCTTTTTCTTCTTGCCCTTCTTATCCTCTTCGTTCAGCTCTCTTAGGAGTTCGCTGTTTTCGCCGCTGATGCTTCCCATAGCACCGTCATTGCCTGCAAGAACCTCCGCAGCTAAAGGATCATCGTCCTCCTCGCTCTCCAGCATAAAATCCAAAATTCTTGCAAAAAATCCTGGCTTCTTCTCTTTCTCCGCCTTCTTTTCAGGCTCCTGCACCGAAACCTCCCCTAACAGAGAATCCAAATCCGTTCCCATTTCTTCCACTGGCTGCTCCTGTTCCTCATCGCCGCCCTTCTTTTTCCCGAACAGCTTCCTACGTTTCTTTTTCTCTTTCTTCTTTTTCTTTTCTTCGCCGCCTTCTCTGGCTGCTATCTCCTCGGGCGTAAGCTCACGAATACTCTCCGCTTCCCTTGCCGCCTCATCGCTCTCAAACAGATCAAATCCGGCGCCGTCATCTCCCACGCCTTCCAGCATCGCCAGCATATCATCATCGGCGACACCTTGTTGCGATTCTCCCAATAGATCATGGATCTCCGACAAATCATCGTCATGCTCCATACCCGCCAGCAATGCGGAAAGATCGTCGTCCTCTCCGCTATCCTCCATCTCCATCTCGTCCGACACGGTGGGTTCCTCCTCAAAGGACATATCCCCACTCAAAAGGCGGTCGATTTCTTCCTCTGACATCAGCGCATCTCCCCCGTCATCCGGTTCCTCAGCCGCCAAATTATCAAGAGACAAATCGTCCAGACTGAAACTATCCGAAGGCATATCGTCCATAGAAAGATCCGGCACCTCCTCCGGTGCACTGTCATCCAGCTCCGTTTCCTCCAGTAAACTGCTCTCTCCAAGATCCAGATCATCCAGAGAAAGCGCGTCCAGATTGAAATCAGAGATATCGTCCGAAATACTGCCGTCCATCTCGTTTTCCCCGGACATACTGTCCTCTCCAAGATCCAGATCATCCAAGGATAAATCGTCTAAGGAAAAATCATCCTGGCTGAAATCCGGGACGTCTTCCGTCTCGTCTCCCACTTGTGAATCCTCAAAAGACAGGTTATCCAAAGAAAAGGCATCTAAGCCGTCATCCGGCACTCCCTCTTCCCCCAAATCCAAACTGTCAAGAGAGAGATCATCCAGCCCCAAATCCGTCAAATCATCTGACGCAATGGTTTCCGTATCGTCTTCTCCTGATGTCATATCATCCACAGACTCATAGGAAAGGGCATTCTCCCCAAAATCCAGATCATCCAGGGAAAGCGCATCTGCCTGCGCCGCCTCGGAAACACTGGCATTATGTTCGTTCATGAAAGCAAGCATAGCCTCCATGTCGTCCATATCCGACTCCTGTGCCTTTTCCTCCCCGCCTTCAAGCGTTCCCATAGACACAAGCATTTCCTCGATTTCATCCGGGGACATAGCCTTTCCGGCATCCGCATTCGCTTTGTTCTCCGCGGCCTGCGCCTCAGACTCTGCCAAATCAGAGCTTTCCCCTTCGTCAGGCTTTCCTCCCCCCAGTATGGAATCCAATAAACTATCTAAGTAATCTTCGCTTGAGCTCATAATCTCTCCCCAATTTACTTTTTATGTCACGCTACCACACATTTTATCACATATTACCCCATTTAACAAATCCCTTTCAAAAAATCCTTTTCTTAAAATGAAAGACGGCACAAAAAATCCACCGGGTTTTCCGCTATCCCTCTGCTCCTATCCGCAATTTCCTCCCCCACCTGGTATAACTGCGGATGTACACGATACAAAAAAGCTTTCCTGTTGTAATACATGATCTTTTCAAATGGGAATCTGATAATGCCGGGATATTCCATTCCCGCTCCCAGTTCAAGCACGCAGAGCCGTTTGTTCAACGTGCCTTGCAGCCATTTCGTATATAGCTGCCACTGTTCCAGATACCCTTCCTCCGCATACCGATGCACGCCAAGCTGATTAAACCGGCTCTTCTTTCCGCATTTTTTACAAACCGGCTCCTCAAGCTCCTCAAGAGAAATTTCTTTTCTATAATAACGCAAAACCGCCGCGAAACTTCTCTCCGGCATTTCCGTCAGTTCTCCCGCGCAATTGTCATCACACTGCATCTTCCGGAAACCGCCGCAAGGCGTCACGATTCTCTCCTCGTTCACTCCTGCTCCATATATGTAATCATCAATACAGAGAGAGACAATAAAATAATTTTTACCTGTCAAAAGCTCCCGCAAAGCGCGGTAAGCCCGATCCCATCTCTCCTCCCGCCCTTTTTGCAGTATCATTTTTTGCAAAAACGGAACAATCCAGACATATCTCTCATCAGCTCCCGTCTCACGCTCAATTTCCTGAAACCTGGCATCCCTCAAAAGCACATTCCAGTCATACTGAAATTCCTCTCCGAGTCCCACCAGAACCAGCTCGGCGACCCGTAACCGATCTCTCAATTCCTGTACTTTATCATCCATCTCATATATCCTTATGTATCATAGTAAAAGGCCGGGATATTCCCGGCCTCTGCCATTTCCTAACTCTTACTGCCCTACTTATCGCCCAAGACCAGATCGTCAACCACGCGCACCAAATTTCCAATTTCAGGCTTGGAAAGCTGTGCATTCGCTCCAAGCGCTTCTCCCTTTCTCTTCATATCCTCATTGACAAGAGAGGAGAAAATAACAATCGGGATATCCTTCGTCTCATCATCCGATTTCACGAGCTTTGTCAGCCTGTGGCCATCCATAAGCGGCATCTCGATATCCGTAATAATACACTGTATATGCTCTTTGAGCGTGCCTTCCTTCTTACACTCCTGGATTACATCATAAGCTTGCTGTCCGTTCTCTGTACGAATCAGGTTCACATATCCGGCCTTATGTAAAGAATCGACAATCAGCTTATTCAGTAACGGCGAATCCTCCGCAATCAGAATCGGTACATCAATTCTGTGTCTCTCGCCCAGTTCATCAATCTCGGCAACCTTAAGTCCCGTTTCCGGATTAATATCCGTCACGATCTTCTCGAAATCCAAGATAATGATCAAGCGATCATCAAATTTAATGATGCCTGTCGACACACCGTCCTCCGACGTAGATATCGTCGTACCCGGCTTAATGATCTCTCTCCAGGATACCCGGTGAATTCCGACTACGGAGTCCACATGGAACGCAATATCCAGCTTATTAAAATTCGTAACGATGAAAAGACCGCCCGGCTCAGACACACCCCTCTGTAAACAGTTTTTCAAGTCAATCGCTGTGATCATCGTATCACGCGGCATAAAAATACCTTCCACACTCGGATGCGCGTTCGGCACCGGTGTCACTGTCTGGTAATTAATAATTTCCTTGATCTTCGCCACATTGATGCCATATGCATTCCCATCTAGCTTAAACTCAAGTACTTCCAGCTCATTTGTTCCATTTTCAAGCAGAATCTTAGTATCCATGCAATCCACCTCACGTTATATATTTAGAAAATACCCTGTCATCTTCCAGATTGCTCATTCATCTCCCCTAAATTTCTACAAATTTCAGTGCAACCTCAGATTTATCTTATTATATCACAAAAATTATAAAAAAAAAACACTAATTACATTTTTTTGTAAATAGTGTTTGGAATTCTGAAACATACCCTCAAAACCGAAAACTGAATCTCCTTTTTCTTTCTATTCGTTCCATTTGTCTCTGCCTGCAAAGAACCGCTTGCGGTTCTCTGAAACAAAGCTATAGTTATTCTTAGGCGGCGTCTTCTGACGCCTTACAACTTCTTTTTTCTATCCGTCTGCTCTCTTTCAACCCACGGAGAACCGTTTACGGTTCTCTCGAGGTTAATTTCGCAGAAATTTACCTCTGGTTAAGCCCTGGACCTATTAGTACATGTCAGCTAAACACATTGCTGTGCTTACACCTCATGCCTATCTACCTCGTACTCTCCAAG
>CAJUMJ010000030.1 GCA_910587095.1 uncultured Lachnospiraceae bacterium
CAAGGTTATAAGATCAAGCCAGCTACTGCGTAACCTTAACATTCTCAATATTCAATTTTTAAAGCAGCCACCGAAAGATGGCTTGTTTGTGATGCGATTAAGGGAATGGATACCCTCTACTTCTCATTTTCAATCTTTACCCTCAAAAAAGATTGTACAATCGCCCCGCGCTTGATCGCTTATTCGTAAATAAACTCGTTGTCCTTTACCATACTCGCGTCCAACACGATATAATCGTATACATTCAGGCCGTACGCGGTGTTTGATTTCACAACGGAGTACTCCTCGTTGTCATACAAAATGCTGATCTGCTTAAAGTCCGCGTATCCCTTGTTGATGTTATAAACTCCCTGCAAAGTGCCTGTCCTGCTCACTGCGTATTTTTCTCCCGTCTCCGGCATGACAATGTAGTTTCCGGCCCGAAGCGTGGAATTATCCAGATAATAATCCGTTTCCGTCTCCTCGTAAATTTCCGTCTCCACAAACTGCGTGGTGGCTTCCCCCTCTTCGTTATAGGTTTCAAGAAGCACGCCGTCGCCGCCGCCTGCACCGCCTCTGGTCACATAGGCTTTCGGCACGATAAAAAATTCTTTTTGTACGATGGCGGAATTGGGAATCTTAAGCCCTGTCTCCTCCTCCAGCAAAAGCTCGATATCAATAAAACGCTCCGTACAGAAAGTAATCATGGAATTGGTAAAAGTGAGCGATACGAAAGTGTCGCCGGCTTCATTGGTGTACTGCTCCGCCTTTCCCCAGGCCGTATACTGGTTTTTTAGAAAACGCACCTCCACATACTCTTCCTCGTTCACAAGCCGGTCAGCCAACTCCTTCTCCACCGGAATCACGACAGACCAGTCTTCCGATGTGGAGAGCTTATAAACCGGATCCCCGGCAGCCACCAGTCCGTTGTTGACCAGATAGGCGCGTTCGTAGTTTTCCTCGTCAAAAAGCTCCGTCGTCATATCCTGAAGCTTCAGATTTTCATAACCGTCCGTGGAATAAATCACAATGCCGCTTCTGGGCGCATAGCGGTAATTGATGAGCGCCGTGCCGGAGCTATCGTTTAAAGCGTCCGCATTTTCCAAAATATTATAGTTTGCCAGCTTGACCGCCATACTTTCCATATTGTGCCGGAAATTATACACCTCATCGAAATGTTTTCTGTCAAAGCCATGCATAAAAGCCGTGATATCAGTCTTAATCTCGGCAAGATCACTGTCCGAAAGGGAATTTTCCCCATTTGCCCCGGCCCTGATATAATCGGAGAGACGTCCCGTCTCGTCCACCGTGTAAACCAGATCGCCGGCCGCCGTGCGTTCTCCCTCCCTGGCAAAATAATTGACGTAACCGGCATCCTGTCCGCTCACAATCTCCTCCTGCCGGAGGGCAATCGCCCTGTAAATGCTGTTCGATGTCAGCGATCCTTCCTGCACGCTGTAGCGGACAATATGGTCTGTGCGAAAATACATGACCACACAGATCACTACATAGATAAGTATCACAAGGAAAACCATCAGTCCGATATTCAGGTTCAGTACTTTCCGATCTCTTTTATATCTGTTATATTCAGTTATATTGTTCCGATTATTCGCCAATACCTGCTCTCCATAAATGCCATCAATCGAGTAGGGAAGCTTTTCCTTCAACCCGCACAAACGATAAAACCCCGGAAGATTCCTCCGAGGTTTCAAGACTTTCTATATTGATTATGTACATATCAGAGGGATACAATGATGTTTTTGCGGACATTCTCAGGAAGCACACTCTCATCAAGCGCTATGCTGATCACAAAATCCACATGGAATTTTTCGCTGATCTTCTCCAGCTTGCAGATCACTTTCTCGATCCCGTCCGCTTCCACACATGCAATTTTCATAAAGCTGTCGAAATACATCTGCTGCAGGTCATGATCCTGGGATATAATACCACATACGAAACCGACAAACTCATCGCAGTCCGTCACCAGATATTCGGGCACATCAATGAGCCTGATCTTGTTATTCAGCTCAAACATATGCTTCGTGCTCTTGTCAAGATATACGATATTGCCCTGTACGTCTTTGATCTCCGTATTCACTTTATCTAATAAATGTTTGGTCTTTCCCTTTCCCTTATCTCCTACAATAAACTGAACCATGTCCATACCCTCCTACTGTATAATATTATTTGCCGTCCACACCGAACCGTTTACCTGTCTCAATTATACAGGAACTCCCGTGAAAAAACAACTACCTTATTTGATGATTCCGAGCAAATCGCCCATATCCGTGTAAAGTCCTTCCCTGGACTCGTCCTTAAGTATAACGGATATATACGGAGTCCCGTTGCTTCCTCTCGAAAGCAGGATTAAACAGTGCCCCGCCGCGTTGGTCGTGCCGGTCTTTCCGCCTACCACCGTCACATTTGCGGGCGCTTCGTAGGATCCCCTCAGAAAGAGATTTGAATTTTCTACCTCCAGATTTTTCTGCGATCCGTCCGCCGCCGTATAGACGGTACTGTAGGAAGTCATCTGTATAATCTGGTTAAACAACTCGTATTTCAGCGCTTCCTGGAAGATCAGGTAAAGATCGTAAGCCGTCACATAGTGTCCCTCCTCGGTCAGACCGTTGGGATTCATAAAATGACAGTTTGTCGCGCCGATCGACTGCGCTTCTTCATTCATAAGCGCAATAAAATTCTCCACGGAACCGGCCACTCCTTCCGCAATCAGAACAGCCACATCATTTCCGGAATAGATAAGCAACGCATGAAGCGCCTGGTCCAGAGTCATCTTGTCCCCGGGCTTTATGCCGCACAGCACGGCCCCTGATTCCGTAATCAGCACATTATCCGAAGCCGTATAAATATCGTCCGGCGAACCGTGTTTTAGAGCGACAAGCGCGGTCATCACCTTTGTCAGGCTGGCAGGATGGAGCTGGTTATGGATATTTTTCGCGTAGAGCGTATCCAGATTCTTTGTGTCAAACAACGCGGCCGCCCCAATTTGCTGTAAATCCGGGCCGCCGGCCGTCACATCCTTCGCCGCCACGCACAGCTCTTTCGCAAAAGGGTCGATCGTCTCCCTGTTCGCTGTATTGATTAGCTGATAACTGCTGACATTGCCCTGTTCCTCATATGGCATATCATACTTCGCGCTCCCGCAGCCCGTAAGAAAAAGAACCAAAAAAGCACAGCATAGTATTATTTTTTTGAGCGAGTTTGCCGCAGGCAAATCTCGTAATCGAGCGAAGCTCGATTTGTTACTTGTACATTTCACGCCACTCTAAGTCTCCTCTGTCGAGCGATTTGATCAAAAGCTCCGCGGACGCCAGATTGGTAGCAAGCGGAATGTTATGCCTGTCACACAGCATAACTACGTTGTTGACATCCGGCTCATGGGATTTCGGATACAGCGGATCTCTCAGGAAAATCACCAGATCAATCTGGTTGTGCTCAATTTGCGCACCGATCTGCTGCGCGCCGCCGAGATGTCCCGCCAAATATTTGTGGATAGCCAGATTTGTTACTTCCTCAATCAGCCGCCCCGTCGTCCCTGTTGCATAGAGCTCGTTTTTGCTTAAAATTCCCCGGTAAGCGATACAGAAATTCTGCATCAGCTGTTTTTTTGCATCATGCGCGATCAATGCGATATTCATCTTTGCTTACACCCCTGTCGTTTTTACATTGCAGCCGCACGTTCATTACAAAACCTATTCCGATATAAAGACTCACAAGCGAAGTGAGCCCGTAGCTCACAAAGGGAAGCGGAATCCCCGTATTGGGACTTGCACCGGTAGCCACCGCAATATTAAGCATCCCCTGGAACCCTACCAGTGCCGCAACCCCCGCCGCGATGATCGTGCCGGCTAAGTCTTTTGCCTTCCTAGCTACCATAATACATTCAAATGAGATGAAAATCAATAACACAATTACGGTACATCCCCCCATAAATCCAAATTCTTCCCCGATTACCGCGTAAATAAAGTCCGTTTCCACCTCTGCGATAAAATTTCCGTTTTTCACGGAACTGATCTCATTGGTATTGTAGCCCTTGCCGTAAAGCATACCGGAGCCGATGGCCGTCATGGAATTGGTCTGCTGGTATGCTTCCGTATCCGAGTACTCGTCCGGATAGAGCCAGGCCAGAATACGCCTCTGCTGAAATTCGTTTATGATATGCTGTTCCGGCTGTAAGATCAGCGTCAAAGCGATAATAAAAGCCGGAACAGCCACGGAGACGGCCAAAATCACGTATTTCCAGCTCACGCCGCCAACAAACATAATCACACAGAAGAGAATCGTCACCATGATACTGGTTGAGAGATCCGGCTGTTTCAATATAAGATAAATGGACGGCAAAAACAATACGACACAGCTACCCACAATCCGGAAGGTTCCCATCTCCTCCTTATGTTTCATGATAAACTGTGCGTAAAATAAAATCAACATAATCTTGGCCGTTTCCGAAGGCTGAAACTGAATACCGAAAAGGTTTACCCACCTCTGCGATCCGTTTACATTCACGCCGATCGCCTGTACCAGCCATAAAAGGATCAGATTTACCACATACATAATCCAGTAAAATCTCAGAATGATGGTATAGTCAAACAGAGAAATGACCAACATCAGGAAAAAACCGAATACGGCTCCCGCAAGCTGTCTGGACTGCAGAGATTCTTTAGCGCTCCCGATGGTCAAAACGCCGATGGCGGTAATGGCCACCACAAGAATAATCAATTTAAAATTATAGTCTCTGATGTGATAATGTTTCAGCATATAACTCCTTCATCCTGTTGTACCGTATCACTGTTTTAAGTCCAGAATCGGTATGTTGGCGTAGAGAGTCGGGTTTTTGATGCCGTGCCCCTTGCCGTTTGTCTGTGTGATCTGGATTTCCATACTTTGGGCGTCTATCTTCATGTATTTGGATATCACCTTGGCAATATCGTTTTTGATCATTTCCATCATCTCCTGGGAGCAGTTTACCCTGTCGGAAATAAGCAGGATCTTAAGCCTGTCCTTTGCTATCTCCCTGGAGCTTTTCCGTTTCAGCAAATTTTTAAACACACTGATCCCCTCCCCCTATCCTTTATGGAAAACACCTGATAACCTGGCCCAGAACGAGACGCTCTTGTCAAAGTCCATGAAAGGAACCTCCTCGCCCACCACCCGGTAACAGATATTCTGGTATGCCTTCCCCGCCAGCGTATTGCTTCCCACAAGCGGTTCACCCTGATTAGTGGCTATCACCACATTCTCATCATCCGGCACCCTTCCGATCAACGGCAGGGATAAAATGTCCACCACATCCTCCGAGGACATCATGTCACCCCGCCTGATCATATCCTGTCTGATTCGGTTGATGATCAGATCTATCCTATGTATCTCGTTGGCCTCCAAAAGGCCGATAATCCGATCCGCATCCCGGATCGCGGACACCTCCGGCGTAGTCACGACAAGCGCCCTGTCAGCGCCTGCGATGGCATTCTGGAACCCCTGCTCGATACCCGCGGGACAGTCCAGTATAATGTAGTCAAACTGATCTCTCAGATGACTGATCATGCGTACCATCTGTGAGGGATTCACCGCACTCTTATCCTTTGTCTGCGCCGACGGTAAGAGAAACAGGGTCGGATAACGCTTGTCTCTGATGATCGCCTGTTTGATGCGGCAGTTCCCTTCCACCACATCCACCAGATTATATACAATCCGGTTCTCCAGTCCCATAACCACATCCAGGTTCCGAAGACCGATATCCGTATCAATCAGGATAACCTTCTTCCCCATAGCTGCCAGACCTGTTCCAACGTTTGCAGAGGTGGTGGTCTTCCCCACCCCGCCTTTCCCTGACGTGACGACAATCACTTCACTCATAGCAAGTCCTCCATTGATGAATTGTTATCGTCTACCGAACTCTCTGCCCACATCGTTCAGCCCGCGCCATTCGCAAAGGCGCCTGCGGCGCTTTCACACTGCTTACGCAGTTAACTTTGCTCATGAGATGGCGCTCCGCTCATGCTCTGTAAAGATGGCTCATTCATGCGAGCATGATTCGCCCATTTTTACAGAGCATGGCTGAACTTTAGAATGGCAGATCGCTCAGTAATTCTTTGGTAATCGGCTCTAATATTACTCTGGCGTCTTTCACATAAGCAATCTTGGGCTGAATCTTCGGTTTGATCGACCACTTGCTTTGTTTTTCTGAGGTTTTGTATCTGAAATCACCGATTTTTAATTTTTCCGGCGACATTTCAAGCGCTACCACAAAGTGCCCTTCCTCTCCGTTCCCTCCGGCATACGCCTGTCCGAAAAGACCGCCAAGCACCACGATATCCTTGCTGGATATGACGCAGGCTCCTGGATAGACGTCCCCCAGCACAATAATGCTGTTCTCCGTCTCAAGAATCTGTCCGTCCTTCAAAGTCCCCTTGTAAAACTGCCCTGCGTTCTCCAATACCTCCTGATGGAAGGAAAGCTGTTGCAGAGCTCTCACGTAGGTCTTGTCCGTCTCCTCGTTCTTTCCCATAATGCAGACAATATTCAGCCTGGAATTGGCCGAGATCGTGTCGGCAATCTGCCGCTCCTCCAAGTCGGAGAGCTCTCTGCCTTCAAAAGACAATACCATGCTGGCGTCCTTAAAAAAATTGGCGGACTCGCGAAATTTCATGGCAATCTCCTCCAGGAGCTGCGAAAAGGGCAGATCACTGTCCAAAAAGATGGACAAACCGTTGGGAAAGCTCTTGATAATCACTGCGTTTTTCATATTCACACCTCTGTCCTCAAACTGTCAGCCGTTAATCGGCATTGATTTCGCCGCCGGCAAGAGTTCCTGCCGTGCCGGTAATAATCTCCTCTTCTTCCTTCAGCCCATAATGGTACTCATAAACATCCTTGGCTATCTGAGCGGCGTAATCGGAAGTATAGCCGTTGGCCACACGCACCGTCACCGATATCTCCGGCGATTCGTAGGGCGCGTAGCTGATAAAGAGCGCATGGTTTGGGCGGTTTCTGTTCTCCTGAGCAGTACCCGTCTTACCTGCCACATTTACATCAAGCTCCGAGAAGTACGCCTTGTTTTCCACAACGCCGCGCATACCGGTATGAATCGCATTCCAGTAGGCGGGATCCATGTCGATCCGGTTTCTGACCGTGGCCTGATGATCCGCAACCGTACCTTCCGCTTTATCCTCCACTTTATCCACCAGAGTTAAATTATAACATGTTCCGCTGTTTGCGACGGTTGTAACGTATCGCGCAAGTCCCGCCGTGGTGAAGTTGTTCCGGCCGTGACCGATGGCGGAACGGACCGCGTCCAGATCGGACACTCCCGGCGCATACTCCTCAATCTCAATCCCTGACGTCTCCGAAAGGCCGTACATGTCCGCGTATTTGGCCAGCTTATTAAGACCCACGTTGTCGTTGTAAGTGTCTCCCACGATCCCCAGCCGGTAACCGACCTCGTAAAAGAAGGAGTTGCAGGAGTAACGTATGCCGCCTGTCACGTTTAAGGATCCGTGGGCGCCCGGATAGATATGGCACCTGGCCGGCGGTGAAATTTTGTCATATAGACCGGCGCATGTAATATTATCTGAAAGAGTAATAACTCCTTCCAAAAGCCCGGCTGTCGCAGCGCACGGTTTAAATGTGGAGCCGGGCGCCGTTCTCTGCTGGGTTGCATAGTTTAACATGGGGCTTGACAGGTCGTTTCTCAGTGCTGCGAAGTATGCCGCATCCACGCCGTTTGCCATCCTGTTATTGTCATAGCTCGGATAGGAGGAAAGAGCCAGCACGTCCCCGGTATTTACCTCCGTCACCACGATGGAGCCGGAATACGGGTCAAGGGCAAGCTGCGCCGGCGTCAGATCCAGATGCTCGATGCGGTTTCTCATAAACGTGTAGGGCGTAAGCGCACCCGATTCAAACTGAGCCCTCTCCTGTGCGGGAGGATCCACGATATGCTGTTCCAATAGGAGCTGGCAGATCTGTCTTCCGGTTATCTCGTCATTTAGTATCATATAACGATAAATCTTTTTGTCAAAATCAATATCCCTGTCCAGCACGTCAAACGTGTATTCCAAAATCTTGTTGTAGATCTCAACCGAATCGGAATATCGGGAATCGATATCCAGTTTGGATACGTTGACCCAGTTTTGGGCAATGGCATAGTTGAGATATTCGTTTAAGCTGATTACCTCATCCGTTGTCCAGGCGATGTAGGTTTCGTCGTTTTTGTCAACAACCTCCTCCATAAGGATATTCCTGTCATAGAGAAGCGACGCGATATAACTCTCGTAAACCTGATACTCTTCCGTCAGCGCGTTATATGGCGTACAGCTCTCTTTCAGCTCATCCTCCAAAGTCGCGAAAACCCGGGCTTTTTTGTCCAAATAAGACGCTTGTACGGCGCGTTCCGTCTCCTCGGCATACTCTGAGGTGAAGTGGGCGGTGTCAATCACATTGTTGTTGATACAGGCGTAATATACGTCGTAGATCGGGATGGGGATGTCCCCGCCGCTTCCCCCTTCCGGCGGTTTATACTCTTTGATATTCTGTATCTTTAACAGAAGGATACTCGCAAGCTTTGACTCCAGAATATGGTAGCAGGCTTTTTGAAGGCCCGGGTCCAACGTCAGCGTGATGTCGTTGCCGGCCATGGGTTCCACCCGGTCGCTTGTCTCCACCACTTTTCCCATATTATCCACATACACAGTCTCGGAGCCCTTTTTCCCCTGCAGTTCCATCTCCATGGAAGCCTCGATACCGGACTTGCCGACCGTGTCGTTGAGATCGTAGGACGAATCTTCCTCCTGCAGTTGCGTCAGCTCCTCCTGCGCCACTCTTCCAGTATATCCGATCACCTGGGCAAAATAAATGCTGTCGTTGTATTTGCGGATGGTGCCCTCCGCAATGGATACGCCGTCCAGATTATCCTCGTTTTCCATGATAACCGCAACCGTCTCCTGGGAGACATTCTCCGCCACGGTGGTTGCAATGTATCTCTGATAGCTGTTTGCGCTCATGGCATAGCGGATCGTGATGATCTTGATTACTTCCTCCTTCGTGAAGCCAAGTCCCTCCACGAAGGTGTCGGAATCTTTCTCGTCCGTATAATCGCCGATGCCATAGCGACCGGTACTGCACAGGTATTTCACCACCTCGTCGGGGGAAGCGGTTTTCTCCCGCTCCTTTAAATCCTCTGTGGAGGCGTAACCGTAAATATCCGCCAGAAAACGCAAAAGCTGTGTCCCCTCCACATTGTACTCATAGTCGCCGTTTTTTCCGACCTCAATATGGAAATCGCTGATCACGTGATCCCCGTGGTCCTCGATGATGGCAATCAGCCTTCGTATCGTCCGGTTCAGATTCGCGTTCTTCCCTCTCCCGGACTCGTATACATCCTCAATCGTGACGGAGTAGGCCAGCTCATTGTAGGCGAGAAGCTCCCCGTTCCTGCCAAGGATATTGCCCCTGGTTGCGGGAATCGTCCGCTCTTTCCTGATTCGAAGCTGAAAGTCGTTGTAATACCTTTCCCCATCGACGATCTGCAGTTGAAACAGCCAGCAAATCAGATAACCGCCCATACCGGCGATCACCAGCATCAGGACAATCAGCCGGGAGGTAACCATATTCAGAAAATTCTCTTTAAAATGCTCTAAAAGTTCCTCAAACAAACTTCTTTCCGCTCCTCAGTTCGCTTCGCTCAAGCCCCGTATTGATCCAGAGGATGAGCGGGTATAAAAGCAGGGTGACCGCAATGGTATACACGATCTCCGGCAAAATAATGTGCATGACATAATATGTAAATTCAAAACGGCCGCGCAGAAGAAACAGAATGACATAACAGCCTACTCCGTAAAGAAAATCACTGCATAAAATCAACACCACAGGAAGCTTGATATCCTGAGGATAAAAGATGGCCGCAAACTTGCCGTTCATATAGCCGATATACATATACAAAAGGGCATAAAAGCCGATGACGCTGGCAAAAAAGATATCCACCAAAAGGCCGCAGAAAAATCCGATCAAAAGCCCCGTCTTCTCCCCTCTCATAAAGCCGAAGGAAGCAGTGAGCACAATCAGCAGATTTGGCACAATACCGCCAAAAGCCAGCGCCCGGAAAACCGTACACTGCAGCAGGAAACATATGAAAATCAGTATTGCCGTGATAATGCCTCGCTTCACGATAGTCCTCCATACGATAAGCTTCTTGCTGTTATTCAGGGATCGTCTGTTTCAGTTCCATGATTACCAGAACCTCCTCCAGATGCTCAAAATCGACAGCCGGCGTTATGTAGCCGGACTTTGTCAGGTTGTTTGCATCCGGAGTTATGGTATTGATATAGCCAATCAAAATGCCTGGCAGATACTTGTCGCTTATGTCGGAGGTGACCACTTTGTCGCCCTCCACAACCACATTTTTGCTGTCCACCAACTGTTCAAATTCGATGACGCCGGAAGCGTAAAGCTTCAGATTCCCGGAAACAATCATGCGATCCGCGCTGGAAAGTACCATGGCGCTCACATTGGAGTCGTCCGCAATGACGGACTTCACTTTCGCCCAGTTGGGGCCGACATCCACCACCCGCCCCACAAGGCCGCTTCCCGCCATCACGTTCATATCAACCGCGATGCCGTCACTGGCTCCCTTGTTGATGACGAAAGAATAAAACCAGTTGCCTGAATCTCTGGCAATTATCCGCGCGCCGGTTTTCTCATACTCGTCGTACTGGGCGTCCAGATTGTAAAGCTCCCGCAGGTTGGTCAGCTCATAACGGTCCTGCTGAAGCCTCGTATTTTCGATGGTAAGCTCATCTACCCGCTTTTTCAACTGTTCGTTTTGTGAAAGCAGCTCCCTGATCTGTACAAGTTCCTCGGAGCGGCCTGACAGCCAGCTTCCCACAACGCTGATTCCCTCCTCAAAGGGAACTACAAGATACCCAACCACAGCGGACAACGGACCGCTGAACAGCTTTGTGTTGAAGGTCACAAGCACAAGGGCCGTGCAAAGGATTGTTAAAATAAAAAGGAGATATTTACCGGGTAACGTAAATTTCTCTCCTTTTTTTTTGACGATTGGACTCATTTACTCATTCCTTCTATCGCGTAGGCTACCGTTTTATAATTATCTTCCTTGATGACCTTTCCGAGCCCGAGAGCCACGCTGGTCACCGGATTTTCGGATACGTTGACCTGCAGTCCCGTCCCCTTGCTCATCAACTGGGCAAGCTTGCTCACCTGAGAAGCGCCTCCTGTCAGGTAAATCCCGTGGCGGTAAATATCAGCGGCAAGCTCGGGCGGCGTGCGCTCGAGAATCACCTTGATATTGTCAATAATGGAATTGAAATATTCGATCAGGCATTCATCCACAAGAGCCGTGGGAATCTCACGCTCCACGGGAAGTCCGGTCACGATATCACGGCCATAGACTACGGCTCCCAGTCTCTGTTCTTCCAGGTCAAGAAGCGAGGTCTTTACGACTTCCGCCGTCTTTCCGCCGATAATCAGACTAAATTCCCGGCGTACCGCAGCCTTGATCGCCTCGTCAAATTTCCGGCCGCCCACCTTAATGAGGCGGCTGAGGACAATGCCGCCCAGGGAAAGGATGGAAATTTCCGTAGTGTCAAAACCCACATTGACCACCAGTACACCCTGGGAATTTTTTACGTCGATTCCCATGCCAAGCCCGTCCGCCACGGCTTTATCCACCACCATGACTTTCCTGGCTTTCACATTGGATTCCTTGATCAGATCCTTGAACGCACGCTTTTCCACCTCAGTCACATCCCATGGAACAGCGATATAATAGTCTGCGGGACGCACATTGTTTTTCATCATACCGCTTAAGAAATAACGAACCAGCGTCTCCATATTCTGGATGTCCGCAATCACACCGTTGCTGAGCGGGTACGTGATGCTTATATTGCTGGGCGCTTTCTCGTACATTTCAAAAGCCGCGTCGCCGTATGCGAAAAGCGTCTTTTTATTCTCGATAGCGATCATGTTCTTCTCTACGAACACCTCGTCGTCCGCGCGGTTATAGATTTTGATGTTGCTGGTGCCAAGGTCGATTCCAAATGCGTTGTTTGCCAAGGTAAATGTACCCCTTTCTCTTTTTCAAATCTCTGCAAAGAATTGCCCGTCTTGCGGCATTCTTCCAAGCGAAACTTAAAATTTCCAGACATCGCGTCCCATGACGCGGTGCGCTTAGATATCCTTTTCGCTTTGTGACATATCTGTCAGTAACTTGTTTTCCCTAAAACTGAAATATCTGTTGTCCCCGATAATAATGTGATCCAGCAGAGCAATATCCGTTAAAGCACCCGTTCTTCCGATCCGCTCTGTGACCAGCAGGTCGTTTTCGCTGGGCATCGGGGATCCGCCCGGATGATTGTGCAAAAGCATAATATACGTTGCCCCGTCCCGAAACGCCTGGATAAACACTTCCCTTGGCGAAAGAAGAGACGCGTTTACCGTTCCCTTTGAGAGATTCTCTTCCCCAATCAGATGGAATCCCGAATCTAGAGACAACAGCAGGGTATTTTCTACCTTTTCATGTCGAAACCGTTCCATATAATAGTCCGCAACGGTGGACGGCTCATGAAAAGAAAGGACGCCTTTCGCTTTTTCCTGGGCCATTCTCCTCGCACACTCGGCAATGGCCTTTAGCTGAATGGCTTTCACCGCCCCAATGCCCTCAATCTTTTGCAATTCCTTCACGGGAATATGGTAAAGCCCCAAAAGACCGTTCCCGTACCGGGCTGTCTGCCGAAGCACCTGCTCTCCCAGCTCACGGGCGGTCATTCCTTTTATCCCGCTCCGCAAAAAGATTGTCAAAAGCTCCGAGTTCGTCAGGTTTTCTCCTCCGTACGCGGCAAATCTTTCAAATGGAAGATTTTGCTTTTCACAATATTCATTGTTCTCACACTTGCCTGATTTCATGCAACCTCTTTCCCGACAGCTTTCTCTCCAAAAAGTCCGGGCACCGTCCCACGCAGGGTCAGTGCACTAAATCAAGCGGTATATAATAATGGCCAGCGCGATCCCTATAATGCTTGCAACCGTAATTTTGATCGACAAGGCGAAGGTGACACTCAAAATGCCCATATCCAAAACGAGGGGCTGCGCCAGACCGAAGGACTGCCCGTAATTCAGCCATGTGGAAGGGAAAAGGCTGCCGATAAAGCCGCCGATCACAATTCCGGCCAGAACCAACAAAAAGCAGGCCCAGTTATTTTTGCGCATAAAAAATACAATCTCCTTTCTTCCACGCCCATTTTAACACAATTATATTTTGATGTACACAAAAAAATGGAATTTTTTATCAACATATATGGCATATCCCCCGGTCCGCAAGATTCTGCAAACTTTTCAGGATGCCGAGCTTCGCATGAGGAAAAGTGAGTCCTCCCTGAAAATAGACCGCATAGGGCGGCGCAATGGGGCCGTCCGCGGAAAGCTCTATGGAGGAGCCTGACACAAAGGCGCCCGCCGCCATAATGACCTTGGAATCATATCCTGGCATGTCCCATGGCTCTGGCGTGACGAAGCTGTCCACCGGAGCCGCCGCCTGGATGCCTTCGCAAAAAGCGATGACACCCTCGGGGGAACCAAAGGTTACGGCCTGGATGATATCGTGGCGGCTCTCGCTGCCGTCAGGCACCACCGCAAAACCGAGTCTTTCATAAATATTTGCCGCAAATATGGCTCCTTTCAGAGCGGAAGCCGTCACCGTCGGCGCAAGAAAAAGTCCCTGATAAAAGGCGGGCAGTACGCCAAGAGAGGCGCCCACTTCCTTTGCAAGTCCTGGGGAGGTCAGACGGCAGGCCGCGTTCTCCACGCATTCCTTTTTTCCTGCAATATAACCGCCGATGGGGGCAAGGCCGCCACCCGGGTTTTTAATCAGGGAACCCACCACCATATCGGCCCCTGCCTCGGAAGGTTCCATGGTTTCCACGAACTCCCCATAGCAGTTGTCCACCATCACGATGACGTCCGGCTTGAGCTGCTTTACAAAAGAGATCAGCTCACCGATGCGGGCCACGGACAAGGTGGGCCTTGTCTGGTAGCCTTTGGATCTCTGGATGGCGACAAGTTTTGTTTTCTCGTTGACGGCGCTTCTTATGCCGTCATAGTCAAATCTTCCGTCAGGACAAAGATCCACCTGGCGATAGGTGACACCATACTCGGAAAGCGACCCGCGGGAGGGTCGTATGCCGATCACTTCCTCCAGTGTGTCATACGGCTTCCCGACCGGAGACAAAAGCTCGTCCCCCGGTCGCAGGTTACTCATAAGCGCTAACGCCAGCGCATGTGTGCCGCAAGTGATCTGAGGACGCACCAGCGCATCCTCCGTCCGGAAAACCCCGGCGTACACTTTTTCCAATGTGTCACGCCCAAGGTCATTGTAGCCATAGCCCGTAGTTCCGAGCAGACATGCCTCGCTCACATGGGCCGTCTGCATGGCGTGAATGACTTTCAACTGATTATACTCGGCCGTTTCGTCAATCCTGGCAAAGCGGGCTTTCAGAGAATTTAAAGTCTCTTCCCCGAACAGCCATACTTCCTCCGAGATGCCAAGTTTTTTGTATTGTTCACACAATTCCATCATTTTCAACTCCATTCCGTCTTATAACTTTATGCACTTTATACAAATATCACCATATTTTTTCGACAAATTCTTACAGGATAATCTTCTTTTCGCGCAGGAAATCCTGCATGAAACCCAGTATTTTTTGACTGTCATAGTCAAAAACGTCTTTTTGCACCCAAGTTACTTCTTTTTCGCGTCTAAACCAGGTGAGTTGTCTTTTCGCGAAATGTCTTGTGTCCCGTTTTATGAGATATACGGCCTCATCCATCGAAATCTCTCCCTCCAGACAGGAAAGGATCTGTTTATAGCCAAGCCCCTGCATGGAAACCATGCCGCCGTGGCAGCCAAGCCCCTGCAGGGCGCGCACCTCGTCGACCAGTCCGCACTCCATCATCAAATCTACCCGCTTGTCAATTCTCTGATAGATCCGCTCCCTGCTGTCGTTTAGCACAAAGTATGCAAACCGGTAAGGCGATTCGTTCTTTCGCTGTTCTTTGTTGTGGGCGGAAATTTTTCGGCCTGTCTTTTCGTAAAATTCGATGGCCCGGATTACCCTCTTTACATTGTTTTTGTGGATATTCTCGCACGACTCCGGATCCACGGCGCGCAGCCTCTCATAGAGCGCATCTGCTCCCTCCTTGTCTGCAAGCTTAGAAAGGAACCGCCTCAGCTCCGTATCCTCGTCGTTTTCCGTAAAGTCGATATCATAGAGAAGCGCCTGAATATAAAACCCGGTGCCGCCCACCAAAACAGGGATATGCCCGCGTCCGTAAATCTCCTCGGCCGCCTTCCTTGCAAGCTTTTGAAACACCACCACATTGAATTCCTCGGTAGGCTCAAGCACATCGATCAGATGATGAGGCACGCCGCCCGTCTCCTCGGGCATAATTTTGGCGGAGCCTATATCCATATGGCGGTACACCTGCATGGAATCGGCCGAAATGATCTCCCCGCCGACAGCCTTCGCCAGGGCGATCGACAACTCCGTCTTCCCCACGGCGGTAGGGCCCGTCAGAATAATAAGAGGCCGCCCTCCTTCACACATTATCTATTCCTCCTCCAACTCAAGAGGAGAATGCCTCTTTTGGCATTCTCCGGTATGAGACTTAGAAGTTCTTGCCGCCGTGTCCTATATGGCACGGCGGTTTTAGAACTTCTTCTCATACACTTATACAATACGCTTAAATTTCTTTTCCAGCTCATATTTACTCATGGTGATCATTGTCGGCCTGCCATGGGGACAGTTATACGGGTTGTCCAGAGTCAAAAGCTCATCGATCAGCGTCTCCATCTCCTGTCTGCTCATCCGCATATTCCCTTTGACGGCCGCCTTACATGCCATGGTAGCGATGCGGCTTCGAACGCTCTCTGGCGTATTCGCCGCAGGCGACTCCGCAAGTTCGCTCAGTATCTCATAAAAGTAGTTTTCCTCGGTGCAACCTAAAAGCTCCATGGGTACGGCCCGGATGGCGTAATCGCTTCCGCCAAACTCCTCGATCACAAAACCGAGGGCGGCAAAACTGTCCGCATGCCGCACATAGCAGTCCGCCTCCATGTTGCTCAAGGTCACGATCTTTGGTGGATTGATGTTTTGGGAAACAATCTCCTTTTCCCGGAAATGCCGCATCAGGCGCTCATACCTCACCTTTTCATGGGCCGCATGCTGATCCACAATCAAAAGCTTATCCTGATAAGAAATCAGCCAGTATGTCTCAAAAAGCTGCCCGATTATCTCGTACCGTTCTCTGGCTTTCGCAGAGAGCAGCCTGTCGTCAAACATGGTCATCTGCTCCGGCTTCGGGATGTCAGGCTTTCGTATCTCCTGGCCTTTTTCCGGACAGGCGGCCTGCTCCGGCTTTTTGAGGGCAGCCGGCGTCTCCTGCTTTGTCCCGTAAATCTGGCTCTGCCTTAAGACGGCCGCCTCCGCCGGTCGGCTTTTTTCATAGATCGCCCGTATCGACGACGCTGTCCGATCCGACAGACTTTGCTCCTGTGCCGTTTCCGCACGGCTCTTTTTCATCTCGGTAATGCGCTTTTGCTCGAAAGGCTCCGGCACGGCGTTTTGCCCCTGCTGCTTCTTAGCTTTCGCCTTTTTTTCCTCCTTTTCAGGAGAAAGGCTCACGTCCGGAATCATTTCCCTCTCCCTTAGCGCCGCCTCCACGGCGTCCCTGACTTCCTCATAAAAGACGGGGCCGTCGGCAATGCGCACCTCCATCTTGGAAGGGTGTACATTGACGTCGAGCTTTAGCGTATCTATCTGAAAATGCAGGATGCAGAAGGGAAATTTGTGCTGCATCAGATATTCGCTGTAGCCCTCCTCCACGGCCTTGCTGATGAGATTGCTGCGGATGTATCTGCCATTGATATAAAAAATCTCGTAAGAACGGTTTGCCCGGTTGATCACGGGCTTCCCCAAAAGTCCGGTCACCGTCATACCTTCTCTCTCACAGGAAAACTCCGTGAGAGAGAAGGCGATATCCCGACCGTAAATGCGGTAGACAATCTCCTTCAGATCCCCGCTCCCTGCGGTGTAAAACCTGGTTTGGCCGTTTAGGAGGAATTTGAAGGAGACTTTTGGATTTGACATGGCCAGGTGCTCCATCAGATCCGCCACGTAAGACCCTTCCGTCCTTGGCTGTTTCAGAAATTTTTTACGGGGCGGCGTATTGAAAAAGAGATTTCGCACAATCATAGTGGTTCCCTGGGGAGCGCCCACTTCCTCCCTCTCCTTTACGGTTCCGCCTTCAATGACATATCTGATTCCGGTCAGCTCCTCCGGCGTCCTGGTTATCAGTTCCACCTGCGCCACCGCCGCGATACTGGCCAGCGCTTCGCCGCGAAATCCGAGACTGACCAATTTGGTCAAGTCTTCTGCGGAGGTGATTTTACTTGTGGCATGGCGGAGAAACGCGTTCTCTACCTGGGATTTTTCAATGCCACCGCCGTTGTCGGTGACCCTAATCAGGCTTATGCCACCGTCTTTGATTTCCACAGTGACAGCGTCAGCCCCCGCGTCGATGGCGTTTTCCACCAGCTCTTTCACCACACTCGCAGGTCGCTCCACCACCTCGCCAGCCGCGATTTTATCTATCGTCTGGTTGTCCAGTATATTTATTTTCGCCATCTGTTCACCTCCCCGTTTCAGCGATTCACACTAACCGCCATGTCACAGCTCTGCTGTGAGTCAAACCAGTGCGGAGAATGCCCGTATTTTGGGCATTCTCCTGTGTGAGATGGAGTTGCAAAGCAACTCCTAGAGTTTCTTGGCGTCCCGTCCTATGGCGGGACGTCTTTAGAAACTCTTCTCACACGATTTACCATCTGTTTTTCAGGCGGTTTTGCAGCCTGTACAAGGTATTGAGCGCGTCCACAGGCGTCAGATTGCCGACGTCTATCTCAGTCAGTTCCTTTATCACATCTTCATCCCGCACCGTGTCAAACAAAGAAATCTGCTCGAGATCCACCTCGTCATACCTTACGGTCTTTTTCGCTTCTCCCCTGCCACGGTTTACCTCAATGCTCTGCACCTTTCCGGTGATATCGTTGTCGCTCAGCTGTTCCACGATCTCCTTCGCCCGGTCGATCACCATATCGGGCACGCCCGCCAGCTTTGCCACTTGTATACCGTAGCTTTTATCCGCGCCTCCCCTCACGATTTTTCTAAGAAAGACGATATCGTCCCCTTTCTCCTTGACGGCGATACAGTAGTTGTTTACGTTATCCATCTTGCCTTCCAGCTCGGTCAGCTCATGGTAATGGGTGGCAAACAATGTCTTCGCGCCGAGAATACGGCGGTTGCTGATATGTTCGATCACCGCCCACGCGATGCTTAAACCGTCAAAAGTGGAGGTGCCGCGCCCGATCTCGTCCAAAACAAGCAGGCTGTTTGGCGTGGCGTTTCTCAAAATATTGGCGACTTCGTTCATTTCCACCATGAAAGTTGACTGGCCGCTGGCCAGATCGTCGGAGGCGCCCACTCTCGTGAAAATCCGGTCGACAATACCGATATCAGCCTTTTTCGCGGGCACGAAGGAACCGATCTGAGTCATCAGAACAATCAAGGCTACCTGCCGCATGTACGTGGATTTTCCAGCCATATTCGGTCCCGTAATCACGGCGATGCAATGTTTTTTGTCATCCAGATGGGTGTCGTTTGCGATAAACATATCGTTGTCAATCATCTGTTCCACCACCGGGTGACGCCCCTCCTTAATGTCGATCACGCCCTTTTCGTTCAAGGAGGGGCGTACATAGTGGTTTTGCTCCGCCACAGCGGCCAGGGAGGTAAATACATCCAGCCTGGCCACCGCCCGGGCCGTTTTCTGAATACGCTCCACTTCCCCCGCAATCGCCTCCCTGATCTCGCAGAAAAGATCATATTCCAGTCCGAAAAGCTTATCCTCCGCGTTCAAAATGGTATCTTCAAGCTCCTTTAACCGCGGCGTGGTGTAACGCTCCGCATTGGCAAGTGTCTGCTTTCGCACATAGTCCTCCGGCACCTGGCCTTTGTAGGAGTTTGTCACCTCAAAGTAATAGCCGAAAACCTTGTTGTATTTGATGCGCAGATTCTTTATGCCCGTGCGCTCACGATCCGTCTCCTCAAGCTCCGCCAGCCACTTTTTGCCGTCGGTCTTTGCCTTTTTGAGCGCATCCACAGAATCGTTAAACCCCTCCTTTATGATGCCGCCCTCCTTGACCGCGATGGGCGGCTCCTCCATGATGGCATCGTCGATCAGCTTGTAAATATCCTGTAAGGGATCCATGTGTTCCAGTATTTCCGCAAGGAGCGGCGCCTCAAAATCGGTCAGCACCGTGCGCAGGGAAGGAAGCATGGCAAGAGAATTTTTTAAGGCGATCAAATCCCTTGGATTTGCGCTCTTATAGCTGACTCTGCCAAGAAGTCTCTCAAGGTCATAGACAGCCTGCAAATACTCACGCATCTCCTCTCTGTCAACGCTCCTTTTGTTGAGCGCTTCCACCGCGTCCAGACGCTTTTCCACCCGCTCTTTGTCAATCAGGGGCTGTTCTATGTATTTGCGCAAAAGCCGTCCTCCCATGGCCGTCTTTGTGCGGTCCAGCACACCGAGCAAAGAGCCTTTCTTCTGCTTCTCACGCAATGTCTCCGCAAGCTCCAGATTCCGCCTTGTTGAACTGTCAAGCAGCATATATCTGCTGCTCAGGTAAGGATAGATGTGCGTTATATGGGTGAGGGACGTCTTTTGCGTCTCATATAGGTACTGCATTAAGGCTCCGGCCGCAGTCAGCCCGACGGGAAAATCTTCCACACCGAGACCTTTGAGCGTATTTACATGAAAATGCTTCATGAGAGTCTTTTTGCATCCGTTCTCGTCAAAATAATAAGGCTGTAAAGAGTAGACGGATACTTGCAGCCTTGTTTTTAACTCCTCGATATCGTATCCGCTGACAAAGAAAGGCTCGTTGCAGATCACTTCCGAGGGCGCGTATTTGTTGATTTCGTCCTGAAGCTTTCGAATGTCCTCCACTTCCGTCAGATAGTAATCACCCGTAGTCACGTCCGCCACCGACATTCCGATTTTTCCGGGGAAGTAGGCTACACAAAGCAGGTAATTATTTTTGCTGTCATCAAGCGCCTGGAGGTTTAGGTTCGTCCCCGGCGTGACCACGCGGATGACCTCCCGCTTTACAATGCCTCTCGCGTTTTTGGGATCTTCCACCTGCTCGCAGATCGCCACCTTATAGCCCTTGGAAACAAGCTTGTTCAAATAGCTGTCCACAGCATGATAAGGGACGCCGCACATGGGCGCCCGCTCCTCCTGTCCACAGCTTTTTCCTGTCAAAGTAATCTCCAGCTCTCTGGATGCGGTGAGGGCGTCCTCGAAAAACATCTCGTAAAAATCGCCCAGTCTGTAAAACAAAATGCAATCCTGGTACGCCTTCTTCGTCTCCAGATATTGCTGCATCATAGGTGTCAGTTCAGCCATTGGTTATCAACCATCTTTCCTAGTCTCGTATGTCCGGTCTGACTCGTCCAGTCAACCATCCGTCCCGTATAGTAAAAGCCATGGCAGGTGTCCAGTACCACCATGACCGTTTTTCCGATTAACCGCCTGTCCGCCCGAAAGTGCACAAGCATGTTGTTGCCAAGCCGTCCCGTCACAAAGGCCGGGTCCTGCTCGTTTACCCCTTCCACGAGGGCTTCCATCACCTTTCCCTCAAGAAGCGCCGCCCGGCTCTTCGCCGTCTTTTGCACCTCAAGAAGAAGTTTGTCAAAGCTTTCATGCACGGACTCCGGCGGCACCTGGTTTTCCATAGCCGCCGCAGGGGTGCCTGTCCGGGGGGAATAGATAAAGGTGAAAGCGTTGTCGAACTGCACCTTTCGCACCACGTCTATGGTTTCCTCCACATCCGCCGGCGTCTCCCCAGGAAATCCCACTATAATATCGGTGGTGATCGCCATGTCGGGAATCGCATGTCTGATTCTCTCCACAAGCGCCAGGTATGTTTCTTTTGTATAGCGCCTGTTCATGGCCTGCAGGATCCGGTTCGAGCCTGCCTGCAAAGGCAGATGCAGATGGCGGCAGATTTTTGTGGAATGCTGCATCACTTCGATCAGCTCGTCCGACAAATCCTTGGGATGGGAGGTCATAAAGCGAATCCGCCTCAGGCCCTCGATCTTCTCCACACGACGAAGGAGCTCTGCAAAGCTGATGGGATGTTCGAGATTCTTGCCGTAAGAATTGACATTCTGGCCAAGCAGCATAATTTCGATCACCCCGTCCTCCACCAACTTTTCAATCTCACAAAGAATCTCCTCCGGTTCCCGGCTCCTCTCCCGCCCGCGCACATATGGCACGATACAGTAGCTGCAAAAATTATCGCAGCCGAACATGATATTGACACCGGATTTGTAGAAGTATTTGCGCTTTACCGGCAGTTCTTCCACAATTTCATCAGTTTTCTCCCATATATCCACAATCATGTCTTCCGATGCCAGCATGGCCGAAAGCAACTGTGCAAACCGGAAAAGATTGTGTGTTCCGAAAATCAAATCCACAAACCGATAGCTTTTTTGCAGTTTTTCAATGACTCCTGGCTCCTGCATCATACAGCCGCAGAGCGCGATTTTTAAATGCGGCTTTTGCTTTTTCAGGCTGTTCAGATGTCCCAGCCGTCCGTAAACTCTCTGGTCGGCATTGTCCCTCACCGTACAGGTGTTGTAGACGATAAAATCAGCCTCCTCCTCCGAGTCGGTAAGCTCATATCCCGCCTTTTCCAAAACGCCGCACAGCTTCTCGGAATCTCTCGCGTTCATCTGACACCCGAACGACGTCAAGTTACACGTCAGCGGGCGGCCTAATTCTTCGGACTTCTTCTTCACAATCTCCCGACACTTTTTCATAAAATAATATTGTCTGTCCGGTTCTTCCGTTGGCGGTTCCTTTGTCAAGTCCTGCGCTTCTATTCTTTTGCTATATTCATCATTCATAAATGGTTAAATTCCTTTCTTTGCTAAAAATCAATAACGAATTCTATTATACACGAAATAACCATTTTTTGAAAGAAAAATATCCGGCTTTTTCTGTGCGAAGATAAAAGCCGGATCCCGTGATATATTATTCCTTGCTTTGCCGTTGACCGTTTTCCCCTATGTCTTCATGGTACATTGTCCCCCTTCCCTGATTATTTTATGTAGATTTCGCCGGATCCCGATATGCCGCACACATACCCCGACGGGATCTTCACCCATATAGCGCCGCCCGCTGCCTTTTCAAGCCCTTTGCACGTGACGACGGTTCCTTTCTTCAAGATTGCTTTTCCGGCTCCGTCCGGGTAGCCGTGGGCCTTTCCGTCTGCCGTCAACGCGGAATAGGAAAGCTTTTCGCCGTTCGGCGTCTTGCGTACATACATATTCGCCTGCAGCGTGTAATTTTTCCCCACTTTGTAGGCCGCGTCCGGTTCATTCTTTCCGGCGGGCGTCGGCGTTGCTGCTGCGCCGCCTGCGTATCTGTCGAAATACTTCTGTCCGTATGTGGCCCGCTTCTTCTGCGCTGCTGCGCTCTGGTCTGCCGGGCCTTCATATCCGATCATAAAAGCGCTTGCAGCGTCCGCCACGGATCCGGCGGCCTTTAACTGCTGCAATACTTTTTTATACCCGCCCTGCAATTCGTCCCACATGAAAGAAAGCTGAATATTCAGATCGCCGATTGACTTTCCGGCGGCCTTCGCTTTGTTATATAACCCCTGCTTTCTGGTATAGTATGTCCATTGTGCAAGACCATACCCGGCGCAATCTTTGACGAAATTCGTATAGCTTCCGGCGTCAACTGCTGCCGTGTATTTATCATCAGTCAAGCCTAATTTCTTTTCGCTTGTGTTTTGAAGGTTCCGCGGGTTCAGGTTGCTTTCTGCTTCAAAATTCCCCAAGATCCCGGCGGCTGCGTAGGCGTTTAAACCCTTCCCGATCAGGAAATTCCAGATCGTTTTTTCTACCGCGGCCGTCGCCGGGGCCGCTGCGGGCGCCGTTACTGCTGCCGCCTTCGCCTTCGTTCCTGCTGTCAGGTTTACGGCCGTGTGCGCGTTGTCATTCAAAAGAATATCACCCGGAAGAAGATAGTCGGACGAAGTTAAATATTTGCTGTCTGTTAGTACGGTGAAGCCTGCCTTCTTTAATGCGGCCCGCATGTTCCCGGTGTAGCCGTCCGGGTTTACCTGCTTCAAGGCAGCGATCCCGCATTTATGCCCTGCCGCGATAATATTCGCAAGCGTGGACGCGCTGCAATCTGCTTCGACGGGCGTTTTGATTGCCGCCGGGTTCCAATTTGCCGCCTTTAATGCGTCGTGGTACGTCCTGCGGTGTGTCTGGCAATACCCGATATTGTCATTCTTTGCGGCCGCTTCGCTGATCCTTGCGATTTCTTCCCCGACTTTTGGATCCGGGTATCTTAAAACGCATTTCCACGGCCGGGAATACCACGAAATAACACGGTATTCTTTCCCGGTCTGATCTCCGGCCTTCCCGCCCGTCGTCTTCCCGTTTTCGTTGCTGCCGCAATTACTGATTTTCGTTGCCATTTTCCGCGCCCCTTTCTGCTTTCGCTTCTGTTTCCTGAATTTGTTTCAATAACTGAATGATTTTATCATAGCCGATCATGCTTCCGATCCATACCGCAACGATCATAATTACAAGACAGATAATATTATTGACCGTCCACGGGATCCCCAAAAGCATATAAACGGCCGCCATTCCAAGCCCGCCGATTACTGCCGCATTGATTAACGCGATCACATTCGCGCTATACTTGCGCCCGGCGTTCTGGTATGCCTTTTTGATTGCTTCCGTCAAAAGCCCGCTAACTGCTGCGGCCGCTGTCATAAATGTAATAAAAAGCGTAATTGTCATATTGCGCAATATCTCCTTTCTATACTGAAATATTTTCTTGTGTTGCTTCCGCTTCCGACGCCTTGCACATAACCAAGTCTTGAACGTGGCTTTCTGATTGCCTGATAATGTCCGAAAGCTGTTCTTCCAGTTCTCCCGGATCCTGCCCGATCCGCTGTTTAAAGCGGATAGTCCTTTCAATGAATGAAAACCACTGATTTAATGCGTTTGAAAGCTTTTCTTTGTTGCTGTATGCCGTGTGCGCTATCCCTGCGAATACCGCAAGCCCGCATATAACAACGCTAAACGGCGTCAGGACTTCCGACGCCGAAAAAACAGGATCTTCCATACCCACGATCCGGATCGTGATATAAACGAAGGCAATCACGGACACAATCAAAAGGGCGTCCGGGATAATTACAATAAGCTTTGAATATGTAAAACGCTTTGAAGACTTCCGGCGAAGTTCGTCTTCTTCCCGTTTTAGCTGCCTTCCTGCTACTGCCATTATTCGCCGCCCCGTTCGATCATATAGCTTTCAAGGGCTGCCGTTGCCTTGTCAATGTCTGCCGTGTTGTGCGGATCCTTTGCGTTTTTCAGAAGCGCAAGTAAACATTGAAGTTGAATCGCGTTCGCGCTTTTCAGGGCCTTTTCCAGTTCTTCGATCTTGCTTTTATCGTCTTTCAGATATTCCCGAAGCTTTTCGATCCGGCCGTCAAGTTCCCTGATACGGTCTTCGCATTTCTGGATCCGTTCGTCCTGCTTTTTGTCCGGTTCGGTGATTTTGTTCTTTGCCTTCCCGATATATGTCGCCGCCGATCCGATCGCCGTGATTGCTGCACACAATCCAAGAAAAACAGTCAACGCCGTGTTAATATCCATTTTCCCGATCTCCTTTCTTTCGCCGATATTTGATTTCATTTTATCGGATAAAAGCGCGTAATTCTGATATGATTTCCCGTCCCGTATTTGCCCCATATAGGCAAGAAAAAGCCCCAAAGGATAAAATATACCCTTCGGGGCTTTTCGCTTGTTTCTGGCGCCCTCTGCGCTTCCTTATGCCGTTTCTGCTGCGTCCAGTATTCCGGTGACTACTTCCCGAAGGTTGAAAAGGTTCGGGATCTGTTCGCGGGTGTATGTTCCGCCCTTCACCAGATTAACCCATGTTTTAACAAGCCCGCTGTTTTCTGTAAAATTCATATTGCGCAATATCTCCTTTCTTTACTGTGCCATGATTGCCGATACAATGATCGTTAATTCCGCGACGCTCTGCAGGGCGTCGTTAAGCTGCGACCGAAGACTTTTATTTTCTGCTTCCGCTTCTGTCATTTCCCGAAGCGCGAAGCGGGTTCCGCCTTCATACTCATATTTGCAGATCAGGATCATATTGTCGTGTGCTTCGCCGTCGATCTCAACCTTTGAAACATTTTCCGCGGAAAGAACACTGTCTGCGATCGGCTCCGCGCTTTCGTATGTGTTCCCGTTAAGAAGGACGGTCAATTCTGTACCGTCTTTCAGCCGGATCTTGACGTTTTGGGAAGTTGTACTGTTTGTATTCTCCCCGGAATTTGCTGTGTCTTTCTTTGCCATTGTTTTTATATCTCCTTCCTTTATAGTCATTGAATAGCTGATTGAAAAGTTTATCCATACTTCGCAACGTGCGGTATGAATTAAAGTAACTGATATAGCCTTTCCATGAATTATACGCCTGCTGAACGTCTGCGAATGTGATCTTTCCTTCGTCCAGTTTCTTTTTCAGCTTTTTCAGCTTCCGGCGCTCTCTCACAATACTATTGTGATCCGGGCGCATGATAACGCGGCCCGTGTCCGTCAGGTGAATTTTGCCTTTTAAGAATTTGAATTCTTCGGAAAGCTTCACGATCTTTGTTTTGCGTTCGTTTAGTTCAATACCGATTTCCGCATACATTCCCCGGATTGTATCAAGGCACTTTTGCAAATATTCCCGGTCTTCATGGATAAGATAAAAGTCGTCCATATATCGGCCGTAGCCCTTTATTTTAAGCTGTTCTTTTATAAAGTGATCTATCCGGTTCGGATAAAATACGGCGGTCATTTGTGAAACCTGCGAACCAAGCCCCAAAGACTGATCCCCGAAAGCGTCTATGAAGTCCATTGTCAAATTGACAATATCGGGATCGTAACCGAATATCCGGGAATATTCTTCAAAGATCGGCCCGTGTTGTATGGAATCAAAATAACCGTGAAGATCCGCTGTCAGGATATACCCTTCATTGGATCCATGCTTCCGAAAGTAGCGCCACAAGTGAACCTTTAACCGTTCCAATGCGAAGCGGGTTCCGCGTTCTTTTAGTGAAGCTGCATTGTCATAAATAAGCTTCGGCCGAAGGACGGGAACCAAAACAAGATCATTTTCCGCCCGGTGGACAACTCTTTCATTGATATGTATTGAACGAATTACACGCCGTTTCCCGCGTTCGCATATAGGAAAGACGATAAAGCCGTCGGACATTCTTTCGCGCCCTTCAAGGCGCTTCTTCGTAAGGCGTACACGCTCTATTCTGTCCAAATAGTAAGCCTGCGTCGAATATTTCCACGTCACGCCTTCCATGCACTTTTTAGCGGCTGCCATTAAATTATTAGGATCTGTTATTTCCTGAAATGTTGGTAAATTCTTCATGTTTTCATAATTCCGCCCGCTTATAGATCAACATAGTGTAAAACTTAAAAGCACTATTGACCGTCAGACGAATAATTCCGGCTTTCGCCGTGGTCATACGTTCCTATCGTTCTATGTCCTGCGGATCCTTGTCCGCATGAAGACGATATCGGGGCAAGGGCTAAGTCGTTCGCGGCGCCGTTGTTGTTGCTGTTGCCGTTGTTGTTGAAATTGCAAAAGTTCGTCGTGTTCGCCGCCGAAGGATCCGCCGTCCAGAAGTTGACGCGCCCGGCCAATCAAAAACAACGCATAACCAATAAATTATTATTTCTTCCTTTCTTTCCGCTGCTTTTCTTTCTGCAGGCGGGCTTCTTTCTTTTCCGGGTGCAAGAATTCGTCATAGTCCCGGATCGTTGATTTCTTCCACTTGTAAAGATAATTCCGGGTATTTTCCAACTGTTCGGAATACTCCATGTAACGGCTAAGATCTATATTCATAAATTCTTCAATGAATAATACTTCCTGCCGTATTCTGGCAATATCGGCGATCGCTTCGTCTTCCAGAAGGATCCGTTTTATATATTCTTCTTTTGTCCTGCAAAGAATTTCATTCGCCGCCGAAATGTTGCTAACCAGATCCGAAGAATACTTGAATAAATTTTCCCGGACGCGCGTTATAAACCATTCCGGGTATTCTGTCAGAAGCTTTTGTTTTTCGACTTCGTTTTGATAGTTGTCGATCCTTTCAAAAAGCTTCTTCAATTCCGGGTACTTTTCCCGCGCCTGCCTTCCTATCAGGGAATTGTATTTTTCGCGCTTCAAGCCGAAATTCCGCATGATTATTTGTGTTACTATATGCCGTAGTTTTACGGCTTCATAAAATGCGTCAAGCTTTGACGCCGTTCTATTCCACGACGGGACGGACATTTTCTTGCACTTCCTTTCTGCGGCGGCGCTGTCGGCCGCCGCGATTACCAGATTATGAAAGAACGATTAGCGGGGCAAGGGCTAAGTCGTACGCGGCGCCGTTGTCGCTGCTGTCGCCGTAGTGGTAGAAATCGCAAAAGTCCGTCGTGTTCGCCGCCGAAGGATCCGCCGTCCAGAAGTTGACGCGCCCGGCCTTTTTCTTGTTAAAGCCTGCGCCTTTCAAAATGTGCGCGTTTCCGCCCGTGAATAATTGAAGCTGATTGAAAGCGCCACCCGACCACTGATCCGCGAAGCCGGGCGATCCGCATAATTCCACAATACCCGGAAGGAAAATTCGACGGGACGCCCACGCCCAAGTTCCCTTGTTATTTTCCAGACGCCGGATCGTTGTCATGTAGCCCTGAAGCTTTGAAGAAAATTTGTTTGCTTCCGTTTCAAGGTTTGCGGGCATAAGTGACGCGGCATAGCCCCCGGCGTTCGTGTGTGACGTGTTAAATTTATAATACGTTTCCAGACAATCGCGCGGGCAGCATACAATATGATTTTTATTCAATTCCGTATCGCCACAATGCAAATATGAATTCTTTCCGGCTACTTCCCACATGATTTTTTCCCCGGAAGAAGTCGTTTCGATAAAATAATCGCCGACCGCGAATTTATCCCACGATCCCGCCTTCACAAGCGCCATGAGATCATCAAGGCCCCATTCTATACCGAAATACCCATAAGGCGCCATGATTTCGCGTTTCATCACTTCATAGTCATTCAGAAGATCGGCGTTGTCTTTGATAACCTTCGTCAAACTCTGGTTCATAATGTACGCAAGATAGCCGGAAGCAATCTTTTCTTTCAGGGCTTCTTTTGCCGCTTCCCCTTCTTCGCCTTCCCCGATTTCGGGAAATTCTGAAATGATGTTTTCCTGCGTGGCCCCGGCTTCAATCTTCGCGATCGTGTCCGCCTGCCACTTTTTCAGTTTTCCGACGATAACCGGAAGCGTGTCATTTTTCCCGATCTCCGGGAATTCCGCTTTGCTTTCTGTAATATCTGCGGCGAATATGTTTTTGCAGAATTCAGAAAATAAAGTCTGCTTTGTGCCTTCCGGCGTTTCTACTACAAGATAGTATTCCCCTAAGATTTCAGGGACGGCCGCAAGGTCACGGATCTTTTTTTGTGCCATGTTTAAAATCTCCTTTCATTTATGGTTTATCTATCTGAACACTTGCACGTGTCAGACGTGCGAAGCGTCCAAAACGCTATAAGCTGATCGCCGTCGTCGGTCACAAGATCGTTTCCTTCGGCGTCTGCGAGATTGACGCATACTTCGGAAGTCGTCAGCATATTAAAGATCGTTTCGATTTCTATTTGCAGCTTCGCCGCCACATCACCAGACAAAACTATTTTCAGCGTGTCGAACCAATCTTCAAAATCTTTCTTCCAACCCGTCGTATTTGTGATATACCAATTATTGAAGGCGCCTTCCTGATTTTGCCGCCATTGTAAGAAGGCGCTTTCTACTCCCTGCCGCCATTGTTCAAAATCGCCCTGCTGCCCGGCGATCCAATTCTGATATATTTCTTCCTGCTGCCCGGCGTAGTCTGCGAAGGTCTGCTTCATCAGGGCAAGGGCCGCGGCTGCCTGATCGTTGTAGCTGTCCACGTCCTGAACGAAGCTTTGAAATTTGTCTGATATATTCTTTCTGTAATTCGTGAAATACTGTTCAAACTGCGCCGAAATTTGCGTGAAGTCGATTTCTTTCACTGTCGCGGCCACATATCCACATACGGCCGTTATCATGCGTGTGTCGGTGATCTCTGCCTGCGTTATTTTCACCGTTCCGGCGGCGATATAGATTTCTGCAAGCTTCAAGTCATAAATAGGCCCTTCGCGCGTCAGGGACGGCGCCACGGGTGAAGAAGCGTTCCCGCCCTTTACGATCAGTAAATAGATCATTCTGTTTGTGTCGTCCCGGCGCAATATTACGTTGTCTATCCGGTGTAACGTGCCGGAAGCCGTTTCAAGGTCAAGCGTTGTCGGCGTCAGGAAATGTCTATGTTTCCCGTTTATGTACCCGTACCCGGCCCCGACTGTTACGCTCATATCGTCGTTAGCGGTTACTTGTAATTGTCCGTTAAAAACGCCATTCACGAAGAATGGCCGTAACCAATCCCCCATTGAATCGGCGTCATAGTAACGATCTTTTTTTGAATTCCAGAAATAATCATAGCTTTTTACTTTTTCCATTCTCTTTCACTCCTTCCGTTTATTCTTCCCACTTAATACTTTCAGGCATTGGATCGCCAAGCGTAGGAACCACGATCAGGCCGCCGAATTCATAAATTTCTTGAAGTTCGGTGATCCTCTGATCCATATTCAGGCCCCACCGCTTTTTGCGCACTGTTACAATGTCCCCAAGATCATAATCAACTTTATAGGTGAAGTTGATCGCCGCTTCCGTTTCACATTCCAGTGTTTCGGAAATGATCGCTTCGTTTAGTGCTTCCTGCGCCCGCTGCAAAAGTGCCGCCTTGTACTGCGCCGCCGTCATGCCCGACGGGTTTATGTCCTTTGCGTCAACGAATAACTCCCGAAGATCAAGGCCGGATCCGCCGCCTAATTCGTAATATGTCCGGGCGTCGCCTTCGCCCTGCCCGCCGACAATTACTTTTGTTTTGAAGTTCTGATCGTTGTATTTATAGATCGCGTTATTCAGATTGTTATAATCTTCCGAAAAGATAACGCGGTTATTTTCATGCTGTTTAAAAGTCCGGTTCTTCCCCTGATACGTTTCTAATATGATTTTTCGCTTTTTAAAATCTGGCCGGAACCGATACCCGATCGCCCCCGCCTTTGAAAGCTTTGTTTCGTATGTCAACAAATTTTTCATTGTCGCTTGAAATTGTACCGTTTCCGGGAAGCCGTTCAGCGTCCCCAACTCTACAAGCGGGATCGGGGCCGCCCCGGTCAAAAGCTGCCGCATAGCATTTTCGACGGTTCCGCTAAAATTTACAGTCTTCTTTATCAGTCTTCTTTCCATGTAGGAAGAAAGAAAGCGGCCTTTCACTGTAATTTCGTTTTTTATGTCGCTTTCTTCCTTTTCTATGCTTTCAATAACGCCCGCTTCTTCCGATCCCTTTTTCCCGATCAGATTTCCGGGCCGAAGCAAGGAAAGATTTTCGTCCGTGATCGGTGCGTGGATCTCAAAATTCCCCGGTTCGTAAAACTTCCGCGTCCATATCAAAGACGTTTGATTTTCCATTTGCCCGATCCGGCGTAATTCTTTGTTGTAAATTCGTACTTCCATAACTACACCCCCAAATAACGGAAACGGTACGTTATAGTTACATTCAGATAATCTTCGCCGCCGTCTGCGTCGTAAATGAAAGTATTCTGTCCGTGTACAAGCTGTATGAATTCGCTTTCTTCGTCCAGATATTCATTGATCTTTTTTGTTTCTCCGCCTGATATTAAGTAAACATTTTTTTCATTGGTTCCCGTCGTGATTTTTACCGCGTCGCCCGGCTCCAAGATTAACGGAAATTCTTCTGTACCGACTTTTATATGAATATCCTGCTCTACATGGTACAAAACCGGGTTCTTTACGCTTCCCGTTGCTTCCATGTATATTTCAATCCCGATATGATCCGCGGCGCTGTCGTTTTCAATAGTCTTTACTAATTCCGCAACACGGACGCCGAATTCTTCCAGTTCGTCAGTAAATTCATGGACGAATTCAAAACAAGGTTCCCACCCTGCCATTGTGATCGTTGTGTCCTGCAAGTCTTTAAAAAACGGATCCGGGCAGATAAGGGAAATTGTCACATTTCGGACGACGCCTTTTTCGTCAATGTCTATCGTTTCCACATAGTAATCAATTTCCCTTTTTTCGGCGTTCTCTGTATATGTAAGTGTCCCCGTTGCCTTCGGTTTAAAA
This sequence comes from uncultured Lachnospiraceae bacterium, assembly GCA_910587095.1. Lineage (GTDB taxonomy): Bacteria > Bacillota > Clostridia > Lachnospirales > Lachnospiraceae > UBA3282. The sequence continues at coordinate 31,427 of CAJUMJ010000030.1, forward strand.
CACTTATAAAGGAAGTCCCGGCGGGCCTGATAGTCTTCGTCAAACTCCGCCGTTATAACAATGTTTCTTTGCTTTGTCGTGCTTCCCTGATATGTGGATCCGTCCGTCATTGTGTTAGCGGACGTCACCACGTTATTTGATACTGAATAGGCGCCTTCAAGCGATATTAAAAAGAATTCCGCGTCTTCATCATAGGAAAAATCAATCTGAACGCCGTCTTCATTTATGCAAGTGATTTTCTTTGCCATTATCCGCGCCCCCTTTGTAACTGTAAAACCATATTGCGCGTTGCGTTCCGCGTCTGTCTGGCTGCTTCGGACGGCGAAAGCGCCTTCGGCGAAGTATAGCTGTTATACTGATAAAAGTCCCCGCCGCGGCCGCCTGCTGCCCTGCTGCCGCCTTCTGCTGCTGCCTGCGCTGCCTTTTCTGCTGCTTCGTTTATATAGCCCTCTACACGCTCATAAAAGGTATCAAGCGGAAGAATTGCTTCGGGGCCTGCTTCGCCGCCGCCCTGCAGCTTCCCGCCATACATACCGAAAATTGTCGGGTTCTGCATAATTCCGCCCGCCGCGTTCCAAGATATATGTGGGACGGGTACTTTTATAGTCACGCCTGCGATCGTCTTTTCCGACGTTCCCCATTCAATAGAAAGCTTCGGAAGGCTGATTGATTTTATCCCGTTCTTTATCGCATTGATAATATTTTCGCCGATCTGTTTGAAGTTGAAATTGTCAAACACGCCTTTTATTGCGTCTATTACGTTTGTTTTGAACCACGATCCGATCCCCTTAAATACCCCCGTTATTTTGTCGAAGGCAGATTGAAACGTAGATCGGAAGAATTCAGGGATCCCGGAAATTGCGTTCTTTATGTCCGTATAACGTGCGCTGAACCACTGGCCGATCCCTTTGAATACATTCGTTAAATTTGTGTAGGCGTTCTGAAACATGGTTTGAAACCACGTCGCCACCGTAGAAAGCGCGTTCTTTATATCCTGCCACCGGGCCGCGAACCACTGGCCGATCGCCTTAAAGATATTCGTCACGTTGGTATAGGCATTTTGAAACATAGTTTGAAACCACGTCGCCACCGTAGAAAGCGCGTTTTGTATGTCCTGCCACCGGGCCGCGAACCACTGGCCGATCCCTTTAAATACAGAAATTACGGCGTTGTATGCTACCGTGAAGGCGTTCCCGATAAAGCTTCCGACTTCCGAAACGCCGTTCTTCACCGCCTGCCAGGCATTGACGAAAGTTTGCTTTATTCCTTCCCATGCGTCCGCCCAAGTAGTACCGAAAAATTCACATACAACATTCAGGATATTTTTCAGTATATTGACGTAATTTTGAAAAGTATTTTTCACAAACTCCCAAGCGGCCCCGAAGATTTCCTTCACGCCCTGCAACATTTGATCCCAATTTCCAGTAAAAAGCCCGATAAATACATCAAGGATCCCCGTTATCACGTCCAGAACAAAAGAAAAAATATTCGCTATCTGCTGAAACACGCCTTCAAATACTGGCGCCAAAAACTTGCAAAGTCCTTCCCATAGCGCCCGGATTACGTCGGTTATATTTTCAAAGTCGAAGCCGAGCGCGTTCAGCCGATCGACGATCCCTTGCGCAAAACTGTTGAATTTTTCTTTTATTCCATTCCAAATTGAAATAATTTTGTTTCGGAAGTCTTCATTCGTCCGCCATAGGTGAACGAAGGCGGCCACAAGTGCGGCCACGATCGCGACGACGGCAGCCACGGGCGCGGCTATTGCGCCGAGCGAAGTTCCGGCCGCTGCTGCGTTCGCGGAAGCTGCTGTCAGCTTCGCCCCAAGTGAAGCGAAAGTCGAAGTCAGCTTCCCCACAAGAGAAACCGCCTTCCCGCCCGTCACCAGAAGCGGGCCGATCGCTGCCACGATTGCAGCTATTTTTATGATCTGCTGCTTCTGTTCTTCGCTCAAATTCTTAAACCATTGTGTGAATTCCTTTACCTTATCAACCATTTTTGTAATCATAGGCTGAACGGCTCCGATCATTGTTTCCGCAAGTTCTTTTCCTGCGACTTTAACATTATTCATCACAATTTTAGACTGATCCCACGGATCCAACGTCGCGTTGAATGTGTCTTCCACTGTCGAAGCGTAATTGTCAAGGGATCCCGTCAGGTCTTCAAGCGAAAAACGGCCTTCCCGGATCGCCTGCGTCATTTCGGCGGCGCCCTTCTTTCCGAAAAGCTCCGTCGCGATCTGCAGGGCTTCCGTTTCGGATCCTGCGTCTTTGATTTTGGTTATTGTTTCGCCTAAAGCTTCATCAAGTGTTTTCCCCTCTGCCGTCGCGTTCTGCTGCGCTTTTTTCAGCCCTGCAAGCGCTGTCGAAGCGTCAACGCCGCTGCTTTCAAATTGTGCCAAAAGGTTCACGGAAGAAGTCAGGTCAAGGCCCATTTCTTTAAGCGTGGCGCCGTTCGTTTCCAACGCACGATAAAGATCTTCCATAGAAAGCCCCGTGTCCTGCCCGGCCTTCGTCATAAGTCCTAAAACCTTTTCAGTCTGCGACGTGTCAACGCCGAATTTCGTCATAATAGCGTCTACACTGTCAATAGACGAATTTAGATCGGTTCCGTTGATTTCTGCGAACCTGATAAACTGTTTTGAAAGCTTTTCGCACTCTTTCCCGGTAAGCCCGAAGCGGGTATTTACTTCACCGATTGCGATCCCGGCCGTTTCTGCGTCCGTCGGAAGGTCTGCGAAAACATTGTCCATAGCGTCGGTCAGTTCTTCCAACGCTTCGCCCGTGGCGCCCGTTTTGGTTATGATAATGTCGTAACCGTTGTCAATGTCCATAGCGGCAGCGACGGCAGCCGTCCCAAGCCCTGAAACGGCAGCCGTTACCGGAAGAAGCTTTTGTCCGACGCCCGAAATTTTGTTCCCGGCTTCTTCAATCTTCTTCCCGGCGTCCGCGACGCCCTGCCACTTCATTTTTGCAACTTCTTCATTCAGGCTTTTCAGGTCTGCTTCCGTCTTTATGATTTCCCGCTGCAGGGCGCGATACTGTTCTTCCGATACTTCCCCGCGTTCAAATTGTTCCTGAACCTGTTTTTCCGCTTCTTTGAGAATATCAAGCTTTTTCTTTGTTTCCGAAACCGATTCAGCAAGAATTTTCTGTTTTTGCGCCACAAGTTCAGTATTTCCGGGATCCAATTTCAAAAGACGGTTCACTTCTTTTAATTCTCTTTGTAAAGACGCCGACTTTTTGCCCGTTTCCGAAAGCGCTTTATCAAGTTTTGTGGTATCGCCGCCGATCTCTATTGTTATTCCTTTAATACCGTTTGCGGCCATTACTTCGCCCCCTTCTTCCCGAATTTTTCCCGAAGCTTCGCCCGTTCCGGCTTCGTCTGCGTCAGCAACCAACACTTTTCCAGATAGTCCCGGCCTTCTTCGGTCTGGTTCATGTTGTAGATAAACGCTTCGCGGACATAGAACAAATATTCGTCAATATCCATTTCGTTAATCTGGCGAAGGTTCAGCCCCGTATATGTAATTACAAGGTGTTCATTTTGTGTTTTCGGGTGATAGTATATTTTTTTCTTTGTGTCCGTATCTCCGCCGGGGAAATACGGGATCTTTAGTTTGGGTTCTGCGTGATCCCACCCACGAAAGCGTAATATTCATTGATAAACGCCTGCATTTCTTCCAGATCGTAATTGTCCGTCATATATTGCGCTGTTATCTTCTCCCCGTTCAGATTGTGGGAAATACATTCAGCGCAAAGACCGCCGATCGTGTCCATTACGTCGTCAATGCTTACGCCTTCCGCGTCTTCTGTGAAATTCTGCATTTCTGCCACCTTTTCAAAGGTTTTCTTCATAGGCATTTTAACTTGCAGCTTGCGCCCGTCCTTTAATGTCACGTTGAAGAAGGTTCTTTTTACTTTGTTAAAGTCAAAACTTAAATTTGCCATGATTTCAGCTTCCTTTCATATTGTGTAATATGTATTTTAATATTGCGTAATATATAAATAGCGGCGGCGGGTACTCCCTGCCGCCGCGTCTTCGGTTCCTGCTGCCTTATCCTGCAACTTCTTCCCCGGAAGGATTGCCGCCGGGTTCCTCGGATCCCGTTTCGTCCCCGGTATTTGTTCCCGGATCTTCGCCTGCTGCCGCGTTGTCTTCGATAATTTCTTCTGCATATTCGATCAGGGTTCCTTCGCCGTCCATAGGCATAGCGTGAAATTCTGCATTTACAACCGTCGCCGCGTCCTTCGCGAAAGAAAGTTCAAAGCCCGCCTGATTGTTGCCGACGATCATCACGTAAATATCGCCGTCCACCGGATCGACGTGGTGGAAGCAAATAATATATTTCTTTCCTTTGCGGTTTGCAACGCCGCCAACCTTTACAACCCGGTATTTCTTCCCGTTCACGGTTTTTTCGCTCTCTCTGGCCGTGTCCACAAGCTTATCAAGCGTCTTTCCGCTAAATGTCATAAGCCCGGCCGTCAGTGTGGCTTCTTCTTCTGTTATGATCGTTTTAGATACTTTCCCCATATCGTCTTTAGCTTCGTAATACGACGGGGAATAGCCAAGTGTCGCGCCGCCGGATATGTACGAAAAAATATTGTCGTTTGTACAGAATGTCTGCGGCTCCGGCAGCGGTTCCGACGCCTTAAATTCTCCGATATGGATATAGCCGGATCCGAGAATAATTCTTTCTGCTTCTGCTTTACTCATTGTTTTTAATCTCCCTTCTTATCTTCTCAACCACCGAAAACATATACGCCGTCTGAACCATGTTTTCACTTCTGATTAGTCCCTGCTGCTTTTCGTATTCAGTGTCGAAGAAGACTTCTTCTTCAATTCTTTTTTCCAGTTCTGGATCGTCCCGTCTGTCCGTGTATAGTTCAAGTGCGCCGTCCACCGTTCGGATCTTGATCTTGTTATCTGGCCCGGACGTCCTTTCATCAGAAAGCCAACAAAGGAAAGGCGGATCCGGGGCCGGGTTCTTTTTTGTGTCTGTAAATTCATTGTGCGCAATCGGAAGCCCTAACCCTTCCGCCCGTTTTATGATTTCTTCAAAACGTGGCACACCTTCGCCCCCTCTCTTTATGCTTCGCCTGCTGCCCGGCGTACTGCCTTATTTACTTCTGAAATTGCCATTTGTTCGGCTAATTCTTCCGCGGGCTTTATATGCTCAAACGGGCGAACGCGCGATCCGTTTCTGGAAACGTGGCCTTTTTCAAGTAAATGTGTGAGTTGATAATTCTTTTTATTGTAGACGGTGTATTCTTCCGTCATGGTTACGCTTGAATATGAACGGCTGCGAAGCTTCACGGCCCAATCGCGCGTATATTTCCCGCTGCGCTCATTGTACGGGCCGCCCTGCCGAAGCGTTTCGGCGGTCTTGTCAGCTACTTCTTTTAAACCTTCGTTTATTTCCCGGTTTAGCGCCGTCCCGAAGGTCTTTAATTGGTTTTGAATTTCTTCCGAAAGACTGTTATAGTCAACTTTTACGACCATTCCCGATCCTTTCCGCGGCGTAAAGTTCGATCTTATCGTCCGACCGCGGCCCGTAAGTTCGGTATATTGTCAGGCGCTTTTTGTTGAATACTTCTTCCGGCTGTTCGTCATACTCCGCCGCCCATATAACAAATTGATATTGCGCTTTATATCCCGCCTGTCCTGCGTCGTTGAATTCATTCCGCCCGACGGGGTTTATTTCAGCGAAAACGGGCGTCTTTTCGTCGTCCGCTTCCGCTTCTCCGGGGTGTATTAAAGTGATAGTCCCTTCAGTCATGCTTCGCCGCCTTCCTGCCCTGCTGCCGGGGACGTCTTTTTCTTCCTGCAGCGCTTCGGCTGCGGCTGCGGCGCCTTATACTTCGACGCGCCTTTAATCTTTGTCAAATTCGTTTCGTATATCCCATTCAATACCGGGTATTGATCCGAAATACTGAAATTTGCTTTAACATAAGACAAGACGGCTTCCACGATTAAAGGATCCGACGGGTTTTTCGTCCAAGAAGGATCCACGCCGACACGCTTTAGATCTTCAAGTGCTGCGTCTATCAGGCGCGAAACGTCACTGTCCAAGTCGTCGGCGGCGGTCTTCCTGATCCGGATCTTTGCCGTGTTTAAAAGTTCCTCTATTGTCATTTCTGCCGCCTTTCAAATTATTTGCTTTCCGTTGTGCCGCCTGCTGCTGCCGTTCCCTTCTTCTTCGCCCGGATAAAACCGTTATATGAAGCCACGGCGCCGCCTGCAAAGATAGAAGCGCGGAAACAAATCTGCCCGGACTTGAATTTGAAGTCTTCACTTTTCCGCGTGTCAATGTCGGAAAAGATCGCCATTTCGTAATTTTCAAGCGGGCCATATGCCATAGAATAAGCGCCCGCGGCGGTCTTTTCGTCCGTTACCGCTGCACATGCGGAATTGATAACGAAGGGAACGCCGTCAATAGTTCCGGTGTTTCCGCGGTTTACAATGGTGTAAACCTTCCGGCCCTGCTTATCGCGAAGTTTTGCGAAGGCTTTCAGATCTTTTTTATTCAGGATCAGTGTTGCCACGCCTTCGACTTCTTCTTCCCCGCCGTAGCTGTAAATCAATTCGTCAAGTGTTCCGTCGTCAATGCCGGAAAGTTCAACGTCAGTTTTCGGATCAATAACCTGTTCGGAAGCTTCCGTCGGATTAAAGAAAATACCTTTGAATTTCGCGGTGCTGCCGTCGCCGATCAGGATCTGGCGGGACATATAACGCCGGATCGCCTTTCTAACACTGTCTTCCACAACGCCGTCATAATCTGCGTTAGGAAGTTTAATCATTTCTTCCGGTTCTTCGGTGTATGCCGTGATCTTCTGCTTGCTGATTGTCACATACGCGAAAACGGGTTCCGTTTCGTTATAGTCCTTCCCTTCTTCCGTCGGTCCTGCGCCGTCGCCGTATGATTTTACATAGGCCCTTTCGTATGTTTCGCCGCCGGAAAGCATAACATTCTTTACCAGATCCACAAGGGAAGACACGTCGCCGAAAGTCGGTTTAATGTCGCTTGCGGTATGTGTTACGGGCGCGGTCTGCTGCACTGATAAAGCGTTTTTCACCGGAACAACGATCGACGCGCTGAAAGAAACGGTCTTCCCGCCTTTTAATTCCTTCCCGCGGGCGTCGAACGCCTTCGCTTTTTCGCTGCTGTTCATTTTTTCGCCTTCCCCTTCGCCTGCTTCCGGGGCCGGATCGTCTGCGGAAGCCGCCAAGCCTGCAAGGGCGGCGCGGTTCTGCGCGTCTGCCATAATGCCGCTAATGTCTTTCGCTTCTTCCATGATCGCGTCAAGCGCTTCGCCCTCTGCCGTCTTTGCCTGCTCATTCAGGGCTTTCAGGCGTGCTTTCAGGTCTTTCATGCTCATTTTTACAAGGTCTTCATGCTTCATTGTGTTAATCTCCCTTCATGTAACTTTGAATTGTAATTCGCTTTATTGCGTCCCTCTTTGCTTCGTCGGCCCTTTTTGCCTTTACAGCTTCAAGATCCGGCGCGGAAGCCTTTTGTAACGCCTGCGGGATATTCCGGGCGCGGTTCAGATAGTCCCCGACGGCCGCGGCATATTCCACGGGCGCGGTCTGTTCGACATTGAAATAGTTTTCAGCTTCGGCGCCGTTCAGCCATGTTTCGGCGTCCATAAGCTTTTTAATGTCGTCGATTGCGACGCCTTCTTTCAGGTGTTCTTCGTAGATATTCAGGATCCCTTCCCTGATTTCGTCCAGATCGTCGGCAGCTTTCCGAAGGTCTTCGGCGTTGCCTTCCGTCAGGATCCACGGGTTATGTATCATCAAAAAGGCGTTCGACGGTATTTTCGGCGGCTCCGAACCTGCGAAGGCAATCACCGACGCAATAGATCCGGCCAACCCGTCAACCGTCACTTTGACTTTGTTTTTCTGCGCGTGGCGCCGAAGCATATTGTATATAGCAATTCCCGCGAATACAGATCCCCCGCCGGAATTGATAAAAATATTTATGTCTTTGTTGGCGTGTTCCGAAAGAAAATTCTTTATGCTTTCGGGATATTGGTCTTCGCTCTGCCATGCGCCCCAATAGTCGGAAGTAATGTCGCCGTAAAAGTAAAGATCGGCGCTTGTTTCCGTTTCGTTTTTGAATTCAAAAGCATTAAGGAATTTTTTCTTCATTCTTCGTTTTACCCCCTTTCTTTACTGTTGGAATAGCAAGTCTATATATATGTGCCTGCTGCCCGGCGTCGCCTTCCTGCTGCCCTTCTGTGGCCCCGCTGCCTATCTGATAAATGCTTTGATCGTCAGCTTTGACATAATTTAGGCTAACCATGCGGACGTCGCCTTCTTCGATCGGCTCATAATACATCAGTTCCCGGAATTCGTTTATTGTAATGATCCCCCGGTCAAAAAGCCCGCCGCCGATTGTCATTCGCGTGTTGAGTGTGGCATACTGCAGGCGGTTTGCCGTGAAAATGATTTTGTTTCCGAAGCCCCGTTCGCGCTCTGTTAAAAGTTTGAATGTGAATTCAAGTGATAATTGAACGGCGATCGGTTCGATAACGCTTTCATAAAACGACGTGAATTCCGCTTCCGTGAAAGTCGAAGTCAATATTTTGTCGTTTGTGTTGTAGTAGCGGTATATATTATCCCGTAGGAATTGACTTTGAATAACCGGGATCTGCGGCGCCGTCTGGCTTATTTCTTTAAATTCCATTGTATTGTCAAGCCCTGCGATCCCGCCGCTGTTCGACGTGTTCATGTAGGCGTCCTGAAATTCTTTTACTTTCTTTTTCAGTTCGTCTTCGTCTGCGAAGTTGTTATATTTCAGATAGCCTTTTAAATTCGTCGAATTCTTGACCGTGTTCCGCAATCCTTCCCCGGTCAAGTCCAGAAGTTCAAGCGTTGTTTTGATCTGATCGTCCGGGGCCGTTCCCAAAAAACGCCGCTTATTCAGACGGGCTTTTATGTGAATAACTGATTGATACGGGACTGTATATTCTTTCCCGTCATAGTCCCACCGGAACCGGAAAAGCAAATTCCCGTTGTCGTCTTCCCAAATTTTGAAGTCGTGGGCCGTTATCGGGACGATAGACTTCACGCGCAAAAAGTCGTCAGTGTAAAAAATCACGGCGAAGGCGTTCGACCGATACACCAGATCCGACGCCATTTTATAAAGTGCGTCGTATGGTGTGTATTCTGGCGCCCACCGAAGCGCAAGAAGCCGGGAAAGATAATCGTCTTTTATCTGTAATCCGGCGTTGTTTGTCTGGCGGACGATCTGCGGGTTCAGCTTCCCGACTTGCGATCCGATCGCGTTCGCGATAGATCCGACAATATCGCTTTCGTACAAATTCCCGTTCGCCTGATAGTCACCACGGGACGCATAGAAGGGCATATATTTTACACGCCGGAAATTTATCAAGTCTGATATAAAACCCATGTTTTCGCCCCTTTCTGCTGCTGCAAATAGTCCTTCATGCTCTCTATGTTACAAAAAAATACCGCGCAATTCTGATATACTTTTCAATTCAGAATTACGCGCTATTTTCTTTCCCTTCGGCCGCTGCTGCCGCTGCTGCTGAAAGCTTTTCATTCATCAGAAGGCGCCCGACCTCTTTATGATATTTTTGTCTAACGGCGATCCCGTCGAATATGGACACGGCGCCGTCGATATGCGAACGCTTGTCAATTTTAACGGGCTTCATGCGGCTATCGTTTATATTTATATCAACTGCCACATTCAAAAGGTGCGATTGCAAAAGCGAATTGTCGCCGATCTCATATACTCCGCTTTTCAGATCCGCTTCAAATTCATGTAAACAAGGCGTTAAATTGGTTCCCTGATATACGTCGTCCATGTGGAAGCCCGCTTCTTTCATATCCTGAATCAAATATTGTGCGGAATATCTATCGTAACCCACATAAAGCGGCTTTATTTTGTAAACCTTCACCAGATCGAAAAACCATTGATAAACGTCTTTATAATTTACTGCGTGCTTCCCGGATAGCTGCAGGAAGCCTTTTTCAAGATACACGTTGTACGGAATATTTTCTTCATTGATCGCCACTTTATACCGTTCTTCCGGCATATAGAATTTAGCGAAAATATATTTCTTTCCTGATACTTCAATGATGATCGAAGCGGCCGTCAAGTCCGTAGTGCGTGAAAGGTCTATTCCGCCGATACAATAAGCGCCCCGGAAGTCGTCGAGCGATAGCCGAACCGGGATCCCGTCTTTGTCCTTCGTCAGCGCCTTTTCGACGTCCGTATATTCAAGCCACGCGATCGAAGAATTTTGTTTTATATTGCAAAACTTCGTCAGAAATTCCGCCTTCTTTGACAGTGACGCGCGGGCGATTGCTATTTGTTCCCGGTAAAAGTCCCACTGTACAGAAACATTCAAATTAGGGTTCGACTTCTCCAATTCTTCGCGGGTGTCCCATTTTTCCACGTCGTCAATGATGTACAGAAGCGGCAAAATGCGCCTTTCCTGCGAACGTCCCTTTAAGAAAGCCGTCGATCTGCGCATTAGTTCATCAAAGATCCCGTCGTTGATGTAACCCGCCGTTGATGTAGACATTATAAGCGGCTGTTTCCTGCTGCCGATAGCGGAAGTCATAACCTCATATTGCTTCAAGCCCTGATCGCCCGGCCATGCTTCCATTTCATCATTTAGGACGAAATGCGGATTGAAGCCGTCGGACTTTTTGCTATTAAAAGCAATCTTTTTTATGGACGTGTTGAATTCTTTTATATAAATATCCGAACGCCGCTTCTTTGTGATTTCCTTTAGTTCGTCGTCGGATTGCGTAATCTGATAAAATGCTTCATAGCACAGATCCGCCTGATCCAACTTCGGCGCAAGGTGATAGAGCTTCGCGCCGTATTCGCCGTCTATGTACGCCATGTATGCGGTTATTGCTGCCGCGAAAAGTGTCTTCCCGTTTTTCCTTGCCACCAGAAGAAAGACTTCCCGGAACATTCGCCGCGTTGGTTCTTCCGGATCCATAATTCCGAAGATTGCAGAAACGGCCGCTTTTTGCCATAACTCCAATTTTAGAAGATCGTTTCGTCCTTCTGAATGGTGACAGAAATTTTCAATGAATTTTATCGCCTTCCGCGCCTTCTTCGCATTGAAAATATATGTCCCGTCCGCGATCCCGTCCGTTAAAATCTGGTATATCTTTTTGACATACTTTCCCGCCCGGATCTGGCCGGACGTGATCGCGTCGTAATATTGCGCAATATAATTTTGTTGTACTGCTGCCATTGATTTAGTCTTCGTCCCGAAGTGCTGCAAGCTTTGAAACGGTCTTCTTTTCCTTCGGCGGCAGAAGTTCGATCAACTGTTTCATGTTCGACGTGTATGAACGGGCGTAACGGTCATATGTGGCGACTGCCGGATTTTCTTTTATGAATTTCTGCGAAGCGTTCTTCGTTTCCGTCTGCAATCCGTTTTCGATCATTTCCTGCCGGGCCGCCTGCATAGCGACTTTCTGGAAGGCCACTTCTTCAATGATCTTCACGACAAGCTCTTTTTTGTTTTCGTCTTCTATCCCTGCGAACATTTTTTTAATTTTCCGAAATTCCTTCCCGATATTCTTATCGGACAAGATCGGCTCTGTATCTTTTTTCATTTCAGGCAAAATATAACCCCCCTTCATACGTGCGCGACTTTGCAGAGTTTTTTTGAAGTCACTCCCTCGGTTCTTTGTAGGCGCCTAAAAATGCGCATACCGGGGGGTATGCTGCGGAATTTCTGCCAATTCGCAACGCACGAAATAAAATTATTTTTGTGCGAAAATATATTCGATTTCATTTATTTTTCAGACTGTTTTCATATCCTTTTCTATTCGTTTGGTATTAAACGACCGTCTTTGTCAAAGGAATAGCGCTTCTTCTTCGCCTTATGTTCTTTGTTGTGGTGATCGTCGCATATCCCTTCTAAGTTATCAAAGGATAATGTCACGCGCGGATCGTTGATATTGTCCGGTGTGATATGTCTTCTATGGTGTACGATTGTGATCGGCTGCACTTCTTCAAGGCTTCGTGTCCCTTCTTTAAATTCCTTCATACACCTTTCGCAATACCCGCCGGAAGCTTTGATAAACGCGGCCCGCGTCTTCTTCCATGCGTCAGACTTATAAAACCATTCTGCGTACTGCTTCGCCATTGTGTCACCCTTTCCGGCGCCTGCTGCCCGGCGTCGCTTTCTTTCCTGCCTGCTGCCGAATGATCCCTAAATTCTGCGCTACCAGATAACAGAATTGCTTCCGGTATTCGTAGAAAAGAGAACGACAACAATATGTTTCACCGCTTAATTCCCACGGCGTATTATAAAGCAAAGACTTATATATTTTCTGAATGATGATTTCCCGGACTTCTTCGGTCACTTCTCCAAGATCAAGATCCTTCTTTGCCTTCTCAATAGCTGCCGTCGCCTTCGTGTCGAAGGGCGTTTTCTTTCCTGCCTGCTGCCGCTTCTGGCGCTTTTCGTCGGAATGGATCACGGCTTTAACTATTTTCTTTTCGTCATTGTCAAGATAAAAACGCCCCACGCTTCCGGCCCCCTTCCTGCATAACTACAAAATTTCTATCCCTTCCAGATACTTCCAGAAGTCCGCTTCTTCGTCTTCCTGATCCGGCGTCCGTATTCCTGCCATAAGATAGCAAGTATTATTTCCCCAATACATGAAGGGCGCTGTCGGGCAAGTCGTCACTGGGCCGATCGGTTCATATTCTCCGCCTTCATAGTCGATAGCTTTCGGATCTATCAGGTCAATAAATATTTCAGATACGGCCGTTACGTGCCGCGTTGCGCCGTCTTCCTGAATGAAGCGGATCACTTTGTCGCCCTGCTGCCCTAAAAGCTTTGTTACCCTGAAACGACATTCACACTTTTTGAAGGCTGCAGGAAGATTGAATATTTCTTTCTGTTCAATTTCGTATTGGTTCCCCATGTCTTTAATTGCTTTGAATACTTCACCCACGGCCGGAAGATCGCCGCTTAATTCAATGATCGCCGCTTTCGCTTCCTTCGGCATTTCATCAGCAGAGAACCACATCACCCACCAACCGGAAGAAATATAATAACCTTCCGAAGCTTCCGCACTTTCCGCCATATGTCCCACGGTAAGCCCGGCGCCTTTATAGGCCGCCTTAAACATTCGCTTTAAAACTGTTTGTTTGAAAAACATTGTTTATTCCCCTTTCTTTCTGTTCTCTTTGTAAAATTCGCATTTCCTACAAGGCGACGCCGGAAAGACTTCTTCCGGGACGCCTTCGCAAGCGCCGAACATTTTCAGTGCTTCTTCGCAATTCACCAGATCGAAGCCGTCAGCACGTGAAAGATAATTCCGAATGATTTCGCGGGCCTGCTCTGCGCTGTATGCTACTTTTGCCATGTTCCCGGCTTCCTGCAAGGCTGCCATATATTCGCGCTGCGCCTTCGTCGGGCGATTGCTGCCGAATTTCATTTCGATATACAGCGCGTTATATCCTTTCCGCGCAACCGGAAGACAAATATCAGGGACGCCCGCTTTCATTCCTTCGGCCTTCATAATCTGCCCCGTGGTCTGTTTCCGCTTTCCTTCGTTCGGTACATGGTACATCAACGCAAGTTCCGGTATATATTCCGCCTGCTGTCTGGCCCATGTGAAAAGCTTGATCTGTTCTGTCGTTTCCGACGCCTTCATGTTTTGCAATCTCATTTTTGCCACCTTTCCGCGCTTTATATTGCGCAATATGTTTTTTAATCCCGAACCATACGGGCGTATATGTAATAGCCGCCGTTTATTCCGTTGACGTTCACTTCCGCGTCAATGAATTTATAGCCGGGATATTTTTTTAAAAGCTGCTTTTTCAAGAATTCGTGATCCGTCGCCATGCGTTCGGCTGTCTTCTTCCCGAATTTTGAATAGCTGCGGGAAACTTCCGGCTTTTTCAACCCCCGCGAAGCGCTCCACCGTTTTTTTCCCTTCGGATCCTTTGTCAGATAATGTACGAGCCCCGTTATATGTGTATCAGGATCAGGATCAAGGCGGCGCGTCTGCGTCCTGCTGCCATGTGTCCACATTTTTTCTAATTCGTCCCGGTCTTCGTCCCCTGAAAAAATCATATGGTGGTGACAACGGATCCCCTTCTTCGGATCGTCTGAATATTCTGTCACATAGATATATTTCAGATTTTCTTTTCCCTGCTTCTTCCTTTTCCGGTTTACTTTCCTGATAAAGTTCCCGAAGATCTTCGTCGCTTCGTCTATACTCCCCGGAAGATGGTCTTCGTCATAGCTGAATGTCCCCCAAAGATCCCCCTTTCCAAAATTAGCGGCCGTCAAATTATTCAGATAGCGACGCGCCCTTTTGTCATTTAGATTTTTTTGTGAAGGTCTGCTTTCCCTCTTTCGCTTCGTCCGTGGTTCGTCCTGCTTCTTCCCGAACGACGGATATATGTCAGCTTCTAACTGATCCCCCGCCTTCGTTGTTGTGGTTCTATACAGACTGTTGATCTGCTTCCCCTTCAACATCTGTTCAAGTTCCCATTCTGTCAGGGTGTCGATCTGCTTCTGATATACTTCTTCATAATCGTAATTATCATAGTGTTTTCTTTTCATGTTCCCCCGCCTTCTGTCTTCATAAAATTATGATCTGTATTCTTTACGGTAAGTTAATACCCATTACAAGGCCGGGAAGCCTTCGCCCCGCGCTTTCGCTTTTACTTCCTTATAATAGGAAGAAACCCGTTTACAATTTCGGGCCGCTTTTTGTCTTATGCTGAACCGTCAGATCGTTTTCGCCGTCTGATATGGACGCAATAGCGGGCAGAAGAACGATCTTTTTCTGCCCTGCATTACATACCATTTCAAATACTTCCGTATGGAAAGACTGCCCCGGTTTGAACACGCTTTCGATCCTGATTTCTGTATCTTCTGGAAGATCCTTTGTCATTTCCCGGAATTGTTTCAAATTATACATATTGCGCAATATCCCCTTTCTAATTGCTTGTTATGAAATTATCAATATATGAAGAAAATTCAGCTTCGCGGGCCATGATTTCGGAAGAATACGCCGAAGAAAAGATCCCGGCGTCCCACAATTCCGCGGCGCCTGCTTCGCCCATGTTGTAGCACATCAGAACGGCTTCCACTTCTCCGTATTTGTCGAATAACTCCCGAAGCATATAGACGCCCGCTTCCACGTTTTCGCGTGTGTCGAATAGGTCTTTGAAGCCCATTTCCGCAAGTCTGGCGGAATTGCAATCGTTTATTTGCATTAGTCCACTATCGCCCGTTTTTGAACGCGCGGAAGCGTCAAAATCGCTTTCATGCTCTATCATAGCCATAACAAGCGTATAGGCGATTTTATAATCGTTGCATATATCAAATATTTCCTTCTGGTCTTCTTCTGTCATAGGCACGTCAAGCGGTACGAAAGAAGGCCCGGCCGCCTGATCGTTGCCCTTCTGCGGTGTCGCCTGCTGCCGGGCGGCCTTATATGAAACGGCTGCTTCGCTTGCCTGCGCCTGCTGCCCTGCCGCTTCCTTTTCCGGTGCTGCGGAAGCTTTCATCAGGAACAAAACAACAAGCGCCGTTAAAATGATTTTCACCACATACGCAAATAACGACACGGAAAGCCGGATCAGCTTTCGGCGCCTGCTTCTTCTGCGAATATGCCTTTTATATCCTTCCTTTTTCGATCTCATTTTCTACCCCTTCCGAAATGGTGTTAAACGTCAGCTTTACAGACTTCGGCAGCCGCAAATATGTTTCTTCATACCAGATCAGAGCCTTATATATTCGTCCGAATTCTGCCCGATTTCTTTCTACTGCTGCCCGAAGACGCTTGTTTTCGTCTGTAACCTTTATAACGTAGGCTTGAAGGGCTTCTATTTCTGCGATTACTTCTTCCCGGATCCGGTCTTCCGCGATCGCGCTTTCAATTTTTGACACTTTGACATTTCCCCGCCTTTCTGCTATAATGATTAAAGGTTAAATTCCTTACGGATCCGGATCAAAGGTTCCCCGCCTTCTGTCCGGATCCGTAATTTTTATGTTTCAAAATTGAAGCCCGCCGGAAGGACTGTAAAATGTCCGGCGTTTGGGTTCACGGCCCGATCATCTATGTAAAAATCGGCGTTTATTTTCCGTGTATCGCCGCCGTATAACTCTATCAGTTCAGGAAGGTTTTCATTTACAGTGTCAAATTCAAGCCCCCAATCCCGGCAATATTTAACGGCCGCTTCCAACTGTTCGCCGTTTCTGCATGTGTCCAGAATTACGCGGGCGCCGTTCTTTTTCTTCTCTATCAGGAAATTAAAAAGAATTTCGTTCGGTTCCCCAAGTTCCGGCCAACGCCCCCGCGAAAGTGTGCCGTCAAAATCAACTGCATAGATAATATTTCCGCTTCTGTCCATGATTTCAGCTTCCTTTCTTTTCCAATATTTTCCCGATCATTTTTTCCAATGTCTTATTACTCCAGTTTCTTTTTTGCTTGCTTCTGATTTCTTCAACCTTCCGAATATAGTCTTCTTCTTCCATTCCCGAAAGTTTTTCATTTGCACATAGCATTATGTCGCTGTACGGCTCCCCGCATAGGCCAATAATTGAACAATTTCCACAATGTTGATGTAATTCTCCTATTTTCACGCGGGCCGCCTTTCCGCCTGCTGCCGCGGGCAAGTCATAATATGAATATCAAGCGCCGGAAGGCTCCGGATCGCTTCGGTCAGTTCTGCTTCTGTTTTTATCCCTATCTTTTCAAGGGCCTTTTTCAATTCTTCGATTTTATTCATTTTCAGCCGTCCTTTCATTCTCAAATAAAAGCATTTCTTCACTTGACAAGATCGCATTTCGCGCCATAGCTGCGCATATCGTCGCGGCCGCTGCAAGGTCAACCGCGATCCGGTAAATTCCGGTATATGCTGCGTGAAGGACTTCGGGATCCTGATCTGCCTTCTTCTTTGTCAGCGTCCAGATCCCTTCTATGTGTTCATCAAGGGCCTGCGCTTCGTTCCATGCTTCTTCTGTCGCTGCCTTCGCCGCTGCGTATGCTTCATAGCATGAAGAAAACGCCGGGAATTCCTTCTTTACTTCTTCAAGTTCTGCGTCTGCAAGGCGCCGTATTTCGTTCTTTGCTGCTTCGTTCATACCTGATCCCCCTGAATGTAAATATCGTAATAGCTGCGGTATTCTAAGTCTTTAGCAGAAAAGGAAGCCGTAAGATCCGGTTCCATAGGCGGCAGAAGACCGCGTTTTATATAGTCTTTGTGGCATACATCATTAGCAAATATCAATTTCAACACGTCCCGGCCTTCATATTCCGGCGGTAAAATAGTGTTAAATGCTATGTGCAATACTTCCTTTTCGCTTTTCTTGATCCTGATCCGGGCAGAAGGCGGGATAATTGCTTGAATGTCTTTTACTTTCATATTGCGCAATATCCCCTTTCTAATAAATGTAGATTTTTAAGGCATAGCGCCCGGCTTCTTCCGGCAGTGCTTCGGGAATGATAAATTTTATCATGCGTTCCGTGTCCACTTCGTCGCGGGCCTTCGCTGCCACGCCTTTATATAAAATCTGGTCTTCGTCCTGCTCCCCTGCTTCTTCATCAATAACCCGGATAAGCTGCGCCGGGCCGATCAGCGTGAAAAAGTCTTTCAATTTTATATCTGCTTTCATTTTGTCCCCTTTCTGGTCTTCGCTGCGGAATATCACCAACATAGAAGGAAACGGGGCCGCGTCTTTGCTGCCGCCGAATTTCAAGCGCCCTTTTATGAAGCGGACTTCCGCTTTTTTATATATGTACTTGTGAAATGCCTTCGTATCAGTACGCGCCGGAATAAGCATAACGACGACCGTTCCCGGCTTCCTGCTTTCGTTGTAACACTTTTCGATCCAATCCCCCGTTGACTTTCCCCCGTAGGGCGGATTGCGGAAAACGGAAGATCCCCCCCCCATTCCTGCAAAAGTCCGTTGTCTTCTTCGGTGAAATAGCGTTCGCACTTGTGATTTTCTGCGCTTGCGCATGGATCCAAGTTGAAGTGAAATTCTTCGTTTAATTCATCAAAAAGATCCTGCGGCGTCGCCCAATCCTGCCGGGCGCTGCTGAACATAGCCGCCCTTTTTTCTGTTATTTTCTGTTTATCTTCATTCATGGTTAAATTCCTTTCTTTTTGCTTTATTTATCTTTTTCCAGATTGCGGCCGCAAATAGGACAGTATTTAATTTTTATGTTTTCAGTAAAACCCGGATAAGCTTCATCAAAAATCTGTAAATACGCTCCCTGAATTGAAACAAAAATTCGCGGATCCGTTCCTTCTATAACTGCCAATGTTTTCCCCGGTGTTTTGCAACATTCGCATATGTCGCGCTTTTCCGTCACCTTTTTATAAATTTCTTCCGCGAATGTTTCCGCTTCTTCTTCGTTGAACGGCTTCCCTTCGCAATACTGCATAAAGTGCTTGTATTCATGCGCAAGTGTTTTTATCAGGCTTTCTTCCCCGCCCGGCATATCTCCCGCGATAAATATTTCTAATTTTTCCGGTACAAACACGCCAAAGCCGAAGCCTTCCGGCGTTTCTATTGTGTCGTAACCTTCCATAACGTGAACGATCGCCCTTTTATCCTGCGGATAATTGTCAATCAAATAATTTGACGCTTTTAAAAAGTTGCTGCTTACAATCTCTAACATTTTTCACCTTCCTTTTTAAAGCTTTCTATAACAATGTTTCTTATGTTTTCTATGGTGCAATCTGTTCTTGCGTATTTCGATTTGCACATGAAGATTTCTGCTTCATTTTTCCGCGCTCCCCACACAAGATCCGCGCGCAACCCTTCCGCGCGTGCTGCCCTTCTCATGTACCGGATCCGACAATTTGGCGTGATTATTTCAAGCCGCCTTCTATCTACTTTCACTTTTCCGTATTTTGAAAACCTTAAAAAATCTTCTTTCCACCAATTCGCCGCCGTTTCCTGCGTTTCTGTAAAGATAATAATTTCTGTCATTTTTCCACCTTTCAAAATAGTGTTAATTGCTGTTCTCGCGGCGGTCTGTTACACCAAATAATTTCTTTTCGTGGCTTCGCGTTCTGTGCATAATTTGAAAATTCTTCCCTGCGCCAACCGGAAAGCATATTGTCGTATAATTCCGAAGCATAGCCGGAAATAACGACCGGGCCTTTATGCTGTAATAGTGTTTCTAATAATTCCACGTGATCCGCGTCTGTCATTTCGTCTTTGTATTGCTTCCGGTTCCGCGTAGACAGAACATAGGGCGGATCGCAATATATCAGAACATTTTCAAAGTTGAAGCGCCGGATCACTTCGACGGCCGCTTTCTGCTCTATCTGGACGCCCCGCAACCGTTCCGCGGCTTCTTGTATCTTCCGGGGCAAGCTGCGCCAATCTTCGGCAGCATAGGCCCTTTCGCGGCCCTGAATGTCAGACTTCCACCCGACTTTTTCCCCGTTGGTTCTGAAACCGTGGCCCATGTTCAGGCGGATATAAAAGAAGACGGCGGCTTCCAGACTGTTTTCCGGTTCCTTCCGACACGCTTCTTCATATGCCGCCCGCGCATATGGTGTGTAATATATTTCATGTGCCAACTTTTCGGGATCGTCTTTGATCCATTTGAAAAGGTTTATCACGTCGCCGTTTATATCGTTTATTGTTTCAATATCCGACCGCGGCTTGTTAAAGAATACGGCCCCGGAACCGAAGAACGGTTCTAAATAACTATGATGATCGGGGAAATTCTGAATGATCCACGGCGCCGATCCCCACTTGCTACCCGGATATTTCATAATTGCTTTCATTCTGCCCCCTATGCCCGCCCCTGCCGGGACGGGCGATTTTATGATTATTCGATTACGAATAGCGGGGCAAGGGCTAAGTCGTTCGCGGCGCCGCTGGCGTTGCTGGCGCCGCTGTAGTTGAAAACGCAAAAGTTCGTCGTGCCCGCCGCCGAAGGATCCGCCGTCCAGAAGGCCCGAAGATCGTCGTCTTCGTCCACGATCAGACGGTTAATTCTTTCTTTCAGATAGTCGAAGACTTTATCAACGCCGTTATACTCCGCGTATCTATTGCAGCCCATTATTTCAAATTCAGACGGAAGGAAAAGAAAGTCGTCGGACAGTGTTCTTTTCCCGTCGATCTTCTGGTTTGTGTCGTGCTTTGCGATCACGGCCTGCAATTCATCAGGCAGAAGCGGGAAAAATTCTTCATTCAGAAGGCGCCGGGCTTCGCAATCATGCCACCCGCCCGCGTTGGTGTGTTCTTTGTTCATTCCTGCGAATGTCAACGGCTCCACAATACGGAAAACGGCGTCACGTTGGTTATAATGGTTTATGCCAATAACAACCGCCTTCGCGGGCCTTCCGTCCTTCAATGTGAAGCAAATTTCCGTTCCCGGCAGCATTTCGGCCGCGTTCCCTTCCTGAATGGTCTTTTTAATGTCGGCCCAATTCCGGCGCCGCTGCCTTCTTTCGTACACGGTAACGTCACCAAGCCGGACGCCTTCTTCTTCCGCCTGCTGCCCGGCTGCGTCTTCCCGCTGTCCTGCTGCCCGCTTTTTCTCTACTGCTGCCCGTAAAACTTTGTGAAGTTCTTCCGGATCCGGCGTGTGGCAAGTGATCCCCGTTACCTGAATTCCGTCTTCCTTCTTCCCGGTCATAACTTCCCGTAAAAATACGTGCGGGACGTCGCACTTGATCCCGTTCATAAGAAGATCATGTTTGACGGCTTCCGTCGTCAGCCCGTGAAGCTGTGTGAAGCTCAGTTCGATCTTGTCTTCCGGTGTGAATAATTCCATAAGTCCCATTTTGTTAAATTCCTTTCTTTTATGTTTTATTTTCTCCCCTGCCTGCTGCCGTGGTATAATCACGGTATAGAAAGGGGGTGTTTCCAATGTTTACGGAAGAATTAGCCCGCGAAGTCGGCGTCGCTTATGGTCTGTATTGCGCAATATGTAAAACCAACGAAAAAGACGCTATGAGCGCGGACGAATTCAAAAAATTGTGTTGTGACAGTATCGAACGAATCCGCGAAGTCGGCGGTCTGGTTCCTGAAAATTCTGTCACCGGATAATTTTCTACCCGGCCGGGGCGCCTTCCCCGGCCGCTTCAATTACCGTTCCCCATTTGTCCCGCGTTTCCTTCGGTACTGTCGGGCGCTGCTTCTTCATTTCGTTGTCAAGAATTTCTTTCGCATGGTCTAAAATGTGAAACGCCCCGTAATATGTTATATTGTCAACTGCTGCCACCTGCGCCGCGATTGAGTGGGCCAAAATAGCCGCGTCACGATCGTATTTTTCCCGCTTCTTCTTTTCTGCTTCTGTCATATTCAAGCCCCCTTATGCCGTGGCTGCCGCTGCGAACATTCCCGCAGGGGCGCCCGCTTCCGCTTCGCCGAAAAGGTCTTCAAATTTACAAGCGTAGAATTTCATCAGCTTTACGATTTCCGAAAGTTCAAATTCTACTTCGCCGCGAAGCCGTCTTCGTGTGCTGTCTTCGCTGATCTCCAAAACCTTTGAAAGATCCGCGACATTGTTTCCGTTGTAGGCCATTTTTGCCTTTAACTTTGGATATTTGTTAATCAATGGTTTTGCCATTTTCCCGATCTCCTTTCTTTAATCGCTATCTGCGTTTTCGGTATATTTGAATAATAAACGCCATTAGCGTTTTTGTCAAGCGTATTTTAATTATTATTATCGCTTTTTGCGTTTATTTCCTTTACAAAGTGCAAATCTGCGTTTATAATAAAGGGGAAATATAGAAAAGGAGTGTTTAAAAGAAATGTCCAAAAACAGAACGGCCGAACCGCGCGGCCCTGAATATGAAACTTTCGGCGTTAATTTAGCAAGCGCACGCAAGGCCCGCGGATATTCACAAGCCGAAATTTCTTCCCTTTTGGGTATAACTCAAAGTACATATGCCGGGTGGGAAACCGGAACGCGCAAAATACAACTTTCTACCATGATACAATTATCTTCTTTACTGAATGTTAGTATTGATATGCTGATCGGTACTGAAAAGCTTATTCTTCCAGAAAGGAAAGATAATTTTGAATTGAAGGAAAGCGAAAAGAATTTGATTTCTACATATCGGAAGCTAAACCGGGAAGGAAAACAAAAACTTTGCGAACGTGCCGACGAATTACTTGATCTCGGATATGTCGAAAAAGGGGACGCCGCAAGAATGGCGTGAAATACCGATATAAGGAAAAAGGAAATATTATTGAATTGAATTTCGGAAAATAAAACGCCCCACGGCTGCAACCGTGAAGCGCTTTATATAGATTGTTACCCGTCAACCCTGCGGGGCTGCGCTCTGATAACACCTTCGACAAGTGATATTATAGCATGTGGCCCCGCGATTTTAAAGGGCTTCTTTTTTACGCCCTTTTTTAGAAGGTGAATAAATGGCATATGCAAAATTGAAGGCGGCAGCAGACGCCGGAAAAATCGTCGCGCTATATGTGCGCGTGTCTACCGGGTATCAGGTGGATAAAGACAGTCTTCCTTTTCAGAAGAAGGAATTAAAATCATATTGCAAACACGTCCTTCATATCGACGACGGCCGGATCGAAGTCTTTGAGGACGCCGGAAAATCTGCCAAGAATACCGATCGCCCCGCCTTTCAAAGAATGATAAACAAAGTCAAGGCCGGGCAAGTGTCCCATGTGATTGTCTATAAGCTTGACCGCATTTCCCGTGATCTGGTGGACTTCTCGATCATGTGGAAGGAATTCAAGGCGGCCCGTGTGACGTTCATTTCCTTAAATGAACAATTTGACACTTCTTCCGCGATCGGCGAAGCTGTTCTGAAAATCATACTTGTGTTTGCGGAATTGGAAAGAAAATTGACTTCCGAACGTGTAAAAGATATTATGATCGGCCGGGCACATGAAGGAAAATGGAACGGCGCCCGTATGCCTTACGGGTGGAAGTGGAATTCAGAAACGCAATTCCCGGAACACAACCCGGAAGAAATTCAGGCGGCCCGGCTTATCTATTCCATGTATGAAAAAACAAAGTCTTCAAGTAAAGTTCGCGATTACCTGAACGGAAACGACATTCCCACGAAGTGCGGCGGCGAATGGACAACAAAAACCATATCGGACTATATCAGAAACCCCATGAACAAAGGGGACTATCGCTATAATTACCGGGAAAGCCCCCACGGGAAGAAGAAGCCCGAAGAAGAAGTCGTCTATCTGGAAGGCGTCTTTCCGCCGCTTGTGGATCCGGATCAATGGAACCGCTGTAACGCTATCATGGATCATAACGCCGAACGGCTGCGAAACGCGGGCGCGGCCCATAATCAAAAGCATATACACCCATTCGCCGGGCTTATCGTCTGCGGGGCCTGCGGATATTATTTTCAATCCATGAAGCCGGATCGCCCACGTGCAAACGGCTTTCGTCCGTCCCTTTATCGCTGCTCTGGACGTGTTACGAAAAGATCCTGCACCGCGCCGGGCGCGTCAGAAGTAAAGATCGGCCCCGTGGTCTTCAATTTTATTTCGCATATCGTCGCGGCCACAAAGAAACGTCAGGGCATAAAGACGCCCGAAGAATTGGAAAGCCTGCTTCTTTCCGGGCCTGAATTCGCCCCGATTGCCTATATTGAAGAAAGTTCCCTTCGTGAGATTTTCGACGCCCTGCAAGGCCGTACACGGTCAAAAGACGGGCTTTATCTGCCGGAACCATTGTCACGCCAGACGGCGCCGGATCCGGGCAGCATTGAAGCGAAACGGGCCGAAGCTGCCAAGATAGGCCGGGCGCTTGAACGCCTGAAAAAGCTTTTTCTTTTTGATGATAGCGCCATGAATGAAAAAGAATATCTTTCGACGCGGGCAGAATTGACCGAACAACTAACCCGGCTAAATAATGAGATCCGCGACGCCGAAGAAGCAAGCTTCGGACGTGTGGAAGAATTAAACTTCGTCAGTTCCGCTTCTTCCTTCCTGCTGTCCTACTCTATACAATCCGGCGAACATATTCAGTATAACGAATTCGCGGCAGCCGTTGACGATCAAGTTTTGAAAGATTTCCTGAATTTGATTATAGATCATATTGTTGTCAGTGAAGCCCACGTCACCGAAATACACTTCAAAAGCGGCCTTCATGCGAAGTTTATCTATAAATCAGCATAAAACAAGCGGGCGTCCTGCTGCCGGGCGTCCGCTTCCTGCATTTATTTTCTTTTCAGTATTCCTTTTAAAATTCTGTATGCTGATTCGATAGCGCCTTCGCCCGTCAGTCTTTTCATAATAAATTCTTCCGCCTTCACCATAAAATAAAATATTGTCCCGGCTCCCGTCCAACACAAAACGCATATTGTGATATATTCTATCATGTGTCCCCCTTATATTGCGCAATATTTAAAGCGTGATTTTTTCGACTTCAAAATTAAACATATCGCAATAGGCCCGCACTTGCTCGATCGCCCGCTGCGCGTTAAATTTCTTCGTGAAGATCTTCGCGTCGTGTCTGTCAGAAGATACAACTGGGTATTTCTTCCCGTCCTGCTTATAATTTCCGCCGACATAATAATTTTTCTTTTCATTGTCAACCACAATAAAACCGACTTCCCCGGTCTTCGGCTCCGCCTGCTGCCGGGCGACTTTCTTCGGCTTTGGTTCTGCAGGCGCTTCCGGCTGAACTGGCGCCGCTTCCATGCTTCCAGACATGCGGGCGTCGATCGCTGCGTTTATGTAGTCATTGACGCTTTTCCCTTCGGCCGCTGCTGCCGCTTTGATCTTTTCTTTCTTTCCCTTCGGTACTGTCAGATTAACGCGATCATACTTTTCTTTGATGAAGTTATTCTGATAGCTAAATTGATCGAATTTCTTTTCTGTCATGCTTCCCCGCCTTCCTTTACCATTTTTCAAGATCCTTCTTTAATTCGCTTCGTATTCTGTCTATCCTTTTCCACGTCCTGATCCAACACATTATTATAGACGTGATAAAGAAAACAATAACTAATCCCGCGATTATGAATATTTCTTCCATGCTTCCCACCTTCCATATTATTTTTTTAAAGCAACTTTCGGGCGTTGTAAGATCCCCGGTTTTCAATGGTAGTTCTTTATTTTTTGACGTGGTATAGAAACGGGTGTAACCTTCCCGCGCCGCCCTGTTCGCATTAAACCCGGCCGAAACTTGTCAGACAACATTACAACGCCCTACCGTCGCACCCGTCAGCATTTATAAAGGCTTCGGACTTTCACGAACGCCCGCGGGCCGTTCGTGGCTGCTTTAGTGCTTCCGCCGGACGGTTCCCCGTTCCGCCCGGCTTCGGTTTAATAATGTCCAATGATACTATATCCGTCTTTTTCGATTTCCGCTTCAATCTTTGCAATCCTTTCCGTGTCGTCTTTGTTCCACATATGCGCCTTTACGGACGTTTGCGGCCTGAAAGCGTTTTTCTTTGTCTTTTCATAAAATCTTTCTTTACATATTTTCTTTGCTTCCGCTGCCGTTTTTGCTTCAACTTCCATTTTCTTTAAAAGTTCCGCTCTGTTTCTCTTTTCTACATAATAAATTGTGTATGTCTTCATAATTAAACCGCCTTTCATTGTGTTTTATCTTTTCCTTTACTGTAATTATATTATACTCTATATTGCGCAATATGTCAATACATATTACGCAATATTTTCAAAGAATTTTTCTCATAAATTGCGGCCGCTTATGCCTGCCGCAATTCTTCGTATATCTTCGGGCCGATCTCATTGGTTACGGCTTCCCTTACGTCTTCATGGTCTAAAGCCATTTTGAAGAATATCGTCGCGAAGAAGCTTTCCTTCCATGCCTGCCATTCTTCCGGCGTCAGGCCCTTTTCTACTGCTGCCGCCGCTGCCGCTTCGGTGATTTCCTTCGCCCGTGGATCCGTGTTCAAAAAGTTTGTGATTGCTTCCCATATTGTCTTTGTATTCATCATGGTTAAATTCCTTTCCGCCGGGGAAGGATCCCCGGCCTTTCCTTTTATGCTATTACTTTGTCGCTTTCTTCTTCTGCTAACTGAAAGATTATTATTGCTTTGCTTTCTTTTTCCGTTCCGTATGTGTGCGGTAAATTTATGAGTTCTATTTTGCAGTTTCCGCTCCATTCATTTCTAACTACGTCTTCTATTGAATTGAAAGATATTGTTTCCCCGCTTGTAATGTCTATTAGCTGTACTTCTTTGACACCTTTATTTACATACGCTTCAATGATTGATAATTTTAATTCTGCAATCGTAAGTTCCCTTGTTTCTACCTTTCTTTCTCTGTAGCCTAAATATTTTAACTTCATTTCTTTTCCCGCCTTCCGTTTTATTTGTGTTTGGTTTACTTCCTTTCTGTGATTATAATATATCACATATTGCGCAATATGTCAATACATATTACGCAATATTTCAAAATATTTTTAGGCATAGAAAAAGCGCCAAAACACAAGGCTTTCTTGCGTTCTGGCGCCTGCTGCCGGGCGGCGCTCTCTATATCCCGTGTACGACGTTCATTTGACAGCCGAAAGTGACCACACAGGCCTTTGGCGTCCGCCCATGCTCCACCTGAAAAGCCGACACATAAATCCGGCATTTTTCTATATATTCCTTTTGACGCTCCAATTCCTCTCTGTTTTCTTTTGCCAATCTCTTTTCCTCTTTGTCTTTTATATAAATCAGAATACAGGATATATGCGACCGCATAATATTTCCCACTCACCTGCGTACACATTACACAGCGCAAAACTTCCGGCGCGCGGGGAATGCGAAGTATTTTACGGATTGAACGCTACGCGTTCAACCGCTTGCAGCAGGCCACCGCCAAAGCACCCGGCCCAATATGGCAGGCGATACTCAGAGAAAGGGGATCCATATGCACGTCAAAGCCCGGGAACGCGTTTAGAACCTCCGTCTTTAACTGCTCGGCCGCCTCCCTGTCATGTGTGTAGGCGATCTGCAACCAGATATTATCAGCCAAAGCGCCGTCGAAACGCTTCTCCATATCGTTTCTGATGGCGTTTATCATAATGCTCTTTCCCTGCGATACGGTTCTCGCCTTGGCGAACGCATCCAGCTTTTCGCCCTGAATCTGCAAAACAGGTTTCAGACGCAGGATTGTCCCAAGCGCCGCAGCCGCAGGGGTGATCCTGCCTCCCTTTTTCAGATAGTACAAGGTATCCAGCATAATATAGATGCTTGAGTTGAACTTATCCTCCTCCAAAGCCTGCTTTACCCGGGCCGCATCAAAGCCTTTTTCTATCAGCATCAGGGCGTCAAGGGCCGACTGCCTCTGTGTCACGGAGATCCGCTGGTTGTTGACCACCTGCACCCTTCCGTCATAGTCCTGTGCAAGCATCAGCGCACTCTGGCAGGAGCCGCTAAGGCCGCTGGACATGGGAATGTGTACGATCTCGTCATAGGAAGCAAGCAGCTCGTCCCACAGCTTCATCACATCCTCAGGGCTTGGCTGGCTTGTGATCACATCCGCGTTCTCGGAAAGTCTCCGGTAAAACTGCTCCTGAGTCAGGGTGATGTCTTCATAGAAAGGTTCCTCATTAATCATAAAAGGCATGGGAAGCACATACAGACCGCACTCCTTTGCCTGACTTTGCGTAATGCCGCTGTTACTGTCTGTCACGACCGCGATTTTTTTTGTCATAGTCATCCTCATTTTCAAAATTTAAATCCGTTTTTGTTCTCCCTTACGAGTTTACCGTCAGATACTCCTAAAGTCAACATCCTTTGCATTTCGCAAATCCAGGATTTTTCTTAAGGTTTCAAATTCTTCTCCCGAAAGATCCCTATCCTTTGCGAGTACCTTTTGGGCCCAGTCGCTTGCGCTTTGTAAGACCGCCGCATCCCGATAGATATCACCCAGCATAAACTGTAAATCCCCGCTCTGTCTGATCCCGAAAAGATCCCCCGGCCCGCGCAGAGCCAGATCCTTGCCGGCAATATAAAAGCCGTCGTTCGATTCGTTTAAAATTTTTAACCGCTCCAGGGTTTCCGGGCGCTTGGACTTGCTGATAAAAATACAGTAGGATTGCTTGTCTCCCCGGCCAACCCGACCACGTAGCTGATGAAGCTGTGCCAATCCGAAGCGCTCGGCGTTTTCCACCATCATCACCGTGGCGTTCGGCACATTGATCCCCACCTCAATCACTGTGGTGGATACGAGCACATCGATATTATGCGCCTCAAAAGCCTCCATGATACGGTTTTTCTCGTCGGGACGCATTCGGCCGTGGAGAGACGCAACCCTTACTGTCTCAGAAAGCACGCTCTTTAACTTTTTTGTGTAGGAGGCGACATCTTCAAGTTCCTGGGTTTCTCCCTCCTCCACCATCGGGCAGATGACATAGACCTGCCTCCCCTGGCTCACTTCTTTCTCGATAAACTTGTAGGCGGTATTGCGGTAAGAGGTGTTCACCACACAGTTTTTGACCGGAAGCCTGTCGGCCGGCAGTTCATCCAGCACAGATATGTGCAGATCCCCATACAGTATAATCGCCAAAGTTCTGGGAATAGGCGTGGCGCTCATGACAAGCACATGCACCGTTTTGTTTCTCTCGGGAACCGCCTCTCCCTTCTTAGCCAGACTCTCCCGTTGCCTGACCCCGAATCTGTGCTGTTCGTCCGTGATCACGAGAGCCAGCTTTTTATAGGCAACCTTTTCCTGAATCAGCGCATGGGTGCCGAGGATCACGTCCGCCTCCCCGCTCTCGATCTGCGCATAAATGTCCCGCCTGTCTCTGGACTTGACTGACCCGGTCAGTAAAACCGGATTTATCTGCAATCCATACTTTTTTTTCAAATTCAGCAGACTCTCATAGTGTTGTCTTGCCAGAACCTCTGTGGGGGCCATCATGGCCCCCTGACAGCCGTTTGCCGCGCACATGACAAGCGCAAGAAAGGCAAGTATGGTCTTTCCTGAGCCGACGTCTCCCTGGATCAGCCGGTTCATGGCATACTCGCCGGTCAAATCTCCCTTGATTTCTTCCCATACCCGGGCCTGCGCGCCTGTCAGCCGATATGGAAGCGCCTCAATCAACCGTTTTGTCTGAGCCATCTCAATCATGGGGTACTCGCATTTCGTCCTCTCGTTCTCTTCCCGCATCCTGCGAAGCGTCAAAATAAACTGAAAGAACTCGTCAAACACAAGCCTTTTGCGGGCTTCTATAAGAAGCTCTCTCCTTGTGGGAAAGTGCATCTGTTCCACCGCCTCCCTATAGCCGGGGAATCCCATATCCCGGCGAATAAACGCGGGCAGAGGATCACCGGACAGATCCACAAGACTGACAGCCTGTTTTACCGCTTTCGTGATGGCGTTGTTGGTAAGACCTTTTGTGGTGGAATAACGCGGCTGCATACAGTCCGTCAGCTTTCCGTATTCTTCCGGCTTGTAAATACCGGCCTGCTCCATCACATACCGATCCTTTCTCTTTTGCAGACATCCCCTGAAAATATAAGTCTGATCGCGCTTTAAGCTGTTTTTCAGATAAGGCATGTTGAAATATGTCAGATGCAGCATGCCGCCTTCACAGGATATCTGGAAGGTGGTGACAGACAGGCCCCTCACGTGCCTTGTTGCCACATTGCCGGCAATCCGGCCGGCCACCGCCGCCATTTCTCCATCCCCTGCCTCGCTTAAAGAGACAGGCTCCTCAAACTGCTCGTAATCTCTCGGGTAATAAAAAACAAGCTCCTCCGCGGTAGAAATATGCAGTTTTTCAAAGAGGGCGGCGGTTTTTTCACCGACGCCCTTTAAAGTCCTTATATCCATATCCGCCCGTCTACTCCGCCGAAATGATATAGTAATAAATCGGCTGACCGCCATATTGCAGTTCGATATCGCATTCCGGGAATCTCTCCGCAATCCGCTCTTTTAATTTCTCCGCGTCCTCCTGCGAAATCTCCTCACCGTAATAGACGCTGATCAGCTCTTTCCCCTCGCTCATCATGGCTTCCACCATTTCAAACGCCACTTTGGAAATCGCCGATCCGACCGACAAAATTCCGTGATCCCCAAGTCCCATGAAATCGCCCTGCCTGATCTCCTGGCCGTCGATGACCGTATCGCGCACCGCATAAGTTACCTGTCCGGTTGACACCGCCTGCGTTTCTATAAGCATCGTCTCCTCGTTCTCCCCTACGGACAGATCCGGTACATAGTTGATCACCGCCGTGATACCCTGCGGCACGGTTTTTGTCGGAATCACGATGATCTTTTTGTCCTTTACGAGGGACCTCGCCTGGTTGGCCGCCAAAATAATATTTTTGTTGTTCGGAAGAATAAAGATGTTGTCCGCGTTTACCTTGTCGATGGCATTTAGCATATCTTCCGTGCTTGGGTTCATCGTCTGGCCGCCCTCAATAATATAATCGACGCCCAACCCCTTAAATATTTCCGCAATCCCGTCTCCCGCGGAAACGGCAATAAAGCCCACATCTTTCTTCGGCCCGGGTAAGACCTCCTCCTTGGCCGGTTTTTCTTCCTGCCTGGACATCTTGAAAAGCTTTTCCTGATGTTCCAGACGCATATTGTCAATCTTCATGTTAGAAAGCGCGCCGTACTTCAATGCCTTCTGGATAGCCAGACCAGGATCATTGGTATGTACGTGAACCTTTACCACGTCCTCGTCCGCCACAACCACGATGGAATCGCCGATCGATTCCAGATAAGCCTTGAAATCAAGCTCCGTCTTTATATTAAAAACCTTGTTTAACATGATGATAAACTCGGTGCAGTAACCGAACTTAATATCCGCGCTGGCCTGTGCCTCGAAATTCGGTTTTCCCGAAACCGTCCGGCTTTCCCTGTCAAAGGTCAGGTCGATTTCCTTTCCAAGGTAAGCGTCATAGGCGCCTTTGAGTACCTGCATCAACCCTTGACCACCGGAGTCAACAACGCCTGCCTGCTTTAAAACCGGTAAGAGCTCCGGCGTCTGCAAGAGCGCCTCGTCGGCCCGCGCAATCACCTGGCCCAAAAACTCAGTCATATCTTCCGTACCCGCATCCGCAAGCTCCCGGGCCTTTATGGCCCCTTCCTTCGCCACGGTCAAAATCGTGCCTTCCTTGGGCTTCATGACCGCCTTGTAAGCCGTTTCAACCGCCTTCTCAAAAGCGCTCGCAAGCACAGGAACCGTAATATCCGTGCACTCCTTCACACCCTTTGTAAACCCTCTGAAAAGCTGCGACAGGATAACGCCCGAATTTCCCCTGGCTCCCCTCAATGACCCTGATGAGATCGCTTTGCACAAGGACGCCATATCGATATCCCCCATGTCATAGAGGGCAGATACCTCCCTGGCAGCCGCCATGATGGTCATTGTCATATTTGTGCCCGTATCGCCGTCCGGTACGGGAAAAACATTCAGCTCATTGATCCATTCCTTTTTGCTCTCCAGATTTTTCGCTCCGGCCAGAAACATTCTGGCCATCAATCCGGCATCTATCGTCTTTGAATCCACCGTTTCGATCCTCCCTTACTGTAAAAGTCTAAACCTTGCAGTCGTTGTGCATAGACCTTTAGTCAATCACTTTCACACCTTCCACGAAGATGTTTATCTTTTCCACTTCTATCCCCGCAAATTCCTCAACCTTATATTTCACGCTGTCAATCAGATTGTCCGATACGGCCAGAATACTCACGCCATAGGACACGATAATATGAAAATTGATGGTGAGCTTATTGTTGTTTAAATACACCTGGATGCCGCGCGTCATACTGTCTTTTTTGAGAAGTTTCACAAGTCCGTCCCTGACGCTCATACTCGCCATGCCAACCACGCCAAAGCACTCCATCGCCGCATTTCCCGCAAACTGTGCAATCACTTCCTGGTCAATCGAAATATTTCCCATATGGGTATCCATTGAAGAGACTTTCATAGACTACCTCCTAAATTATTTTTCTTTCCAAACGCCTATATTATAACATTATAACCCGATATCCATAAAAAAGAAACCGAAAAAAAACTATAATTTATACTTGCAATCTCTTCCACTTTCTGCTATTATACAAATGTTGCTTAAGCGAAAAAAGAAACGACTGTATCGTTAGGAGGTGCAAAGATGGCTAAATGTGATATTTGTGGTAAAGGCGCTCATTTCGGCAACAATGTCAGCCATTCTCATAGAAGATCGAACAGGATCTGGAATTCCAATATTCAGAATGTAAAATGCATGGTGAATGGCGCTAGCAAAAAGCTTCATGTGTGTACACGCTGCCTTAGATCCGGCAAGGTGGAGCGCGCGTAATAAATCCGTTTATGAAAAAGCACTAAAACAGGGTTGACTTGATTAGTCAGCCCTCTTTTCATGCAATACATATGTTCACAAACCCAATCCACAAAATACATGCAGACCAAAATATCAAGCCTGCATGTATTTTTCATACTCTCTCTTCAAGTGCTCGTACTCTATATTAATTTTCTGGATCATCTCCGTATCCCCCGCCACATTGTCCGGGTGGAAAATCTTCGTCAGATCCTTATATCGTTTTTTGAGTGTCATCGGATTGCTCACACCGTGAAAAAAGATGCTGATTTCCGGGTGAGCGCCATAATCATAATAGATCTGCTCCTGCCTCAGCTCCTTTTGGGCCGCGAGCCTGGCCCATTCCTTATCCAGCTTCCGGCGATCCATATCCAATTTCCTGAAACCGTCTTTTATGATTTCGAGCCGTTCCTCGACAAGCTCATTGCTCTTTCTGATCTGGCTTCGCTGCACGTCCATCCTGTGATTTAAGCTCTTCATTTCCTCCTTGAACTGGATTTTCTCCTGCTCAAATTTTTCCTGCTTTTCCTGAAGCTCCGCCGCCGCCGTCACGAGCCTGATATTCTCCCGGAACAACCATGATTTCAGCTCCAGCAAAGACTCCTCCGTCACGGACCTGTCAGAAAGTATTTCTTCAATGTTTTCCATAGTACTCCTTTTATTCTTCTAACAACAGAAAAAACTGTATCCTATCAGCAAAAGCAGCACGATCAGCAAAAGCCCCAAAAAACGGTTCACCAGAAAAAGCATGATCAACATGCCGATTGCGACACAGATCGCCACAAATCCGATCATTTTTTTCATAGAATACCTCTGCTTATGCTCTCATGATACTATATGCCAAAAATCCGCAAACGTGCTTCCGAACTACTGGTTTTCTTCCGGAAAGGCAATGTCCACAGCGGCTTCATCCTCAAGCATTTCTTCCTTGGGGGAGGTAAATTTCTCAACAATATCCGGGATCAGGTCGAGCACCTTCGTCACCGCATCCTGATTTTTAATGTTGACAAGCTTTGTGGAACCGTTTTTGATTACCAGCACGGCGCTTGGCGTCATCTTCGCGCTAAACCCTCCGCCGCCGCTGTTCATCTTGTCTCCGGCGCTTGCCCCGGCGCCCACGCCGAAACTCACATCCACCAAAGGCAGGATGATGGTATCCCCAACCTGGGTGGCATCCCCCACCACCGTCTTGGTTCCGATCACGGCGTTCATTCCCCTCATCAGGGATTCGATCACACCGCTAAAATTGTTCTCAGCCATTTACACTGCCTCCTTCTTTAAATAGTTTGATCAGTTTTTTTATGTCTCTATTGAAATAGATTTTTAACGCCGCACGCAGGAAGGTGAAGAAACGCAGCTTTCCCTTGATAAATACGCGGCCTTCCAGCCTTTTATTCTCAAAGTCCCCGGCAACCTCCACATGACCGCCAAAAAGCGGATACAGCATACCGCATACCGCCAGCACTTCGCCTGTGGCTGCGGGGTCGTTAAGCCCGACAATCAACTTTGCTTCGAATTTATCCGGCTTAAGGCTTTTTCCGATGGTGAGAAGCTCTCCTTTGCACAGAGAAAACGCGCGCTTAAAGGGCTCTCCTTCCAAAATATCCCGATAATAAGCAATTTTGCCCGATATCGAACCTATTTTATCACAGAACTTTCTGATTGTGTACTGTATATTTTCGAAGAAACTCTTAATTTTTTGGAAAATACCGCAGATGATTTTCCAGATCGCCCGCAACTTGTCTAAAAGGGAAGGCTTATCCGTACACCCCGTTTCCGCACTGTCTTCTTCATCGGCCGCCTTCGTATCCTCCTGCGGCTCTTCTTTGTCCGCCGCGCTTTTTTTGTCGTCGCCGCTTTCCGATCCCTTTTCTTTTCTTTCAGTTACCAAAGGTTCCCCTTCTACTATAGGTTCCTCTTCTGCTGTCTCCGAGGACGTATCAACCCTTTTCGTCTTGCCCCGCTTTTCCTTTTTTGGCAGTTTAAAAACCGTAATAACCGCTATCCGCGCCCTAAAAAAAAGAGCGCCGTCAAACCGGACAAGCAGATTGATAAAGTGCAGCAGCCAGGTCACCTTCACCCGCACTTCGA
Organism: uncultured Lachnospiraceae bacterium; assembly: GCA_910587095.1. Taxonomy (GTDB): domain Bacteria; phylum Bacillota; class Clostridia; order Lachnospirales; family Lachnospiraceae; genus UBA3282. The sequence goes on from CAJUMJ010000030.1 coordinate 65,754, forward strand.
CAGGCGGACTGCCCTCGCTCTCCTGTCTTACCGCCTCAATCCGGTAACGGACAGGCACAAAAAGCACACAGAAGATTCCCAAAAGTAGTATTCCCAGGATACAGAGAAGGATAATCCCTATTATTTTCAAAATGAGCAACACAATATGTAGCATCTTCTCTCCAAACGTTACTGTGATTTTTAAAGCCCGCGAAAACTTTCCGGGTCTTTTCCTGACAAATAGGCCACCAGCGACACTTCTCCGGCATCGGCAAAAGCTTCCCCGGCAATCCTCTCAATCACCTCAAAAGCTTCCTCCCTGCCGTTTGCAAGTCCGACGATACAGGCAGGCGGATTTTCCCTGTAATACCACTGCTCGAGCATCAGGCTTGGATAAATCGAAAGTCCGTTCGTCTCCACATCGAAAGCGATCACATATATCCACGGTTGCTTTTTGTGCTTTTTCAGCTTCTTTATGGCCTTTTTGGGCTTTTTTACAGTATCCCCGATATAGAGATTTTTATAAAATTTCATACATTCTTTCCCGCCGACCAGTCATTTCAACAAACATTTAACATATTTTACCACATCTTCCGCGAATTAAACAGAAAAATTTCCCGCTACATCTGCTTTCTAACAATCCGATATTCATCATCCTCCTGGTAAAACGCGCACGCAAAGTTTTCGCCATTCAAAAAGCGGCTCATCTCGTCCTCGTCCAGATCCACCATGCACACATAGTATTCATAATCCTCGTCATATTGATAATTGCTGCACGTATCGCAAATATTCATTTTACTCTTCCCTCCTTCTTCGTTTCCATATCACACCATATCACAGACTCCGCCAAAAACTGCAATCTGCACCGTTTTCCATGTGATCCGCGAATAAACAATTGACTTCTCAATCAGAAGTTTTATACTATATTTATATATTTTTTTACATAGAGTTTAACAAAACAGACAGGGAAGCGTGTCGCTTTTTGCACGATACCCGGAAACGGAGGTTTTCATGAAGGATGTAGCCCGCATGACGCTGGAAAAAGGCATGATAATCGGCGAGGATGTCTATAATTATCGAAATGAACTGCTCTTCCCCAAGGACACGGTAATCGACGAGAAAGTACTCAAAAAGCTGGAACATCACTCTATTATCTGCGTCACCATCAAAGAGGATATCGATTTTGCAACCACGCATTTTGAAAAGGTACGACTGAGCAAAGAATTTCAGGCTTTCCAGCTCACCTACAACAACTGTATGCCGATCTACGCAAAACTCATGAACACCTTTGTCGAAACCGGCGTCTGGAAAGGTACCCGCCAGCTAATGGATATCCACTTGAAACTCACCGCCTGCGCCGGAAACGGTGAGGCGCTTCTTGACTTTTTGTATAATATGCTCCCGCGGGAGGACACCATGACGCACGCCCATTGTCTTAATTCCGCGCTTCTTGCCGGTGTGTTCGGCACATGGTGGAATCTCTCAAACGAGGATATCGTGCGGCTTATCCAGTGCGGCTTCTTTTATGACATCGGAAAGCTCCGGCTTCCCCAGGAACTCCTCTGGAAGTCCGAAAAGCTGACTGATCTGGAATATACAAGGCTAAAAACCCACACCATGCTTGGCTACGAGCTTTTGAAGGATCAGGAGCGAATAGAAGAATACGTCATAAAAGCAACCTTGCAGCACCATGAGCGGTGCGACGGTTCGGGATACCCTTCCAGGCTCCGCGGCGACAAAATAAACATTTTTGCCAAATATATCGCCGTCATAGACGCCTATGAAGCCATGACCTCAATCCGCACCTACAGACAAGCGCTCCACCCTTTCCAAATCATCGAAAACTTCGAGAGGGAAGGATATGAAAAATACGAAAAAGACATATTGCAGCCGATCCTCTACCACATCGCCGCCACACAGCTTGGCTTTATGGTGCGGTTGAGCAATGACGAGAAAGCGACGGTTTTCACTATCAATAAAGACAATCTGTCAAGGCCCCTCCTAAAGCGTGAAGACGGAAGCTATCTCGACCTCTCTTCCAATCCCGATCTTACTATCGTATCCATTTTCTAGAATCCGTGCGGAGAATGCCTCATTTCGGGCATTCTTCCGCGCTACTGTGAAAAACAGGCGTCCAGAATCCGCTTTGCGATTGGCACGGCGTAATCGCCGCCGCTGCCCGCCCCCTCGATGATGATCGTCACGCAGACCTGGGGATCCTCTGCCGGAGCAAATCCTGTAAACCAGGCATGGGAATCCGTCTTGACTTTATTGTACTCCGCGGAGCCGGTCTTTCCCGCCGCCGTGTAGGACGCCCCGGCAAGTTTTGTCCCCGTACCGCTCTTTATCACTTCCTCCATCAGCTCTGTCATAACCCGCGCTTCCTCCTCGCTCATCAGTCTCTTGTAGGAACCGGGAGAAAATTGTTTCACAACAGTTCTGTCACTTGTCTCCACCTTCTCGATCAGATAAGGCTTCATCAGCACCCCGTCGTTTGCGATAGCGCTTGTTATCATATTTAACTGCAAAGGCGTCATCTGAGTCGTTCCCTGCCCGATAGCCGCCTGCATCACATCCGCGTCCGTCGTCTCCTTGTCTATAACGAGTCTGCTTTGATTGTAAGCAAAATCCACCTTCAATTCCTGATTTAGCAAAAGATCGTTGAGCGTATTCCCGAATTTCGACTTGTCCAGCGAAAGGCCGATACTCGCGAAGGCGGAATTGCACGATTTAGCAAAAGCTTTTTTGAAGTTCTCTCCCCCGTGCACCGTGCCGTGATAGCAGTTAATCCGTTCTTCACCGTGGCTGAATCCGCCGCTACACTGGAACGAAAATTGACTGTACGAGTCAGGATTCTCTCTGACATATTCCAGGGCCGTCACAATTTTGAATGTGGAGCCTGGCGGATACAAGCCCTGGGTGACCCGGTTTAGCAAGACGCCGCTCTCCGTATCCTTGATGAAATCATCCCACAGCGTCTCAATCTCGTTGGGATCAAAATCCGGTTTCGACACCATGGCCAGAATGCGGCCCGTCTCCGGCTCCGATACAATGACCGCCCCCTTGTACATCCCGAGAGAATCATAGGCGATCTTTTGCAAGTCCACATCCAGCGTCGTAATCACACTGTCTCCCGGATACTTCTCGCCTGCCACATCGTTTGCAACCTTTTCGGAAAGCCTCGTGTTCGAATTGATCAGATAATAGTTTGCCTGCGCTTCGATGCCGAACCGGCCGTGACTTGCATAGCCCACCGCATGGGAAAACATGTTGGCATAAGGATATACCCTTGTCTCCTCCCCCTCCTCGTCCGTCTCCGTCTCGGCAAGCACCTGCCCGCCTGCGGCATAGATGGTTCCCCGGCTGTTCCTGGCAACCAGTATCTCCTGCCTGCTGTTATAGCTGTTGTTCATGAGCGACTGTCTGTGTGTTACCGCATAGTGGCAGGTATAACCCATCATCGCGAAGAACAGCCCTACAAAGAACCAGGTCACCGTAAGAATTTGCCTGTTACGCTTCTTCCTCTTCCCCGCCTTGCGGCTCGGCTTCTTCTCTCCGCTCTCTCTTTTTTCTGCTTTTTTGCTTTTTATTTCTGGCACGTCTGTCTCCTTCGTCCCGTCTGATAATGTACAACCCCTCTACGATAAAAAACATGACCAGCGTAGTCAATACCGAACTTCCGCCATAGCTGATAAAGGGAAGCGTTACACCTGTCATGGGAATGAATTTGGTTCCACCGCCGATCGTCAAAAAAACCTGAAAGATGTATGTCACTCCAAGGCCGAAAGCGATCAGTCTGTAAAACCGGTCCTGAAGCTTTAGCGCAATGTTCATACACATGATAAAGCTGCTGATGCAGATCAGTATCATACACATGGAAAAGAGAATGCCTAACTCTTCCGCCACAGCCGAAAACACAAAGTCAGCCTCCACCAGAGGAATCGAGGTTGGATTTCCCCGAAAAAGGCCGAGCCCAAACCATCCCCCGCTGCTGATCCCGAAAAGGGACTGGGTAATCTGAAAGCCGGCGTCGTCGATACAACTGAACGGATCGCGCCATGCCTGCACACGCACCTGCACGTGAGCAAACATCCGGTATGCGAAAGCTGCGGCCGCCGCTCCGCCTGCAGCGCCAAGAAACAGGTAAATCCATCTGCCTGTCGCGATAAATACCATAAACACATAGACCACAAAAAAAATCAGCGCGCTGCCCAAATCCCTGGAAGCCACGAGAATAAGCACATGGGCGCCGGCCAGCACTGCCGTCACCGCCACCCGCAGAAAATCCCAGCATTCACTGAAGGCGCTGGCCACAAAAAATACAAACAGGATTTTCACAAACTCCGACGGCTGGAAGGTTATACCCGCTACCGAGTAGGAAATTTTTGATCCGTAAGTGACGGAACCCAAAATCAACACAACGCCCAGGGCTGCGATACCCACTCCCGCGTAAACCCAGGTCAGGCTCTTTAAAAATTTCAGATTGCGGATGAAAAAAGGGATCGCCATGCCGATTATGATCGACGCCGTCACAATGAAAAACTGCTTGAGCGCACGCTCGTAGGAAAGTCTTGTGAGTATCACGAATCCAATACTTAAGAGCATACACATATTGTTGATGATCAGCAAATTCCCTTTCGGATAAATCATACGAAAAAGCATCGATGTCGAAAACAGGAGAATCTGCTGCAACACATAAAAAAGAAGATACTCAATCTTTCCCGTCTCAAAGCAGATGACGAGGAAACAGGAAAAATGCACAAGAAACATCCACACATTCTGGCGGATATAACCGGCCCTTCTCTGCTCCTCCTCCTGAAACCGGAAAATCAGAAAACATTCCAGCGTATAACAGGCGATAAACAAGGTAATTAAATATTTAGAAAGCTCCGTGATATACAGCTCCATACAACCTATAATCCTTATTATTTTTATTGGACACCCCTTTTAGAGTGTCCGGCCGTGTACTGCGCAAAGGGGAAATTTCCTTCCAAAATCTGTCTGCACTGCGGCCCGCTCTCCGTCACAAAATCATAGCGCAGAGCGTCCGCATCAATCCGTTCCCTTTCCGTCCCGGCCCCGTGCAGAGAGTATGGCACGGAATTATATATGACATTATAGCAATGTTTACAGTTGACCGCCACTGGAAACGACGCGCCCGTGCGATCCTTTAAAAAAATCCGACGTCGCTCTCCCTCCCCGGCCTTGCACGAATCCGCCGTTTTTTGCAGGCAGTTTGCGGTTATCATCATGGGAATCCGGCCGTAGACAATGAGGTTTGTCCCCATGCCTTCTCCCCTTACCGCCCGGACGAGATTTGCCGCCTCCTTCGCGTTCAGCTCGAATGGCAGTGTAACCTCCTTCGCAAAAACCGCCAAAAAGCGGGCGGCTTCCCCATTAAAACAGTAAAGTCCCGCGTCCGGCACAAGACTGTATTTCAAAAACGCGGATCTTCGCTTTTGCTCTGCCAGGATGCCGTAAGCCGCTCCCTCCAGATTGCGCACGAGAAATCCCCCAAAAGGAATTTGCGTCTTTTCGAGGACACGCTCCAGCTCTCCCAGGTAGGCATCGTCCCTTGTCCGCAGAATGTAAGGCAGAGCCAGATAGTATTCCGGCCGATCATCGGCAGCCGTCGTTTTTAAAACGCACAGCACTTTCTCATATTCTGTCAGGAAAAGATCGCTCTCTATATAGATGCGCCGGCAGCCGCCCCACCCGTATACCGCCTGTAGTTGTTCCAAGGTCGTGACGAGACAGTCAATATTTGCAGACTGACTTAGTCGGTCGATTCTCTTTCTATTCTCAGAGGCTTTCTCAACCCCCTCTGCCGTCTTTTTCTTCCAAATTCTTGTCCCGCGGCTTTCGATCACAGCTTTCTCAAAAGCTTCCACCGCCTGCCGGCGAAGTTCGTTGAGCGCCCGTACAGGGACAAATCCCTCTCCCTCCATGACCACCGTGCATTCTTCCACGCGCAAAAGACTGCCTCCGGTCTTACAGAGGCGTTTTCTGACGTCCTCCTCTGTAAGGGGCGCCTTTTGGGCTGTCTGCACTTCCGCCCCCTGCGTCTCTATGACGGGGTACGTCTCTTTTTCGCTTGCCGCCATAAGGCGCAGACGCAAAGGCTCTCCAGTCTTTACCCTGGCCTGCATCCGAACCGGCATCTGATCCGGCTCTCTGACATATCTCTCCCGTATCTGCGAGAGAATACTTTCGTCGCTGCCGCTGTAGCCGGGATTTTTAAGGCTTACCATCTCTTTTCCGTTGTGCCGCGTATAATAGCCTGTCTGGATTTCGCTGCGGATGTAGAGACTGCGCAGCTTTTCCATGTCGGCAACGTCAACACGAAATCCGGAAGCGCCCTCCTTGTAGTAGAGATCAATATATTTCCGATAAACGGCCGTGACGCCGGCCGCGTATTCCGGGCGTTTCATCCGTCCTTCGATCTTAAAGGAATCAATACCCGCCTCAAGCAGCGCCGGCAAATATTCCACCGTGCACATATCTTTCAGACTCAGGGGATAGGCATTCCCCAAAAGCTGTTTTTTACCGTCAAACACCTGATAGGGAAGCCGGCATGGCTGGGCGCAGCGCCCTCTGTTGCCGCTTCTGCCGCCCAGGATACTGCTGAACAGGCATTGCCCCGAATAGCAGTAACACATGGCTCCATGGATGAAGCACTCCACATCCATCCCCGTGTCTTTGATCTCTTTCGTCTCCTCCAGAGAAAGCTCCCTGGCCGGGACAATACGGCTTATGCCGGCCTGCTTTAACAAAGCCGCTGCCCTCCTGCCCGTCACCGCCATCTGCGTGCTGGCGTGCAGGGGCAGCTCCGGAAACCGATCCCTTATGCGGGAAAGGACGCCGAAATCCTGCACAATCACCCCGTCCAGCCCGGCCTCGGCAAAGGGCGACAGATAGTCGCAAACCGTGTCAAGCTCCGGCTCCTTCAAAAGTGTATTCACTGTCAGATAAATCCTTTTTCCGTAAAAATGGGCGACATGAAGCGCACACAAAATCTGCTGTGTGTCAAAATTATCCGCATATGCCCGTGCTCCGAACCTGTCCCCTCCCAGATAGACGGCGTCCGCGCCGGCGTTAATGGCGCCAAGAAACGCCTCATAATTGCCTGCCGGGGCGAGCAGTTCCACTTGTTTTCTCATGCTTTATACTCCAAATAGCATTCTCCCGCAATTTCCTGTAAGGTAAAAAGGAGCAGACCCTTGAGCCTGCTCCCATCCTCTCACTTTTTACGTTCTTTCAGCTCCGTCTCCATACGGACGATCTGCTTTGCGTTCTCGGTTGCTTCCGCCTGGAGCCTTTTGATATTCTTTTCCGTATTTTCCAACTTCATCTGTGCCGCTATCAAATCATGCTTTAACGCGTACACCTCATCATTTTTGTTTTTCAGATCTTCTTCGAGAATGTTGATTTGCTTCTTTGCCTTAAAATAATCGTCCGCAATGTTCAACTGTAACAGAACGTTCTGTGTATCCATCGGCTGCCTTCTGAAACTGTCAATCTTGTTATATTCAGATATCTTATTGTTTATGTAGGAGGCCACCTTTTGCAAATATTCTTCACTCTCATAACCGCTAAGCGTGAATACCTTGCCTGCAATGATCACTTCCGTATCTGTTTTTGTTGACGACATAGGAGCTCCCCTCAATGACTGTACATCGCGATATCACATCCATTATATCCGTCTTAGGTAGGAATTTCAAGCCCAAAATGCCGATATGCCAGATCGGTGACCATCCTTCCCCTGGGCGTGCGGTTCAAAAACCCATTCTGTATCAGGTATGGTTCGTACACATCCTCTATGGTTCCGGCGTCCTCACCGATAGCGGCCGCCAGGGTATCAAGCCCCACAGGCCCTCCTTTAAACTTTCCGATCATCGTGGTGAGAATATTCCTGTCCACATGATCTAAACCCATCCTGTCCACATCCATCAGATCGAGAGCCGTCTTTGCCACCGCCTCCGTGATTGCCCCGTCGTACTTAACTTGTGCGAAATCCCGCACCCGCTTTAAAATGCGGTTGGCAAGTCTTGGAGTTCCCCGGCTTCTTCTGGCCAGTTCATCCGCCCCCTTCCCGTCGATTGTCACGCCAAGTTTCTTTGCCGACTGCGTAATGATAATCCGAAGCTCGTCCACCGTATAAAATTCCAGCCTGTGAAGCATACCGAAACGATCCCTGAGCGGCGCCGTCAAAAGCCCCGCCCTGGTCGTCGCCCCCACCAGCGTAAAATGTGGCAAATCCAGACGGATGGAGCGCGCCGTAGGCCCCTTGCCGATCATGATGTCAATGGCATAATCTTCCATGGCGGGATACAGCACCTCCTCCACCTGGCGGTTCAATCTGTGAATCTCGTCCACAAAGAGTAAATCCCCCTCCTGGAGGTTATTCAAAATCGCCGCCATCTCGCCCGGTTTCTCTATGGCCGGGCCGCTGGTGACCTTCATGTGAACTCCCATCTCGTTGGCGATAATGCCGGCCAAAGTCGTCTTGCCAAGACCGGGAGGGCCGTAAAAAAGCACATGATCCAAAGCGTCTCCCCGCTGCTTTGCCGCCTCGATATAGACTTTGAGATTTTCCTTTATCTTCTCTTGACCAATATAGTCAGCAAGATTCTGCGGACGAAGGGACCCTTCTATCCTGATATCCTCCTCTATGAGGTTCGTTTCGATCATTCTGTTTGGCATAGTTACCTCCGTGTCAAAGCGCCGGTTCGCGCCTGGGGTTCCGCCAACAATCATAGCATTTTCCCCGCAAATTCGCAAGACGGCGATAAATCCTCCTCTTTTTGCCCTTGCCAACCGGCGCGATTCATTATAATATTAAGAAACAGATATTTTAATAATTTCGGAAAAAGAGGTGTCGTTTTGCGTATTAGAACAATTTTTCTTGATAAGCTGAAGGATAAACTGCATGAGGCATTGGTGGCGGTGCTGCCTATCCTCGCCATTGTGCTTCTTCTCTGTTTTTCCGTCGCGCCGGTTTCCCCGAGCATTCTCTTAAGCTTTCTGATCGGCGCGGTCCTGTTAGTGGTCGGCATGATGTTCTTCACGCTCGGCGCGGAACTGTCCATGACGCCGATGGGTGAAAAAGTGGGTACCTGTATGACAAAGAGCAAAAAGCTCTCCGTCATCATCGGTCTGTCGTTCCTGCTTGGCTTTATCATTACCGTATCCGAGCCGGATCTGCAGGTGCTTGCGGGACAAGTACCTTCCATACCGAACGTTACCCTGATTGCTGCCGTGGCTTGCGGCGTCGCTCTGTTTCTCGTGATCGCCCTGCTGCGTATGCTTTTTCGCATTCCGCTGCCGCCTCTCTTGATTTTCTCTTACCTTGTTGTGTTTATTTTGACTCTTTTTGTGCCGGGCGATTTTCTGAGTGTCGCCTTCGATTCCGGCGGCGTGACGACCGGTCCCATGACGGTTCCGTTTATCATGGCGCTCGGTGTAGGCGTTGCCGCCATCCGAAACGACCGCCACGCGACAAACGACAGTTTCGGCCTGGTAGCCCTGTGCTCGATCGGCCCCATCATCTCCGTGCTGATTCTCGGTATGATATATCATCCGACACAGAGCAGCTATACGTCGCCCGTCATTCCCTCTGTGGATGATTCCGTGGCTCTGTGGGCGCTGTTCCAAAAAGGCTTTCCCACCTATATCGCCGAGATTGCCGTCTCGCTCTTACCGATTGTCCTGTTCTTCGGATTGTTTCAGGCTGTCGTGTTGCATTTGTCAAAACGAACGCTCTCCAAAATGATATCCGGCCTTGCCTATACATACATAGGGCTTGTCCTCTTTATGACGGGTGTAAACGTAGGATTCATGCCTGCCGGAAACTATCTTGGGCAGATGCTTGGCTCCTCCACCAATCCGTGGATTCTCATCCCCATCGCCATGGTCATGGGTTTCTTTATCGTAAAAGCCGAGCCGGCCGTCTATGTGCTGAACAAACAGGTAGAACAGATCACTGACGGCGCTATCACCGCAAGCGCCATGGGAACCTGCCTCTCCATCGGCGTTGCAGTCTCCCTCGGCATCAGTATGCTGCGCGTGCTCACCGGAATATCCGTCATGTGGTTTTTGATTCCCGGCTACGCCTTTGCACTCGGCATTTCCTTCTTTGTGCCGAAAATTTACACCGCCATCGCTTTCGACTCCGGCGGCGTGGCCTCCGGCCCCATGACGGCGGCATTTCTTCTCCCGCTTGCCCAGGGAGCCTGTGGCGCCGTCGGCGGCAACATCGTTATGGATGCTTTCGGCATTGTGGCCATGGTCGCAATGACGCCGCTTATCACCATTCAGCTTCTCGGTCTTCTCTCCCAGCGTCAAAGATCGGCTGGCGGAGAAAAGCGTCGTCTTCCGAAACAGGCTGCCGGACTTTCTGTCGCTGTCGCCTCTGATGCGGAGGATCTGATCATAGAACTCTAATGTAAAGGAGATACCCAATGAGCGAGCTATTTATGATGACAGCCATCATCACAAGGGACCGGACAAAGGATTTCGCGGCATTTTATGACAGATACGGAGTCCCGGTCAATTTCATCACGCTCGGTAACGGCACTGCCGGATACGAACTGCTTGATTACTTTGGACTAGACGGAACGGAAAAAGCCGTTATCTTCTCTGTCGTCACAAAAAAAACCTGGAAAAAAATCAAATCCGGCCTGGAGCGTGAAATGCGCATTGACATTCCCGGTACCGGCATCGCGTTTATCATCCCCCTCGCCAGCATCGGCGGTCTTAAAGCGCTACGCTTTCTGACAGGGGAGCAGGAGTTTGAGAAAGGGGAGGAATCCGTTTTGAAAGATACCAAATACGAGCTTTTAATCATCATTGCCAACCAGGGCTACACCGAAATGATCATGGATGCCGCCAGAAAAATGAAAGCGGGAGGCGGAACCGTCATCCATGCAAAAGGCACAGGTATGGAGAGCGCCGACAAGTTTTTGGGCGTCACCCTTGCATCCGAAAAGGAAATTATCTTTATCGTGGTAAAGAAGGAACAGAAAAACGCTATTATGGGCGCGGTCATGGAGGAAGCCGGTCTTGCCACCAAGGCGAAATCCGTCGTTTTTTCACTGCCTGTCACCGAAACCGCGGGAATGCGTCTTCTTCAGCAATATGAGGAGGAAGCCGAAGCCGCCGATAAAGATCCTTCATAAACGGGCGGCTCTCAAGCCGTCCCGTTCTTTTCCCGTGCGGTTTCTTCTCGCTGATACTGCAAGTGATAAAGTCGATAATATTTTCCGCGCTTCTCCAATAGCTTCTGATGCGTACCCTGTTCTATAATCTTTCCGTGGGACAAAACAATGATATTGTCCGCATGTTGTATGGTAGAAAGCCTGTGCGCTACCATCAGCATGGTTCCTATATTCTGCATTTTTTCCAACGAATCCTGTATGAGCAGTTCCGTCTCCGTATCGATATTGGCCGTCGCCTCGTCCAGAATCATCACGGACGGTTTATGGACTATGGTGCGCGCGAAAGAAAGTAGCTGTCTTTGTCCCGCGGAAAAGTTGTTTCCTCTCTCCCTTACCTCCTCGTCCAGACCTTTCTCCAGCCTGTCAATAAAGCGATCCGCATTCACATAACGGCATGCCTTTATGATTTCCTCCTCCGATATATCCTCTGCGCGCAGCGCAATATTGCTGCGGATCGTCCCCGAAAAGAGGAATACATCCTGTAGCATCTGTCCGAAATGTCTGCGCAGGGAAGAAATTTTGATTTTACGTATATCTATTCCGTCTATGAGAATCTCTCCCCGCTGGAACTCGTAATTTCTGCAAATCAAGGAAAGGATCGTGGTCTTTCCCGAACCCGTCGAGCCGACAAAAGCAACCGTCTCCTTTGGCATGACATGAAAAGACACCCCTTTTAGCACCCACTCTCCTTCCACATAGGAAAACCACACATCGCGAAACTCGATCTCACCCCTTATCTTCTGCAGCGAAACGGCATCCGTCGCATCCTGTATCGCAGGCTCCAGATCCATGACGGTAAAAACCTTTTCCGCGGAGGCAAGCGCCGACTGCAGCCAATTAAACTGTTCCGCCAAATTCTGAATCGGACTGTAGAATTTGGAGATATACATATAGAAGGATACGAGGGTTCCGCTTGTAATCACCTGCCCCATGAAAACCTGATCCTTCAAATATCCCTTGCCACCCAAATACAGGAGGCAGAGAACGGAGCTGACGTAAAGCATATACACCAGAGGCCTGAAAATACCGAACACAAGAATCTGCTCCTGCTTCGCCCTCCCCAGCGCATTGCTTTTCTCGCGAAAGTCCTGCATCTTCGATTCCTCCCGGTTAAATATCTGCGTGATTTTGATACCGGAAAGATTCTCGGAGAGATACGTGTTGATATCCGTGGTCCGATCCTTCACTTTTCTGTAAGCCCTCCTGGAGAATTTGCGGAAAATAACGGTAAACAAGACGATAAACGGCACAAAACAGAGAATCATCAATGTCAGCTCATAGTTCAGCAAAAGCATCGCCGCGAACACGGCCACTATCACAAACATATTCTTTACGAAATTGGCTAACAGATTCGTAAACATCATGGAGATGGCGTTGGTATCGTTGGTCACACGTGTAACCAGCTTTCCTACGGGAATGGCGTTTAACTGCTCATGGGAAAGACTCTCTATTTTTACAAACAGATCCTCCCTCACAACGGAAATGATTCTCTGTCCTGTCTTTTGAAGCACCACCGCCTGTATATAAGTACAGAACATGGAGACAAGAAGAATGGCCACATAGACAGCTACGGCTCTGTAAATTTGCGGCATGTCGAAATCTCCCGCAGCCATTTCCTCGATCCGTCCGATGATAAGAGGTGAAATCACGTCGTGGGCGATGGAAAAAAGCATGACAACGCCTACCAGGAGAAACTGCGGCAGGTAAGGCTTTGCGTAATGCAAAAGACGCCTCATAATTTCCCGATCTCCCATCTGTCTCTCAAATCCCATGGCCTGTTTTTTATCCTTCACGGCAAGGTAAGCGATCAGGAGAACGAGGGAAAACAGCCCGACAATCGTGCCAACCATAAGCAGTGGATAATACTCATACATCCGCTTCACCTCCTTCTTCCTCCATACGCTGTAAATCGACCATCTTCCGGTAGTCGCCGCACTTCTCGTATAAGCTTTCGTGACTGCCCACCGCGCGTATGCGTCCTTCTTCTATGAAGATAATTTTATCCATATGCTCCACCGTGGAAATCCGATGAGCAATCAATATTGTCGTCCGGCCTTTTCTGTTTTCCAGAAGATTTTTCAGGATAATCCGCTCCGTCTTCATATCAACCGCCGAAACCGAATCGTCCAAAATCAGAACGGACGCCTCCTTTAGCAGAGCGCGGGCGATGGATATTCTCTGCTTTTGTCCTCCCGAGACAGTCACTCCCCTCTCCCCGAGTACGGTCCGGTAGCCTGACGCGAAATCCGCAATATCGTCATGCACGTCGGACAACCTCGCTGCGCGCTCCACAAGAGCCTCATCCGCCTCATCCGCCGCAAAGGAAATGTTATTCCCGATCGTGTCCGAAAAGAGAAAATTGTCCTGCGGCACATAAGAGCAACCCTCGCGAACGGAACGGATGGATACCGTGTTCACATCATGACCATCTATAAAAAGCGTCTCGTCCGGCACATTGTAAGTGCGCAGAATCAAATCTGCCAAAATGGTCTTCCCTGATCCGGTTCTCCCCACCACGCCAACACTCTCTCCCGCATGAATGGTGAACGAGACATCCAGCAGCGCGTCCGTCTCCCCGTCAGGATAGCGGAAGGTCAGATGTCTGAACTCGATCTCCCCTTTCATATCGGTAAGCGCAGTCACTCCCGCTCTGTCTTTCACCGCAATTTCCGCCTCCAAAAGCTCGCTGACGCGGTTCAGGGACGCCTTACCCCTGGACGTCTTCTCAATCAGCATGGACACGGCCATAATCGGCCAGATGATGGAATCAAAATAGACGATATATTCCACAAGCTGTCCCGCGTCGAAGCGACCGTCGTAAACAAGGTAACTGCCGTAACCCAAAATCACGCAGATCACCGATTCCACCAGAAGCGACGTCAAAATATTGAGCAATGTGGAAATCCGGGTGTATGACACATTGATGTCCTCGTTTTCCCGATTCAGCTTCCCAAACTCCCGAAGCTCCAGAAACTCTTTCACAAAAGCCTTAATCACCGCAATACCTGAAAAGCTTTCCTGAGAAAAATCAGAGAGCTTTGAGAATGCCTCCTGTCTGATCTCCCACTTCGCTTTCATGGCCCGAAACATGACCGTCCCTGTCAGAAAGAAAAGCACCATGGGTATCATGGAAAGCCCGGTCATTACCTTGTCCATATTCCACATCTTAAAGAAGGCGAGCAATCCCAAAAACAGCGCGTCGCAAAACATCAATATGCCGTCTCCGAAGCACTCCTGTATGGTGTCCAGATCGTTGGTAAACAGGCTCATCAGATTGCCGACTTTATTCATATGAAAATAATCCTGCGAGAGATCTTTACAATGATCAAACATGCGGTTTCTAAGATCGGTTTCCACCCGGATCGCCGAACCGTAAAAGCTGACGCGCCACAAAAAGCGTCCCGTCACCATGACCAGAATGACCACGACAGCCCGCAGGCACACTTCGTCCAACAGCACCTCCATGGTGAAAGGTATAAAAACGCCGTCCACTTCCACCAGGCCGCCGTTCATGCCGTTTACAACAATGCGGTACAGTTCCGGCAATATGAGCTGAAAATAGTCCACAAAAATAAGCGCGGCTATACCTACCAGCAAAAGCGGCCCATGCTTGATATAGTAACGGTTAATATGTTTTCCGAAAATCAATATGAAATCCTCCGATATCATCCAGACCTCAAGTTTGCTCTACTCGCGCAATGTCAAAACATATGTTTTAATGCAAGCTTCAGGATCATCTCCGATGTGGTTTCTTCAAAAAGCTCTACCTTCTTCACCGCCGCCGTAGCGTCGGAAGCGGAATAGCCAAGGGCCACCAGCGCCTCTATTGCCTCGCGTCTCATCTGGTTTTCCCCGCCCTGTACACCGTTATCTGCTCGAGACGCACCCTCTGGCATCCCAAGCCCCTTTAAGGTATCTTCCAGTGAAATCTTATCCCGAAGCTCCAAAATCACCCGCTCCGCCGTCTTCGCACCGATTCCCGGCGCTTTGGCGATGGCCTTCGCGTCCCCCGCCATGACGGCGAACCGCAAAGCGTCCGCACTCATCACGGAAAGAATGGCGAGCCCACCCTTTGGCCCGATCCCGCTGACCGTAATCAGCTTCTTAAAAATCTCCAGATCATCTCTTTGCAGAAATCCGAAAAGACTGAAGGCATCCTCCCTTACAAGCGTGTAGGTGTATATTTTCACTTCGTTTCCAATGCTCGGCAAAAGTTCCGTGGTGGCAGTGGAAACCTTGATGTTATAGCCGATTCCTCCGGCCTCCACGACCACCGCGTCGTCTGCGATCTCCTCGAGCCTGCCCTTTATGTATGCGTACATCTATTCACTCTCCTTCCCGTCCCATCCGCCGCAGATAAGGCAACAGTTCCATCCCCGCAAATCCAAGAAGCGCCCCCGTCACCGTACCCGCCACGATCAAAAACGGCGCATAGTACGCGACAGCCAACGTTTCCACCACAGCCACAGCCACCAGAAGCTGTCCGACATTATGAAACACGCCGCCAAGCACACTCACTCCCATCATGGAAAAGCACCCTGCCCTTCTGCCCAGGCACATGGCCGTAAAACTGAACACCGCTCCGGCAAGCGCATACAAAATCGCGTAGAGACTGCCAAATAGAAAGCCGGAAAGGACGATTCGCAGCCCATTCACCAAAAACGCCTCCCGCTCTTGTCCTGTCAACAGTTTTACAGGCAGCGCCCGCGACGCATCCTCCGTACCTGCAGACTTTTTTCCCGTCCCTTCATAAATTAACAGCAGTACTATCAGATTAGGCAGTCCCAGCTTAATCCCCGGTATACCGAAAGAAAAGGGAATCAATGATTCCACATAGGAGAGAATCAGCGAAAGCGTCAGCAGTAATCCCAGTTCGGCCGTTCGCCTCATAGCCAATCCCCCCTTCTTTCCACGTATCCTCGTGTCCCGGCAACTGCATCCGGCGTCCTCTTGTCCGTCTCACCCGCAATCTCGACCACAAGCCTATGGGGCAGGCAGACTATACTCTCTGTACTGTCTTTGACAGGTCTGTGATGCACACAGATCTGATCCCTGCAGTCAGCCGCCTCCACGGAAACGCCGAATTCGGAAACCGCAAGAAGATTGTAACTGCTCCCCTCCGAAACCGCCGAAGCCAAATCCGGTTTCGATTCATACCATTCGCAGGAGACGCCCTCCTGCGGGTAGAGAATCAGACAGTACCGAATCGTTTCACCGCCATTTCCCGCCGTGCCAAACAGCCCTTCCCGCGACAACGGCACATCCGCAATCGTCTGTCCGTCACAGGATATCAGCACTCTCTTCCCTTCCCGCTTTCCCATGGAAATCCATGCCAAACTTCCCATCGCCAGAAACAAAAAAAATGCCACGAGATATATGTCTGCCAGTCGAATCCGCCGGTTGTTATTTCTGTTAGTTTCTTTCCCGTTTTCAAACATATTGATATCTTACCACAGGCGAACATACGTTTCAAGCCTTTCCTGTATACAAAAATCAGGCGCCCCGAGGAACAAATTCACCACACACACATAAGATAAACCATAACTAACATTTGGAGGACACTAAAATGAGTGATCTTACAGCAACTCACTGCGGATGCAACAATACCCCTACTGCTAACAATGGATGCGGTTCCTGGATCTGGATTCTGATCCTCTTATCCTGCTGCGGTAACGGTGGCGACGGATGCGGTTGTGGCGGCAGCTTCTTCGGCGGCAACAGCCTCTTCGGCGGCGACAACAATAACTGCTGCTCTTGGATTTGGATTCTGATCCTCTTATCCTGCTGCTGCAACAATTAAGCAATAGCGGCAAAATAACCATCATCTCACTTGACAGCCCGGCCTTCGGGCCGGACGGTCAGCGTCACATCTAAAGCACACATCTAAAGCGGAATCCTTCCCGCAGGATTCTTTGGCCTGCGGCGGATTCCGGCTTTTAAAAGGGCCTATTTTTCCTTTGTGTGCATATACTGTAGAGATAATACGGGCATCAGAAAGGCATAGCTTATGGCAGATATAAAAGAAGATGCGTCTAACGTTATGGCATTCGATGCCTTATATACCACCAACCAGATACAAAAACTCAAGGTTCTTCTCCCCTACATAGAGCCTTCTATGCAAAAACATCTGGCAGTATACATTAAATATATGGAGTTCCAATATACGCTGAATCTCACAAAAAAGCACCCTGCCACGCTTTGCGGATGCGGGCTTTCCCAGTCGGAAAAGCCCGATCTGCATAAGCTTTGTAAAGAGTTAAGTCTCTATTCCACTCCTGCGGAAATCAGGCAGCTGGAGCAGATGCAGAGCATCATACAGACCATGGAAACCGTGAAGGAAATGTCACAGACCATGAGCGCCATGCAGGAAATCTTTCCCGATATGAATATGGATTCTCTGTTCGAGAATCCTTTCGGGGAGGATGGTTGCGCGGATTTTTCAGACGGACAGGAAGCTTCCGGCGAAAGCGCTGCCTCTCCCATGCTTTCCATGCTGATGAATATGCTATCCCCGGAACAGAAGCAGATGTTTGAGATGTTTCAGAACAATCCGCCGATTTCATAACGGCCACGTCACAAATAAAAAAAAGGAGCAGATCATGACCAACGATTGGATGAATGACCCGGCACTCGCCGGAATTGACCAGGCAAAGCTTTCCTTTTTGCAGGCCCTTGTATTCGAGAGCCGTACCATGAAAAAGGATCAAATGCTGCCTTTTCTCATGGCAGTCGCCAAGCGCGGGCAAAGCGAACACATTACCTTCTCCAACGAGGAGATTGATACGATCGCCGCCACCATCAAAAACTATTCTACCGCAGAGGAAGCCGTCACCATAGATAAAATGATGCGGCTTCGGAAAAAATAAATGTGACACAGATAACGCCGAAGCCATGACAAATGACTCCGGCTTTTTTTATGATACGTCAAAGATCATGGAAAACCGGCCTCATCTTTTCATAAGTACAAAAGCTCTGAAACCCTATCTCCCTAAACAATGCCTTCGATTCCGCCATATCCCGTCTCCTTAAGGAAAGGACATTCCCGCATCACGAAAATGTCCTCTTTCCACTACTTGTAACTTTCTATTTCTGCACAATATTCACCAGTCTTCCGGGCACGTAAATCTCTTTTACAACCGTTCCTGTCAGCTTATCCGCAATCACCTCTTTCGCTTTGGCGATCACTTCATCCTTCGGGTCATCCTTGCCGATATTCAAGGTCGCCCTGTTCTTACCGTTTAGCTGTACCATAATTTCCACCGTGGACTCCACAGTCCTGGCCTCGTCATATTCCGGCCATTTTGCCTGATAAACTCTCCCCTCAAAACCCACAGCCTGCCAAAGCTCTTCCGTGATATGCGGCGCCACCGGATTGAGAAGCGCAAGCAACGTCTTAAACTCCCCTCTCGTCACCGCGTTTTTCCGGTAAAGCTCATTGACAAGCGTCATCATCGCCGCAATCGCCGTATTGTACTTGAGATTCTCAAAATCACCGCTCACCTTCTTGATTGTCTGGTGCATCTTAATTTCCAAATCCCCGGAGTAATCCATCTCATCCGTCAGAATATCCTGCAGCTTCCACACCCTCTCAAGGAACCTGCGGCAGCCCTTCACGCCGTCCTCGCTCCAGCCCGCGCTCAACTCAAACGCGCCGATGAACATTTCGTATGTCCGCAAGGTATCCGCGCCATAGTCCGCCACGATATCGTCGGGGTTCACCACATTGCCGAGGGATTTAGACATCTTTACCACCGGGTGTTCCGCCATCTCACCGTATTTTTCCTTAAGAGCCTGTCTTGCCGCCTTCTCGCTGCCATGCTCTTTCAAAAGAGCCTCCTGCTCCGCCGCCGGGAGGTTTGAGAAGCAATGGGGATTCAGTCCCAGAATCATGCCGTGGGACGTTCTCTTTGCGTAAGGTTCCGGGCAGGGTACGGCTTTCTGGTCGTAGAGGAACTTGTGCCAGAAACGGGAGTAGAGCAAGTGCAAGGTAGTATGCTCCATACCGCCGTTATACCAGTCCACGGGCATCCAGTAATCAAGCGCCTCCTTGCTTGCCAGGGCGTTCTCATTCTTCGGATCCGTGTAGCGCAAAAAGTACCAGGAGGAACCCGCCCACTGAGGCATCGTGTCTGTCTCCCTCTTCGCCGGCCCGCCGCAGCAGGGACAAGTTGTATTGACCCAATCAGTCATAGCTGCCAGAGGCGACTCCCCGTTATCCGTAGGCATATAGCTCTCCACATCGGGAAGCTCTAACGGCAGCTCGCTTTCGTCAAGCGGCACAAAACCGCACTTTTCACACTGTACAATCGGAATCGGCTCACCCCAGTAACGCTGTCTGGAAAATACCCAGTCGCGAAGCTTAAAGTTAGTCTTGGCACAGCCAACGCCCTTCTCCTCCAGAAAAGCGATCATCTTTTCCTTGGCGTCGGCGACATTCAGCCCGTTCAGGAAATCGGAGTTCACAAGCGTGCCCTCGGCCACATCCGTGTAAACCTCCTCCTGCACGTCCTTTCCGCCGGCCACCACCTCGATAATCGGAAGGCCAAACTTTTTCGCGAACTCCCAGTCTCTCTCGTCGTGAGCCGGCACCGCCATGATCGCGCCCGTACCGTAGCTCATCAGCACATAATCGGAAATATAAATCGGAATTTCCTTGCCGTTCACCGGATTTACCGCGGACATGCCGTCTATACGCACGCCAGTCTTCTCCTTCGCAAGCTCCGCGCGCTCGAAGTCGGACTTTCTGGCTGCCTGCTCGCGGTAAGCGCATATATCTTCCCAGTTTTTCAGTTCGTCCTTATATTTATCAATGATCGGATGCTCCGGAGACACCACCATGTAGGTCGCGCCAAACAGAGTATCGCAACGGGTCGTATAGACGCGCAGCTTATCCTCTTTACCCTTGATGGAAAAGTCCACTTCCGCACCCATGGATTTGCCGATCCAGTTCTTCTGTGAAACCTTGACGCGCTCCACATAATCCACCGTGTCAAGCCCTTCGATCAGCTTGTCGGCGTACTCCGTAATCTTTAACATCCACTGGCTCTTCACCTTGCGGACCACTTCGGAACCGCAGCGCTCGCACACGCCGTTTACCACTTCCTCGTTTGCAAGGCCGACTTTACAGGAGGTGCACCAGTTAATCGGCATCTCGGATTTGTAGGCAAGTCCCGCCTTGAACAGTTTTAAGAAAATCCACTGTGTCCATTTATAGTAACCGGGGTCTGTGGTGTTGACCTCCCTCTCCCAGTCAAAAGAATATCCAAGGGAATGAAGCTGGCTCTTAAAGCGGGACACATTGTTATGTGTCACAATTTTCGGGTGGATATGGTTCTTGATCGCATAGTTCTCCGTCGGCAATCCGAACGCGTCCCATCCCATAGGATAGAGCACGTTATACCCCTGCATTCTTCTCTTTCTCGCAACAATGTCAAGCGCCGTGTAGGGCCTTGGATGCCCCACATGAAGCCCCTGCCCCGAAGGGTATGGAAACTCCACCAACGCGTAGTATTTCGGTTTGGAATAATCCTCCGATGTCTGGAACGCCTTTTCGTCATCCCAAATCTTCTGCCATTTTGTCTCCACTTCTCTGTGATTGTACACTTCCGCCATTCTTATCAACCATACCTTTCTCCGGCAGGGAACGCCCCGCCCTTCAAAATCTTCAGGAAATTACATTTATACCTTACTTATTTTATTATACTGGCTGGATTTGTCAACTGTTTTCTTGCGTCGTCCCTTCGGTCTGTAACCGATTTAGCGTAATTTTCCACTTAATTTTTGGAAATACAAATGCATTGATTTCTTTTTTTGATGCAGGTATAATGATATCGTACTGTGTAGGAATATACATACAAATGAGGAGGATATTTATTGAAAACTAAAGTGAGAAAAGTAAGCATACGATGGAAAATACTGGTTCCAGCTACGATTCTGAGTATTATCATGTGCGCAATCATAGGGGTAAATTCCTATATCCGCATCAAAAACGGCATGATACAGCTAGGAGTTGAAGAAGCGCAGATGGCCGCGTCTATCGCCGGTTTTGTGGTGAACGGCGACACTCTATCCGATGTCAGAGCCGGGTTTGAGAACACACAGGAATATCAGGATAACCTGACTGCCCTAAGACAGATTCAAAATCTCTGTGGTATCGCCTTTCTGTATACCCTGCATACGGACGACAATACAAGGCTTTACTATGGGATTGACACGGATGAGAGCGCGGGACATAAAAGTCCCGGCGACGCCTTCGACGGGGAATTTACGGAATTTTCAAGTGTATTTGCAGGACAAAGTTATGTGCAGGATTACATTGACAAGACGGAGGACGGCATTCTGATCTCCGCCTATCTTCCTGTAAAAAACGGCTCCGGCAAGGTGGTCGCCGTGCTCGGCTGTGATTATGACGCTTCGTATGTGTCCGGCCGAATTGACAGCGCGCGCAACAGCATCTTCCAAATTGCCGGCATCTGTCTGATATTGGCTCTTGTCGTCCTGAATCTGGTCGTAAACCATATCATGCGAAGTCTGAATAAAGTAGATCGCAAAATCTACGATCTGGTGCACAGCGAGGGAGATCTGACGCAAAAGCTGGATATCTCTTCCGGCGACGAGCTGGAACTGATCTCCGAAAATGTCAACACACTGCTCGAATATATCCGCAGCATCATGCTCCAGATCTCCGCAGACTCCACACAGCTTGGATCGTCCACCGAAACCATTGCACAAAGCCTGATCACCGCGAAAGACAACATCTCGGATATTTCTTCCACCATGGAGGAAATGAATGCAGCTATGGAGGAGACGAGTGCATCCTTGCACCAGGTAGATGAATCCGTCCTGCATATTATGAATAGCATCGGAAACATTTCCGCAAAGGCATCCTCCGAACGGGACTCCGCGGCGGAAATCATGAAAAAGGTACAGGCCATTTATGAATCAGCAAAGACGGACAGAACCGACGCCGCAAGGCAGGCGGCGGAAATGTCGGAACATATGAACGAACGCATTGAACGCTCCCGGGCAGTGGAACAGATTGACACGCTGACCGCGGAAATCATCAACATTACCGACCAGACAAGCCTCCTTTCCCTGAATGCAAGCATTGAGGCCGCAAGGGCTGGCGAAGCCGGTAAGGGATTTGCCGTCGTTGCAAGTGAAATCGGATCGCTGGCGGACAATTCCGCCCGGGCTGCCGGGGATATCCAGCGTGTCAGCCAGGAAGTGATCCTGGCGGTAAACGAACTGGCAAACGAATCGGAACGAATGATCTGTTTTATGAATGATACCGCCATGGCCGGATATGAAAGACTGCTTGACAACAGCAAAAATTACAGGGATGATGTGAGCCGCCTGAGTGAAACCATGAATGACTTCGCAGATGAAAGCATGCTCCTGAACGACAATGTGGAAAGTATTAAGGAAGCCGTGGATGCCGTCAATACCGCTGCTTCGGAAAGCGCAAAAGGCATTGCCGGCGTCACACAGATGGCCTCCAACATGACCATAAGCATGAAGATTATCAGCGACGAAGCCAAGGGCAACAGCGAAGTTACCAGGCAACTCGAGACAGAGGTCGGAAAATTCAAACTGTAATCCAACCATACATTAAAAATACAGCAGGAGGATAAAATGCAAACCATAAAAAGACTGTCTGCCGCTCTATTGACCGTTGCCATTGTGCTTGGTGACTGCGGCAGCATTCCTGTATCAGCGACAGAAAATACCACATCGGAAGCAGCGGTTTCCGAAAACAGCACCATTCCGGAGGAATCGCCTTCCGAACAGATACCTGCCATAGAGGAGGAATCCGAGACGGACGACGCTTTCGAAGAGTCTCCTTCGGTTTCTTCCGAGGACGGATTCGATGAAGAAGACACCCTGCCGGATCAGGACACGACTTCCGAAACAGAGACAGAAACGGAAATTGAAACGGAAACAGAAAGCGAATCTGCAACGGAACCTGTCACAGAGGAAAAACCCGTGGCCGAAACAGAATTTCCGGCTTTACATATCGGCCGGATCGCGGAGGACGAGGAGCTGCCCTCTCCTGATGACTCAGACTTTTCATACGATTTGCCGGTGTCCTTTGACGAATCGGACAACATACTTCTATTCACCAATTACAGTATAGATACGACTCTCAAAGAGGAAGACAACGGCACGCTCGTCTTCAGCGTTCTGCGCGGGGAAAAGGGAGCGGAAGCCGGAAGCGCAAACCTGCTTGAGGAGGAAGATGACTGGATCGGTTTCGAGGAGGTGGACGATACCCCCTATTTCACCATGACTGAAAACGACGATATGTCGGACATCCGTTATCAAACGGTAACGCTCGACATAAAAGATATCTCAGTCACTTCTGCGGAACCTGCGGCGGCGGAAGAATACGACTACTATATCCGGGCCGCATATTATCCCGAAGCCGACAAGGACGAAGCATTTTACTCGGCGGCCACCGTTCCCTTTTTGCCGGTGGATAATACTTTGTTCGATGTCCCTGCGGATGTCCAGGAGGAAAATGCTTCCGATATGGATGAAGTCTCCGATCCTGCGTCGGACACAGAGTCGATCTCAGAAAATACCCTTACCGTAACCGATGAGGAAGCGCCTTACGCGGAGACTGATGCCGTGGAAACCGGGATGCCGGAATTTACAGACAGCGAGCCTGTCTTGGAAGACGACTCAAATCAGGAAGACATAAACGCTGTCTCCGAAAATTCACTGACGGTTCAGGTGGAAGAGGCGCTCTCTTCTCTATCGGAGAGCTCCTTCTCGCCCAAAGTATCCGCAAACAACGCCGGCGTGCTGACACTAAGTGCCGAACATGTGACGCTGCACCCTTTCGTCGGCTCTCCCGATGACATTTACGACGAAAAAACCAAGGGCAGATTAAAAGTTACCGCCACGGTTTTGCCAGGCGATCCCCTTGCGAAAATAACATGGAAAAGCGAAGATGTCTCGGTCGCTACGGTAGATGACGACGGAATCATCACGGCCGTAGCTGAAGGCGTCACTCAAATCACCGCTACATGCGGCGATTTGACCGCTTCTGTCAAAGTAGTCGTCGTGGAGCCGGACGATAACGAGGTTTATGATATCTCCGGAGATATATGGGTAGACGGATTCCTGAAAGAAAGCGACGATTTTGTCTACACCGGGCAGAAAATCACACAGAATATCCGCGTCTACCACAAGGAAACCTTGTTGACGGAAAAGACGGATTATACTCTGAGCTACAAAAATAACATCAACGCAGCCAAATGGAACACGGCCAAGGCGCCCAGCGTGACCATCAACCTGAAAGGTCAATACAGCGGCAGCGTAACCCTGTATTACACGATCCACCCCATAGACTTAAAAGACGTCAATATATACAGGACAAGTGAAGACGACGCCGCTACGAAAGGCTATGAAATGGCGGTTACCTACGGAAAAAACTTGAAAATCCCCAATCCCGCTCTGACTTTCGGCAAGAAGAACCTGGCGGTAAACAAGGATTTTGTATGCGACTACTCTACCCTGCCATCCGATTACAAAAAAGGTGATTCCTATGAAGCCGGAAAAGTCTATACTTACACCATAAACGGAATCGGAAATTTTACCGGTTCCATTCCCATGCGGCTCGTCGTCGTCAAGGAAAAAGGGCTGAATTTCAGTTCCGCATCGGTATCGCTTGGCGCAAAACAATACGAATACGGCGGAACCGCTTTGTCCAAATCGGATGTGACCGTTGAAACCGTCAAATTAAACAACCAGATCCTTTCAAAAAACTTGTACGACTATGAAGTGTGCGCGGACAACATTGACGGAGCCTATGTGATGGTATATCCCACCCCCGCAGGAGAGGCTTCGGGCTATCGCGGCTGTAAAAAGATAAATTTAAAGCTGGTCGGCGACCGGAATATCCAGGACGCCGTGCCGGGAGCGAACTGGAAAGAAGTTCTCCCCTTTTCCCAAAAGATACTCGACGAGAACGGCGGTATTTTTCAGGAAAAGGAAGGGCTGTTAAAATTCGGAGCCGGAAACGAGGCGCTCAGGGAGGGGACGGATTACACGGTCAAATACGGCAACACAAAAAAGGCCGGCAAGGTAACTGTCACTTTTACGGGAAAAGGCAGATACAAAGGCACTCTCAAATTGAAATACGAGATTACACCCAATACGGATTCGAACCACTTTTCGATCCATTGGAAAAATGTGATAAAGGAAAACGGGACGCTTGCAACGCCTTATCAAAAAGGCGGAGCGACGCCTGACTTTGTCCTGAAGGATCAGGATAACAATACCCTGAAACCCAAAACGGATTATACGGTAAAATACAAGGACAACAAGACACCGGGACAGCTTTTGAGCTGTGAAATCACGGGAAAGGGAAATTACAAAGGCTATGCGGAAACCGTGAATCTTCTGGTTACGCACGGCGATATCGGCAAGGCCACGCTGTCCGCCCCTGACAAAGCTTACAATCCACGGTCGGGCGCCTGGAAATCCACCGTCACCATCAAGGACGGAAACGGGAAAAAGCTTTCCGCCGGGACAGATTACGAAAAGGATCTCGTCTACACCTACGCTGGAATGGAAACCGGACAGCCTCCAAAAGCCGGTACTGTCGTTACCGTCACCACAAATGGTATGGGGTGTTATGCCGGCTCGGTCATTTCAGGGACATACCGGATCTTTGAAATAAATATAAGTAAATTGCAGTTTGTCATTGACAGCCAAGAGTATACCGGAAAGGAAATCACCTTAGAGAAAAAGGATATCCATGTCTACGCGTCAACGGCTGACAAGAAAAATAAGATCGAACTGACAGAGCCTTGCTACGAAATTGCGGAGTATAAAAATAATTGCAAGGCCGGCACGGCAAAAGTTATCTTTCGCGGTATCGGCGATTACGGCGGAACGAAAACCTGTTCCTTCAAAATTCAGAAAAAAACATACCTGAAAAACAGCGTAACGGGAATCAAGCTGGATAAAACCGCTCTCTCGCTCTCGCTTCAGGAAAAGGACGACGAGAAGCGGATACTCACCGCCACAATCACCGTGCAGACTCAAAATCAGACAGTGACAAACCCGACAGTTATCTGGTCTTCCTCAAACAACAGCGTCGCTGTCGTTGAGACGGGAAAAGTCAATGGCACCACTGTCACCGGTATTATCACCGCCAAAAAGGAGGGAATCGCAACCATCACCGCAATGACTCAGGATGGCAGCAAAAAGGCGCAGTGTAAGCTCACCATAGTAGACTCGCCCGTGCTCAAAGAGGCCGGAGAGACAATCAAAAAGAACGTGGGCGAAACCTATCAGCTTACTCTCTCATCGGCCGATTCCGGCACGGCGCCAAGCGATGTCGTTTGGGAGAGCAGCAATCCCGGCGTAGTATCCGTAAGCTCCACGGGCCTGCTCAAGATGGAAAAAGCCGGCGCAGCCGTCATCAAAGTATACCGGAAAAGCAAACCAAGTTACGTACAGCAGTGCTACGCCATCGCGATCGGGGATGAAAAGGAACCGGAAGGGGATAAAGTTCTTAAATACGAGCAAAAACCAGGCACGACGGACGATACGCCGGAAATTAATAAAATGTTGAGAGACTGGGAATGGGGTGATCCGGACAAATACGAAGCGCTGTATATTCCGGCCGGCGTTTATCACATAGATCCCGTGGCGGGAGGAAACGATAAATACGGCAAATACAAATTCGGCGGCATTGTTTTGACAGATAACCAAAAGCTGATCATGTCGGAAAGCGCACTGTTAGTAGCGACCGGAAACAGCAGTAAGAACTATCAGGTTATCCATGTTTTCGGGAGAAATAATGTGACCATTTCCGGCGGCCAGATCATCGGAGAACGCCGGGAGCATACCGGAAAAGACGGCGAGTGGGGACACGGCATTGCCATATTCGGCAGCACTAACGTGACAATCGAGAATGTTGATGTTTCCCAATGCTGGGGAGATGGTATTTATCTCGGTAAGTATGATAATACTTCGCTCGGTAATCCAAGCAGCAATGGTGTAACAATTACCAACTGTAACCTGCATCATAACCGTAGAAACAATCTCTCCATTACAGATGCGTCGGATATTACGGTCAAAAACTCCGAGTTTTCCTATGCGAGCGGTACCGCCCCGCAGTATGGCATTGATATTGAGCCGAACAAAAACAAAACCTGCAGCAATGTGACGATATCCGATTGCACGTTTAAGGGAAATGCCGGCGGAACCATTCAGATTCTCGGACAGTTGAACGCTCATGTAAAAAACGTTACGATAGAAAACTGCACCGGCGACAAAGATCCTGTCATATGGGAGGGATTCGGCGGCAGTGTGAGCGGCGTGACACAGAAGGGCAACAAGTGGTAACCAATCCGTATATGACAAAAGGAGCAGGCCAATCGGTCTGCTCCTCCTTTTCTTTACAATAAAAACTAATCATATTTTTATGCGTCCGCGTTCGCCTCCGCAACAGCCTTCGCTCTCGCCGCAACTTCCTTCTCCTGCACATCGCTGGGCGCCTGCTCGTATCTTGCAAACTCATATTTGTAAGTACCGCGTCCGCCTGTCATGGAACGCAGATCGGTGCAATATCCGTTTAAGCACGCTACAGGGATATCCGCATCGACAGCCGTCTTGCCGTCTCCTGCCGGGTTCATGCCAAGCACCCTTCCTCTTCTCTTATTCAGATCGCCCATCACGTCTCCCGTATAGGAATCGGGTACTATCACCTGC
Organism: uncultured Lachnospiraceae bacterium; assembly: GCA_910587095.1. GTDB lineage: Bacteria > Bacillota > Clostridia > Lachnospirales > Lachnospiraceae > UBA3282. The sequence goes on from CAJUMJ010000030.1 coordinate 93,680, forward strand.
AAGCTTGCGATCGGCTCTAAAAGTACCGGCCCCGCATCCATAAAGCCTTTCTTGAATGCCTGAATCGTCGCCATCTTGAATGCCATCTCGGAGGAATCCACCGGATGATAAGACCCGTCGTAGAGAACCGCTTTCACACCGACAACGGGATAAGCCGCCAAAGGCCCTGCGGTAACGGAATCCTGCAATCCTTTTTCCACTGCCGGGAAATAGTTCTTCGGAACGGCGCCGCCCACAACCTCCTGCTCGAATACGAAAGGCGTCTCCAAATCGCCGGACGCTTCAAAACGCATCTTGACGTGACCGTACTGGCCATGACCGCCGGACTGCTTTTTATACTTATGCTCCACGTCAGATTTCTTGCGGATCGTCTCCCTGTAGGCAATCTTTGGCTCGGCAAGTTCAATCTCTACTTTGTACTCATTGAGAAGACGGCTTGCAACCACTTCCAGATGCAGATCACCCATACCATAGAGAAGCGTCTGCTTGTTCTCCGCGTCATTTACTACCTGCAAAGTCATATCCTCATGCCGCATCTTCTGTAAAGCCTGGGAAATTTTATCCACATCCCCCTTGTTTTTCGCCCGATACCGCTTGTATGTATAAGGCGTGGAAATCTCGGCTTTGCCATAGCGGATAATGCGCGCTTTCGTGGAGAGCGTATTGCCGGTTCTTGCCGCCGTCAGCTTTGCGATAGCGCCGATATCGCCCGCGTGAAGCTCCTTGACTTCAATGGGTTTGCTGCCCTGCATCACGTAGAGCTTGCTGACCTTCTCCTCCACTTCCTTCTCATCGTTGTAAATCATATCGTCGCTCTTAAATACGCCGGAGCAAACTTTGATCAGCGAATACTTGCCGATAAAAGGATCAACGATGGTCTTAAAAATGTATGCGGACTTCGGCTTGGAGAAATCAAAATTCGCCTCAAAAATCTCGTTTGTTTTGAGATCAACCCCCGCAATTTCCCTGTTCTCGGGACTCGGCATATATTTCACGATATCGTCCAACAGGGTGAATACACCCTGACACAGTACGTTGGAACCCATGGACATGGGGACGATGCTGCCATCCATGACATTTGTACGAAGAGCCGCGCGGATTTCCGCTTCCGAGAATGTATCGCCGTTAAAATAGCGCTCCATAAAATCTTCGCTTGTCTCTGCAACCGCCTCCATCAGCGTGTCCCTGTAAAGCTGAAGATTCGCTTTGCTGTACTCAGGCATCTCGCACTCCACAACTTCCTTTCCTTCCCAGCGGTACGCCTGCTCGGTAATCACGTTGATATAGCCGACAAATTTCTCGTTTTCACGGATCGGCAAATGGAACGGCGCCATTTTCTTTCCGTACTTGTCGGTCATATCTTCCACAACCTGCCTGAAAGAAGCGTTGTCGATATCCATATCCGTCACAAATACAAAACGGGGAAGCTTATATTTTTCGCAGATTTCCCACGCTTTCTCCGTGCCGACTTCCACACCGGCCTTGCCGGATACCACGATAATCGCCGCATCCGCCGCGCTCACAGCCTCCTCCACTTCTCCTACGAAATCAAAAAAGCCGGGAGAATCCAGTACATTGATCTTCGTGCCTTCCCATTCGACAGGAACAACGGATGTGGTAATGGAGATATGCCTTTTCTGCTCCTCCTTACCGAAATCGCTCACCGTATTCCCGTCGTCTATCTTACCCATTCTGGATGTGATACCGGAAAGATAAGCCATCGCCTCCACCAGACTGGTCTTGCCGCAGCCCCCGTGCCCAAGCAAAACCACATTACGAATCTTGTCCGTCGTGTAAACATTCATGCCTTGTAGCCCTCCAATTCTGTTCTTCTATTTTACAAGCCAAAACCATACAAAATCATCACAATACAACATCCGCGCAAACTGCTTTGCCGTATTGTCTTATTTTTCGCATGACACCGAGTTGTAAATACATTTTACTAAATTTTCAGAACAATTTCAACAACTATTTATACATCCTGCACATATTTTTCCCGTCCGTTCCCACATTTACCGTATTCTCTCTGCTCCGTTCCCCTTTTCCCGACAGAAGAAATGCGAGAAGCAGGCCAATCACACAGCAAACCGCCGTGGCGAGTGCCAGCCACAAAAAGCAGCAGCTCCCAAAGAAAGTCGGGCAGATATGGCAGAGGCTACAAGTACGGCCTTCCGCCGTGCCGCTCACCCCCAGTTCACGGTAGGCAATCGCATAGCTTGAAAACCGGTCCGTGCTGACGGTGATCGTGTCCGGCACCTCATCCCTGTCGCTAAGCAGACTGTACCCGCCGTCATGGGCGCGAATAATGTAGTACTCTACATCGTCACGTGGCAGATTTTCTGGAATGCCGATCACCATACCGATCGCGTCGTCCGTATCGGTTACGGCGTTCCACTCACCACCTCCGTTCCTCGTATAGACGGAAATATCCGCATACATGCCGACAGCTAACCCGGGAAGCTCCTCACCGAAATCCTCTATGCAGTCCGCAACTACGTTCCGGTCCTGCTGCGTCACAGTCCCGGAAATATCCGTAACGTCGATCCGGATCTCCATGTTTTCGCCGGCTTGGGCCTGCTTGATCTGTTCCGCCGTCAACACCGCGTTTGCCACGGAAACGGCGTCCGTCACACCGGCCTTACAGCCCGCCGCCTCGCACACCACCTTGACGGTGACCGAACCGCTTCCAAGTGTCAGAGAAGTGCCCGCACCCTTTACGCCGGCTACGCTTCCGAGCATCCCCGACACGTTTCCGGCGGAAACGGGTTCTCCGGACACGACAATCCTGCCTTCCTCAACCGCCGCGGGCAGAGATTGTATCACTTCCCCGCCCGAGTAGCCCTCGCTCTCCCGCGTTTTGCCGTCCGTCTCCGTCTCTGTCTTTGGCTCTTCGACAACATCCGCCCCCCTAACCTCCGGCTGCGGATCGTTAGCAGGCTCCTCCATGTAGCTTTCGCTCTCAGAGCTTTCTGTAGTCTTTTTCTTCCATGAACCTGAATTTTTGGCAGTCGTCTTACTTTTTGAGGAAGGTTTGTCGCCGGATTTTGCCGTCTCCGGGACAGCCGGACTCTCCGGCGAAACCGCGGGCGCAGGAGAATTATCCGCGGGCGAAACCGCGGCCGGTTTCTTCGGGGCGGGCGCTGCCGGCGTCACCGCAGAATAGCTGCTTCCCCCGTCACCGGACTGGTTTTCCGCAGGCGCTTCGGGCGTTTCCTCACCGGAAGTTTTCTTTTCCACGCCCTCCACCGTCACGACCTTGTCCTCGTAAATAAAATCAATCGTGTATTCATCCTTTGACGACAGTTTCACCCTCCGGCCGTTCACTAGCACGGAAAAATCGTCCTTTTTCCGATAGCCTTCTTTCAGGTCAAAGACGAAGGTGTAACTGTTACCCTCCTTGACCGGGTTTACACTGCCGGACTTTGGCTTCAGCTTATAGCCCTTATCACTCTTTAAAGTAACGGTATAAGTCCCGTTCGGATTTTTCCACCGGGCATACAGGCTGTGCGCCTTAGCGGTTCTGACAATCGTATTTTCCCTGACAAGCCCGCCTTTTAGCTCCGGATCTATGTACCATCCCTCAAAAGTATACCCTTTTTTCTCCGGCGCAGGCAGACTGCCATAAGCTTCGCCATAGGTTACCGTTTTTTTCCCTTCGCTGTGGTGGCTCGTCGCGCCGTTATAGCTAAATGTCACGCTGTAGGTGGCCGCTTTCCAGTTTGCCGTGTAGAAACGCCCGCCGGCGCTACCCTTTCTCACTGTCACCGACGTATTTAGGCCCGACAGTTCCGTGCCGCTCCAGCCGTCAAAGATGTATCCCTCTCGTTTTGGCGTAGGCAGTTTAAAGTCACTTGTCGTTCGTTTATATGTTTCTTTTGGCTTTGTCCCCTTCGGAAACGCGCCGCCGGCCAGATCATAGGTAATATGGAAATCCGCGTCCGCGGTGTCCGCAGCCCAGCAGGCATAGATCACGTGATCTTCCGCTTTTGTGACGATCGACCCGGCCGAAATCCATTCCCCCTTGCCGCTCCCTTCCGTGTTCCATCCGTTAAACAAATGACCCTCTTTCGAAGGATTGGGAGGCAGGCTGCTCCCGTAGGATGTACCGTAAGTCACCGCTTGCGTTCCGCCGTCTCCTGGCTGAAAGTTAAAAGTCACCTTAACTGTCTTTGCTTCCCAGCTCGCGTAGACGGACGTGTTTTCCGTGATTGCCTTTCCAAAATCAAATGCCGTACCGCCGCCCCCGCTTTCCGTCATCCATTCTTTAAAAACATACCCTGTTTTTTCCGGTTTTACAGAAGGCTCCGATGCCTTTCCTCCGGACGTAACCTTTATCGGCGCAGGATTGGTCAACATCGCGCCGTCGTCATCATAAAATGTCACCGTAAACGTTTGAGGTGTATCCTCTGCCGGCGCCGCTTTCTTTTCATCGGAAATTACCTTGGCCGGTTTTTCCGTGACAAGGCTCTCTTCCGGTTTCGTCTCCTCCGGCACGGGCGTTTCCGACACCGGTTCCTCTCCGGTCGCACCTTCCGGCGCTGAAGCTTCCGGCTTCTGTTCCTCCGCCCCGCTCTCCTCCTCCGCCGGCTTCTCAAGCGACGGCTTCTCCGATACAGGTTCGTCCGTGGCCGGTTTGTCCAAAACGGGCGTTTCCGGCGCAGGATTCCCAGGTACCGTTTCCTCCGGCGCAGGCGCTTCCGGTGTCGGGTTTTCCGGCATCGGCGTCTCAACGGCCAGCTCTTTCAATGCCGGGTTTTCCGGCGTCGGCGTCTCAGCGGCCGGCTCTTTCAATGTCGGGGGTTCCGGCACAGGCTCCCCCGTTGTCGGCTCTTTCGATGCGGGATTTTCCGGCGCTTTTTCTTCTCCGCCACCCTCCCCAACAGGGTTGTCCGGCGCAGGCTCCCCGGCTATGGTGTTCTCCCAACCCTCCCCGTCAATTTCCGTAAGCGCCTCCTCTACCGCATCCGGCAGCGACAAACCCGCCTGCGCGGTCCCCTGCAACGCCGTCTGATTCCACCCCTCGTCCGGCAATGCCGCATAGGCCGAAAGCGTGTCCAAAATTCCAGGAAAGCCCGCCGAGAGCACGCTGAAACAGAGCAACGCCGCCAAAATCCTCAGTCGCTTTTTCCTTCTCTTTTTTAACCATTCCCGTTGTTCATCCATTTGTTCTACCTCGTTTCCTCCCCACTGCTTTTCGGAAAACCGATTTTCGTTCAGCAGTTTTGTCCTTTACCTAGCAGTTTCTTATTTTTATCTTACACCATTTTACGGTAAATGGGAACCTAAAAAACCCCGAAGCATCAAACTTCGAGGTTTTTGTAGTAGTCTTATTTTTTCCCTATTTGCTTAATGGAACGCCCTTTATAAATTTTGGGAGGCATAATGCAGGAGTAATCCTGCCCTTTACACTGCCTGCGCTCAATCATTTTCAAGAGCCGCGAAGCCACTTCCTGTCCAATCTGGTATCCCTGGTGAATAGAACAGGTAACGCCTTCCTGCTCCCAGTCATCACCTGAATAGTCAAAGCAGATGATAGAATAATCCTCCGGAACCTTTTTCCCCTGCTCCCTCAACGCCTGTCTTACCAGCCGGTAAATCATATAATTGCAGCAGACAATCGCAGTACAGCGGGGAATACCTTTCAGAAATTTTTCTATAGAGTGGACAAAACGGTCATCATGGGCCTCATTGGAAATACACCATTTAATATAGTCGTCCTGTAATTCCACTTCGTGTCTTCTAAGCGCTTTGGCCATACCCTGAAACTTCTCAATGCTCTGGTAATTGTCATAAATAAAAATTCCGGCTATATGCCTGTGCCCTGCCTTAATCAAAAGTCCAAGAAGCCTGTCGGCGCACTGCTTATCATTGCTGATCACGCGGGGATAATCTAAATCCTTATAATAGTTATTATAGAAAATAACAGGTATATTTTTCTGGTATATCTGTTTATAGCAGTCCAGATTTGGATTCAGCAGGCTTGCTTTCACGCCGTCCACAATAAATCCCTGAAACTCCTGATGCACGACTGTCAAAAGACAACGCCGTTCATTGGCAAATTTATTGTCCGTGAGGAAAATGCGAAGTTCAACCTCATCTGCATGCAGCACACTCCGGATGCCGTCTATCAGGGCAGAATTGGCCTTCCTGTCCTGTCCTTGCAGTACCAGTCCCACTTTAATATTACCGCTGCCGCCTCCCAGTTCCCTGGTCAGGGCTACTTCCTTATTTATGTATGTCCCACTTCCTCTTACCTTTCTGATCAGTCCTTCCTGATCCAGTCTGGCAAGCGCAGTGCGCACAGTTTCCCGGCTCACTTTCAGCCGGTGGCTTAAGACATTTTCGGATGGGAGTTTTGAATTATCCGCAAACTTATTTTCATCAATATAAGAACGCAACCAAAGATATGTCTGCTCTGATTTTTTATCCAAAGCTCCCATATTACAACTCCTTAATCCGTAATTGCAGGTTTTTTTCCTTCTGCTTTTTCTATCCAGTCAAGCAGGCGTTTTCTCATATCGGCTTTCACATCCGCATAATCAGGATCAGCAACCACATTGTTTAACTGATACGGATCTTTCTCCATATCATACAGGAAATCATCCGCATAAACATCCGACGCTGCCGCCTCGCCGCCATTCACTCCCGGCGCATATACGGAATACGTATATCTCGGCGTCCTGACACATCTTCCAACTCTGCTCTCGGAAATCTGCGCAAAAATCTGGTTCGGCCGTTCTTTGTCTTTCTTTTCCACCACGTGCAGAAGGTTTTCGCCTATCATGGCATCTCCCACATCCACGCCCGCCATGGCAAGAATCGTCTTGGGAAGGCTCTCCGTGCTCACCAGCTCCTCCACTGCCACTCCCCCTTTATAAGGGCCTCCGGCAATAACAAGGGGCACTCTGAGACATGCATCATGGCAGGAACGCTTATAATCGTCATAACCATTTAAATGGCTGTCCCGGTTTCTTGTCTTGAAGTGGGAACCATGGTCGGATGCAAAAATGATAATCGTATTATCATACAGGTTTTTCTCTTTTAACTTTTCAACCAGTTTTCCTAAATTTTCGTCCAGATTCTCACATGCTCCCATATAATCAGGATATTCAATTTCCGCATCCCCTTTTAATGCTTTCAAATCTTCCGGCAGTATGTAGTCTTTAAACTTTTCTTTCGATCCTTCCGGCCCTTCATAATGTTTTCTGTCATTCTGGTGATGAGGCTCAATATGGGATATGGTCATGAAAAACGGCTTTTCGGTATCCCTTTCATCAAAAAAGTCAAGGGCAAGGTCCGTAATGCAGTCTGCACGGTATCCCTTAAAATCAATCCGGTTATTGTTTTCGTCAAATACATATCCGTCATAACCGTGAGAAGTAAATTCCAATACATCTGCAGTACGCCAGAATCCGGTATATCCCCCTCTCAATTCACGGGGAATGGGGGTAATCGTATGGTCAATCGTCGGCGGCTTTTCCAGTTCCCCGTCACTTGCCAGATGCCATTTGCCGATATATGCCGTCTCATATCCTGCTTCTTCTATATAATCTGCCAATGTTTTAATATTGTCCGGCAGCATAACATTGTTGCGGAAGCATCCCGTTTCCGTAGGATATTTCCCTGTCTGGAACAATGCACGGCAGGGGCCGCAGACAGGCTGGGGCGAGAATGCATAATCAAATTTTACTCCTTCTGCAGCCAGCCGGTCAAGGTTCGGCGTAATATTTAACGGCTGTCCGAAGCATCCACAGGTGTCTGCCCTTTGTTGATCTGTAAAATAAAATATTATATTATAAGCCATAAACTTTCCTCCACTATTTTTTTATGCCTGCCTTTGCTTCCTTCATCTTGCTTCTTATAAGCGTTGCCACCGCAAGGACAGTCAGTACTATGAAAATGATACAATAAATGCTGTTCACAAAAATGGCAGGATTTCCATTGGATATGAGCAGGGCACGGCGGAAATTCGTTTCCGTCATATTTCCCAGTACCATTCCTAACAAAATAGGCACCGCAGGCATTTCCAGCTTGCGCAGCAACCATGCGATGATTGCAAAAATCAGTGCCACTCCTACATCAAAATAATTCTTGTTCACCGAATAGGCGCCGGCAAAGCAGAAAAGAACGATAATCGGCGTCAAAATCTCCTGCGGGATGGATACTACCTTGGCAAAAAGTTTTGTCAGGAAACTCCCCTGTAAAAGCATAAATAAATTTACAAATATCAGTCCAATCATAATGGCATACATGATATCGCCCTGTGTCGTAAACAGGCTCAGCCCCGGATTCAGGCCGTTGATCATAAGGGCAGAGAGCATAATTGCCACTGTTCCGTCACCGGGAATACCCATGGTCAGAAGCGGAATCAGCGTCGCGCCGGTTACCGCATTGTTAGCCGCCTCTGCGGCTGCGATACCTTCTACGGACCCATGTCCGAATTCTTCCTTATGTTTGGACATCGCCTTTGCCCTGTCATAACTGAACCAGGATGCTTCCGAAGCGCCGGTTCCCGGAATAATGCCTACCATAACGCCTATGATAGATGACAGCAGCGTAGGCCGCAGTAACCTTTTATATTCATCTTTCGATATCTTGCCATTATCATGCATTTTCTCAGCATCCAGAATAAGCGGCCCCGGCTTCTTTTCTGCCTTTGCCAGAATTTCCACAAGAGCAAAAAGTCCGATCAGGCAAATAGCCAGATCCAGTCCCAGATATAAACGGGGGATTCCAAGCGTAAATCTGTCATAGCTTGTCATGGGGTCTGCCCCAATGCAGGAAATCAAAAGCCCCACACAGGCGGCGATAATACCTTTAATCATACTTTTCCCGGAAACACCGGCAATAATGGTCAGACCAAACAGACACACCATAAAATATTCCGCCGTGCCAAGCTGGGCGGCAACCTGCGCTACCTGCGGCCCTAAGAATAAAAGCATCAGTGCGGAAAATACCCCGCCGAAAGTAGACGCATACAACGCAATTTTAAGCGCCGCCTTTGTACGTCCTTTTTGGGAAAGGGGATGTCCGTCCATCATCGTAGCCGCCGCATGGGGCGTTCCCGGTGTATTAATCAATATGGCAGATACGCTTCCCCCATATCCCCCGGCGCAGTAAATACCCAGCAGGAACATCATACCCGGAATGGCCGTCATCTTATAAGTAAATGGCAGGAACAGAATAACACAAAGAATTACCGTAAGACCCGGAACCGCAGCGAATACCGAACCGATAAATACGCCAAGATTCATCCAGAGAAAGTTTTCCAGTGTAAACAAATGCTCCAAAGCCGGACCAATAAATTCTAACATACTCTATAACCCCCTTTCTTAAAAGCTCACGTTCAGCCCGAAACGGAACGCTACCCAAATCAGTACTGCCGCTGTCAGCGTAATGGCATAATAACTTTTTTTACGACAGCGGAAGTAAACCAGAAATCCCAGACAGCAGAAAATCGCTCCTATCACAAATAAATCTGTAACCCGGCAGATCACGTAAGTCAGCAGCAAAATAGCCAGAATCTCCAGCGCTTTTACCTCGATCAGTAAATTCACTGTCTTTGTCGTCCATGGACGCTTTTTTACATAGACATTGTACAATTCTTTCAGCAAAAGCACACCGCTGAAAATCATCATAACTACCATAAGCAGCTTCGGGAACACGCGGCCGTTGACCACATCTGTATCCGATACCGGTACCTGACTCGGCATAATCAGCAAGACTACCAGTCCAAGCAGCAAAAATACAATTCCTGCAATAAATTCTACGGGCAGGTTTATCTCCTTTTTGGCAAGTTTCTCATCTATCTCATCTCTTTTTTTATCCAGCCGGTCCATCCAGCTTTCCTTCTCTCTCATACCCAAACTCCTTTCCATATGGAATAACCAGACACTCCATTAAGAGAGCCCCATTAAATCAGGCGCCGATACGCTTAGCGAATCGTCTCATTGAATGAAAAGAGGATGGGCAGTCCTATCTGGTCCTGTCCATCCTATGAAGAGGTTCGATTAGTTTACTACGATATCATAATATTCATTTACAATGTCCTGAACATTCTGGATATGGTCCTGAACATCCTGCTCGCTCATAGTATCCACTTCAAGCATCATCGTATCACTCAGCCAGGATGCCATTTCACCGTCCGCAAGAATATCATCATAAAGTTTCTTAAGCTCGCTTACCGTTTCAGCCTTGGTGCCAGAGCGGGCAAGAACAAAGCAGCGGTTACGGAAATAAGGATATCCATACTTTCCTACACCTTCAACGCCTGCGAACTCGCCGTCTGTTATATCCTCACCGTCAAATGCGCAAACGATGGTAACACCGCCCTGCTGATAGGTTTCCAATATCTGTGACTGGTGGGAAACTGCAAAGCTGGTTTCTCCTCTTGCCACTGCCTGCGCTGCTTCTGCTGCCGAGCTATAAGGCGTGATCTTTAATTTATCTCCATAGCCCATAGAGCCGAAAAGCGCTGCCGCCAAAAATGCTTCCGAGCTTGTTGCGCCGTTTGCTGCCACACTGATCTCATCCGCACCTGCCAGATAAGCTTCCAGGTCGCTCATGCCGTTGATGTTAAGGCTTGCATCAGCGGACATTACAAACACGGAAGAATATAAATTCTCTACAAAAACGAAATCGTCATATGTAAATTGCAGTTTGGCCGGGTCTAAAATCGAAGTGATCGAGAATAAACCTTCTCCCGCAAACACCAATTCCGTATCATCCGCTTTTGTATCAGCCACCCAAGTGTTAACCGTAGCCGCATCTCCCTTAATTGCATCGGCTACCAGAATAATATTCTCGGAATAGTTCGTCGACATGGAAGCTGCCTTCTGGCTTACCATCGCCGCAACGCCTGAAGGCGCCCACGGACAGGTAACTGTCCAGCTTGCAGTTTTGCTTCCTCCACATCCCGTCAACAATCCTACCGCCATGGTGAGAGTCAAAACAGCGCTTAAAATTCTTTTTTTCATCTTCACATCTCCTTTTTCATAATTTTACGATCCCTGCAGTTTTTCGCACATCTCTGATGTGATTTCAATATAGCATATTTTGATTTTCTCTCTCAACAAGTTTTGGCCAGTAGTTTAAAAAGTTGTACGAAATAGGCTAAATTTTACAAATCCTGTCTAATTCGTCCAAAAAAATTAGTAATTTTTATTATAAAAAGCAGCAACCTCCTCCAATCTGCTCATCGAATAGCTAAAAAATTCATAATAGGACTCACAAAAATAATTCTTAGGGCTTTGACCGCTTACGGCCACCCGGTGCCTTCTGCATCCGCCCCTGCATATGGGAGCATACTTACATTTTTTACAATCCTCATGCATAATTGCCGAGTCTTCTACAAAATGGAGCTCTTTTCTTTTTTCGTGAATTTCTTCAAAAGAATGCCGATTTAAGTTACCCAGCTTATATTCATCCAGCACATAAAAGTCGCACGGATAAACGCCTCCGTCAGCTTCTACCACGTTCTGGCAGGAGCATATACCGCTCATACCGCATACATCCGGCTGCATGAGAAGAAGCATTCTGACATACTCTTCAAACTGCTGGATATGCACAATAACTCCTTTTTTAAAATCGTTATACCACAAGTCAAACAGCGTTTTCAAAAAATGTCCGTAAACTTTGGGCGTAAGCGTATGGGGAAAACGTTCCGCTTCCATTCCAAGCGGATTCAGGCAAGGAATAAACTGCAAATACATAAAGCCGTTTTGTTTATAATAATTATAAATCTGTGTAATTTTCTTAGCCGTCACCGCATTCACCACTGTCAGAATGTTGAAATCCACATCATACTTTTTCAACAGCCCGATCCCCTCCATCACCCGTTCAAAGGTTCCCTGCCCCTTTTGGTCAACCCGGAAAGAATCATGGGTAAACATAATGCCGTCTAAAGAAATTCCCACAAGGAAGTGATTTTCCTTTAAAAATTTCGCCCAATCTTCATCCAGACAGGTGCCGTTTGTCTGGATGGCATTTGCTATTTTTATGCCCCTGGTATTATATTTTTTTTGCAGGTCTACTGATTTTTTATAGAAATCAAGGCCCCGTAAAAAGGGCTCCCCACCCTGATAGGCAATCGTACATGCTGTATCCGAAAAGTCCAAAGCTTTCCGGATCACATTCTCCAGAGTTTCCTCCTCCATAAATCCATAAGATTCCACTTCCCTGTTCTTTGTTTCGTCACAGTAAAAACAGTACTTGCACTGCAGATTGCACATCCCCGAAGCGGGTTTGATTAGTACACTGATATTAGGCATCTTCCTCTTTCCTTTCTTCATACAAAACACCGTCCTGCAAAACCAGCAAGACGGTATCTACTATTTTCTACCCGCGCCATGCGCTTTCTGCATGGTAGTAGCATTTTATTTATGTTGTATCACATCGACCATACCATCCTCAGAAACAACGATACCGACGCATCCCTGTTTCAGTTCCATGTAATTCTTGATCGAATTATATCGTGCGCCACGCCCGACATTGCCTTTTTCTATAGCCTCGCCATCCACAATTACACCAATCGCCAGGCATTTTCCGCTGTAATCAATAAACAACGCCCCGTCTATTCCTGAAATAGCGAGAATTTCCTCCTCGTTCCATCCCTCTTCTTCGCTATAACAAACAGATTCACAAATTCTCGTCCCGCGTTTCACCTGGCATAGTCTTTTCGCCTCATCCTGCGCATTTGTTTTTTCGTCAAACACGATGGCCACCGCTCCATGCTTCTGTTTACAGAGTATCCTGACCAGTTTCTCTACCATTTCCCGCTTTTCCTGATCAAAGCCTTCCAGCTCATTAATATCGTTTAAATACGCGTATTTTTCTTTTGAGGAATTAAATGTATAATCCCCGTGATAATACGCAAAAATTTCACGCTCCTTTATAAAAAGGCTCCAGTGCATGAATCCCGAAAATTTCACATAAATATCTTCCTCCTGTTTATCTCTGCACCGAACGAGTTCCGTTTTTTGTATTCAAGATTTTTTTCACCATACTGTCGGTAATCGACGGGTAATATTTTTTCTTTCGCAGATATTCTTCATTCTGTTCCCTCTCGATGAAAAAAGCAAGCCATTCGCACAGCTTCAACTCCACCTTTTCAAAGTCCAGATCGTCCGCGTGATCCCGGACAAATGAATCATCGTTCTCTAGATAATTTTTCATTGATAAAACGATAATTCTACTGCGCAAACGAACCATACACGTTTTTCGTTCAGACCTGCACCGAACATCTGTTCCCACAAAATGAGCTATCTCATGTCCAATTGTTATAAATGTCTGTTTCAGATTATACATCTGCTGTTCCGGTATTTCTATAAAAAACAACCGACGTTTATCTGAGACTTTTAAAAACAACTCCGTCACACCAATCTGGCTGTTCATCCCCGGACATACCAGAAATTCATAATTCTTTTCGTTTTTTGTATTCAAAGCCTGCTTAAAATAGTGAATATAGGCGCTATATATGGTAATGAATTTAATCGGCACATCAAAATAGCGCATGTTAAAATCTGTAATCTGCGAAAAAACCCTGTCGGATTTCGTAAAGCTCTGCGTGCGAAGCCGCAAGCTTTCCATAAAGTCATAATAGTCTTCCGGATAAGCACGATTCTTTTCGCCCAATAATTCCACAAATGTGTAAAAAGGCAGATACAGAGCGAAAAAATTGTAATCTGAAAATTCTTTCCTGATGTAATAGGCATTCTCAAATCTAAATAACGATTTTGCGAACATTACCAAATTCTTTTTTTCGGCAAATTGTCCAGCTCCATTCTTATCGCTGTAAATGTGGTTTATTTTATCATTCAACCAGACGCAAAAATATTTCCTTACATTTTCCGGGGCTTCCGTTTTTTTCTCTTCCCTCTTCTCCGGTTCATGAAACGGCAGCATAATTTTGGTAGAAATCGCGTAAGCATAATCTTGCGCCCGCTTACTGGAATTATTTAAAATTCCTGTTTTCTCCCGGTAAAGCGGAAGAAGCCTTTTCCACGGCAGATTTCTGATCGTTATTGACTCATCTTCCGCGCCAAGAAGCGTTTTTACGCATATATCCGTACTGTTTTTTTAATCTCCCAATTCCTCTTCCAGTCTGTGATAAAGTGCGCCGATAGAATGATTATCTCCCTCAATTACCCGAAGTTCCATCTCGTCTATGGGTTCGTTTGCCTCTATGAGTGAATCGGGGTTTTCTATTTGTTTGCGATCTATGCCAAGAATGCTGTAGCTGTTCCGTATCCGAATAATCCCCCCGCTTCTATCTGACCGATGCAGGCCATTGATCAGCCTTGCTCCCGTATTCGCATATCCGCATTTTATAGCGACAATCAGATCGCTGTTGTCCAGAGAGTGATAAACCGTTATCCATGTATTTTCTATCTCATCCTTCGGCCCGGCGCCGGACAATTCCTGTTGCAGAAATTCTCTGCTTTCCAAATATTTTTGGTGTTCTGCCATCCTAGCATCTGCGACCTGCAACAACACAATATATAAAAAAGGCAGTTCACTTTTCCAAAACAGTTTTTCCTCTTTTGTATCCTCGTGAAATCCTAATAATGTCTGTGAAAAATACATAAAACTGTCTTCTTCATTTTTCAAACCTATATCAAACAAAGTCCTCAGATTTTCATATTTATATCCATTCCTTTCGCTTCGCTCAGGCACAAAACGTAATGAAAATGGTTTCCCTGAGCCTATTTTTTCTTTATAATTCTTCTTGTAGGGAACTCGGTATACTACAAATCACGGGGAGGTGAGTGGGCTGTC
>CAJUMJ010000031.1 GCA_910587095.1 uncultured Lachnospiraceae bacterium
GCTATTAGAGAGAATGGGCTTAAAAATGTATATGTTATACCTATAATTTGTATAGAATATTATATCTGTCAAATGTTTTATAAGTTTCATTATTTCAATTATAGTAAGAATTTAAGTTATTTAATAGATAATTTAGTAAAAACCTTTAATTATAATGAAGTATTAGATAGAATTAGCAAGGATAAAAATTTATCAGAGTCACTGGAGCATATTTATAAACATATAATTGAGAATCAAGGCATGATATGTATACATAATAAATTTAGGTATGATTCAAACGGTAAAACTAGAATCAAAAACGATCCTAGAGGTATCTTTTATGTAAAAGATTGTAACTGCGATAGACGCTATTGTAAAATAAATTCAACAGATAGTTTGGAATTGAAAGCCAATAGATTGTATACAGAACTTCCAATTTACATTGTAGATTCTAATGATAAACAAACAATATTGAAAGAAATGCAAATAGAAATTTATCCGACAACAATTGATGAAGTATTACAGAAACAACAGGATTTTTATGATAACATATGTGAAGAAATGGGAATCAATTCAATCAAAGTATAAAAGTAGTAAAATAGCATCAATTAAGTAAATCTAAGTTGGGCTTTTGCACATACATAGTGTGAAAGTCCTTTTTTCATACCCAAAATTCATGTTGAAATAAAATTAAAAAAATTTAGAAATTTTGAAGAAAGGCAGGCAAGCATATGAAATTCCAATCCCACATCCCCAAAACCAAGCATACACTTATATTTCTATCAATATTCCTACTTGCATTAGCAATAGGCATCTCAATTCCATCAATAAAGGTTTATGCCACGGATGGTAACGCAGACGAAGGTGAATCCGATCAAGCCAGTGGTGAATATTCTGGTGGCCCCTCATATGCAAAGACTGGTTGGATAATGTACATAGTAGATAAAAATGGTACACCAGTTTCCGATGCAGTTTACATTTCCTGTGGTGGTGAACCACAAGGCATAAGATTTTTAACAACTCGCCTAGGTGGTCTAAATCCCCGTCAAGTAGCAGGACCGGTTCCATGGGTATCAGTTATTGGTGCTGATGGAGCCCCATTTGATAATGATCAAGATTTCAAAGGCATAGATATAAAGGACTGGCTGTTGGAGGATGATGGAGCAGGCACCAAGAACGTGTTTAACGTGGTTTCTGACTATTGGAGTGAGGATAAAGCCATAGCCATGGCAAAAAACAACCATTCCCTAATCCTAGAACCTTTCTACTGGATGACAATAGGCGGTCTGACAATATGCGCTACTGATATGAACTGGGGAATAGTATTGTCAACTGCGTACGGGGGAGGAAACTACGGTCCTCAACCCTTTACCCTTTTCACGAACACAATATTTCCACAGTGTGCAAGGTTTCAATACCCACAATTTGGTTTACAGACTAGCCCAAAATATGGTAAAGTCACCAATGCAGAAATGGTAACATACGCACTGGGAATTGAATCAATCACACCAAAAAATAGTGCCATACATACATACTGGGAGGTATCCCCTGGCAACCCAGAGCCACGTATCCCCAATAAAACAGGAACATGTAACATCGTAAAGGGCTATTATAAAGAGAATCTCACTACAGGAGTCAAACAATCCCTAGGAGTTTACTACGAACTAGATGTAACAAGTAACATCATAGTAAGTGGCGAACCCACCTTTGAACTAGTGGAGTGTTAATATTTTAATCGTCCAAAACGTATTATTCAAAAATTAAATCATACCCCGTCAAATATCCCATCAAAAAGTTTCGTCAAAATTACCATATTGATTTTGGAATAACGCCTGTTTAGCTTTTCCCAACGCATCGGGCATAAGTTTACATAACAATAAAATCCGTCCAAATTCTTCTGCCATTCTGCCAATGGACGGCAGGATTTTTTTGTGCTACCCTACCCCAAAAGGGAGGGGACAAGAATGGGCGTGGAATACATCGAAGGCGGATTCAAACTAAAAATCGGAAGAAGGCGGACGCAAGTAACGACATATGAGAATATGCCGCTACAAACGTCAAGCCCCATAAAAAAGGATAAGCAAAAGGAAATCAAACGAAACATTCCAAGCGACTATGCGAAATTTAACTATTATAATCGAATGAAAAAAAGGCGGCAGGAAATCCGCGAAATCTGCTGGAATAATTTCGATTTGCCCGATGTGGTAATGCTAACACTTACCTTTGACCAGAAAGGCAATGTAGACAAGAACTTTACACAGCTTGAAGACGCACATCGAGAGTTTAAGAAGTTTATTCAGCGTGTAAACAGTCACTATGAGAATTTCCAATATCTTACAACATTTAGTAGACAAAGCAACGGAAATTGGCACTACCATGTAATGTGCAATTTCCAACATAGCATTGCCAATAAAGAAATTACGAAGCTTTGGAAGAACGGGATTACTTATGTCTCTTATATAAATACACGAGAAAAGTACAATAGTGCGGTTCAGTATCTCACTCATAATATGGATGAATCAGCAGACGCATTAAAGGGGAAACATGGGTATCTTTGTTCGCGGTCGGTTGAGCGGGATATCAAACTTGTTTCATGGAGAGCAGAGCAATCTGATGAGTTTGAGGAAGCGTTTCAAAAAGTGAAACAGGAAAAGCATACAATTTTGTACGAGACCAGAAACCCGTTAGGAATCAAGGGAACCCGCGTAAACGAGGAGACAGGGGAGGCTTTCGAGGTGCATCTTCAAGACAGGGAACTCACTCCGGCACTAGAGTATGCGGGCTATGAGAAATGGGAAAGCATTTACACCCATCTGACATCTTCAGCGGATTTTTCAAACAAATTTAAGACGCTCAAGCCCGCCACACTCCGCCCTAAAAAATTCAAGCGGACTAATTCGTAATAATGGCAGAACAGTATACCGCGACATTCGATTCAATTTAATATATACGTCCCCTCTAAAGCGTTGGTGGACACTGATTACAAAAGATGGCAAAGAGACAGTGTGAAAAAACGGATAACCAAGTCCTCTGGTCAGATAACAGTATGGTAAAGGTGTAAAGTAAAAACCACTGACAGCCAAAACAGCAATTATGTGATAGGAAAGCAAAAAATTTGATGGAGGGAAAGTGAAATGTTTTACACACCGTTTCTTTATGAGATGAATCAATTAAGGATAGGCATACGCACGAATGTCAGACCATCAGCCACAATGACTTTGTGCTTTAGAAGTCCTCATGCCTCATGTAAGACAGACAACTGGCTCGGCGGCAAGCTGCTCAGACTGTACACTGCTTATTACAGAAAAGTTATGCGGGAATCGGGAGGAAAATTCTGGGACACGGATACGGGGAAGCAGGAGAAAGACTTGTATAACACTTGACGGAGGTAAACTGACATATGATGGGGATCAAATTAAAAAGTCAGCGTAGAGGTAACTGGATAGGCATAGCGATTGTTTATCCGAGTGGAGCAATGGAAACAGTCGCAATGATTCTGATGCCGCCGGACAATGACTGGCGTGCCACCATAGAATTTTATGACGAACTAATCAGATTATATAAAAAACGTCTCAGCAAATGTTTATAGTTTCCAATGCTATCGGTATACAGCATTGACCGAAAAGAAAGCCTGCTCTCATATGCAAAGGCTTTCTTTTTGCGTGTATGACAATATTCCCAGAATAAAGAAAAGAGAGATTTTTATACAAACCTCTATTTCTCATTTTATGAAATGCCAAAAATGGATTTTAATATTATTTTATGAAAACACAAATTTTGAGCCATCGGGTAAGTTTTATTTTTTTGAAAAAGGAATGAAAAAAAGGGAGTTCCAAGGAGGTCAGCGCGCAGAAATGGAAAAGGTGGAGAAGATGGTGGAGAAAGTTTATCATTTTTCATTTGCCGGCATTGTCCGATGTGCAGACAACAATCCAATTTTTCAATTAACCCGAATAGCGGCATGGTTTATGGGGCATTGGTCAAGGAACAGGGATAGCGATAGAGTAACAGGATAGACAATCACAATTCACCCAACGTAAATATCAACCATGCCACAATCTGAAATATCAGCCGACTCCTAAAGAAAAATCACCGATACATATCGAATCAGTCGGTCTCGTCACACCGCTGTCAGACCTTTTTGCAAAAAACTTCGCCTCGTCCGTGTTCAGTGCGGACTCGTACCCATAAAACAGGGGGATATAGAAACAGGGCTTATGGATATAGGTGTTATCTTTTTATATTTTGGAGGTAACACTTATGTATCGCAGTAAGGCAGATTCAGAACAGGCAAATAGTGCAGAATACGGGAAATCAAAACCACATAACTATGTAAAGAGTAATCGGCTAAGAGATGTTTACATGGATTTAGGAACAGAGAACAGAATAGTTTGTTCGTTAACGTATCAAAACAGGCAGGTGCAGGTTACTCTTGCATTTCCCGAACAGACAGACACGAAAGCGGAGCAGGATTTTGTCAGCAGGCTCAAAATGGTTTATCTTGAAAAAATCAAAACAGAGGCTTGCCAAAAGGAGAATTTGGCGTTACCATCTCCCACCACGAAGGAAAAGGACTAAGGAAAAGGAGGAAAATGGTCATGCCTAAAAAAGTGAGAACCTTGTTGAGAGTATCATCAAAGCAACAGTTACATGATGACGACATACCCATGCAGAGGGCGGAGGCGAAGCAGTACATAGCCAGGCGCGATGACTGGGAGTTTGACAGGGAGTATATTGAAAAAGCGGTATCGGCATACAAGAACAATGTGGAGGAACGGGAAGTTTTGCAGGAAATACTGTCGGATGCCCGTGACCATCAGTTTGATGTTCTGCTCACCTATATGTCGGACAGGATCGGCAGGCAGGAAGAATACAGCTTCTATGTCGCCACACTGAATCAGCTCGGCATAGAGGTCTGGACAATCAAGGACGGTCAGTTAAAAACAGAGGAACATATCGACAAACTGTTAAACTATATCCGATTCTGGCAGAACGAGGGAGAGAGCAAAAAGACAAGTATGCGTGTGAAAGATACGCAGAAAGAGTTGGTAAAGTCTGGAAAGTTTGTGGGTGGAAAAGCGCCATACGGCTATCGGTTAGTCCCTTCCGGCATGGTCAGCAATCACGGGAGGCTGCTCAAGAAACTTGAGATTGTGGAAGAAAACGCACGGGTAGTCAGATTGATATACAGTCTGGCAGTTAACAAAGGCATGGGATATGAGAAAATAGCGAAGGAGTTAAATGCGCGAAACATTCCGGCAATTACGACAGACAAGTGGAAAGCAGGAACCATAAGAAGTATCTTGACAAACCCTGTCTATATGGGCTATCTGGCAATAAACAGGAGAATCAACCATAACGGGTTTATCAGATTAGACAGGAAAGACTGGATTTATTCAGAGGAACAGATACCGGAACTTGTCATTGTTTCGCAGCAGACATGGGAGAAAACGCAGGAAATCAGAGAAGCCCGAAAAAATAAAATCAATACCTCGAAACAGATATCCGCTAAGGAGTATAAAGAGCAGTACAATGTGCCGTTTTCCACAAAAGGGAAACTTGCACTGATTGGTCTTGCCACTTGTGGATATTGCGGGAAACGCTTAAAGAACGGGAGTTATTGCAACCACTGGACGACAAAGGCGGGAGAAAAGAAAATATCCTACGCGGGCAGATATGTATGCCCGTCAAAATGTGAAAAGCGCAGCAGTTATTCGCAGAATTATCTGGAGGGGATCGTGTTTGGGGTGGTTGAAACTTATATGGAGCATCTGAGATCCATAGATATCACGGAAGAAATAGAAAAAATGCAAAGTCAGCAAAGACAGGGCATAGAGAAGGAACTGGGAACCATTCATAAAAAACAACAAACCTTACAAACAGATATCCGAACACTGGAAGAAAAGATACCAGAAGCAATCAGAGGGGAATATTATTTCAGTGCCGAGAAACTTTCTGCCATGATCAAGGAAAAGGAACAGGAAATGGTGGCGTTAGACAAAGAAGCGGAACAGGCAAAGAACAGGCTGTCACAGGTGGTAAATCAAAATAGCGATTTGGAGAAGTTTATCACCATGGTGCCAAATTGGAAGGAGGAATTTCAAAATGCAGATACGCAGACCAAAAAGATGTTGCTGTCTGCCCTCATTGACCAGATAGAGGTAAAAAACGATGATATCAACATCAAATTTAGGATACGACTGGAGGACTTTGTATTACTTGAAAGTATTGGTTTACCTACCACTCGGTGTATACCCGGTTTAAAGTAAAGGACATAATAGCCAGCGTGTTCGCGTAGATGGCGCTTTCCGGCCAGGTGGCGTAGATCTCGGAGGATACCACATTTTTGATATAATCCCGGTAGCGCACATAGTAGTTGGGGGCGGTGGAATCATTCGGGACGCCGTCGTGTACAATGACATATTCGGGTATCACCACGCGGCTTAAGACGATTTCGCCGGATTCATCCATGGGCTTGATCTCGTCTTCGGGAATCTTGGGCGGATAATCGCCGTAGAGGGTGTGGTCGGGGATGGCTATGATCTCCTCCTCATCTTCGCTCATTTCTGTCGGCGTCATCTCGATGTTCTGGACGGCTGTCACGTCAGGCAGCACTTCCACGCCGGACACGATGACCGGCTCGTAACCGGGTGCGCTCACGGTGAGGGTGTATTCCGAGTAGGGCATGGGGGAGTTGGGGGTCAGGCTGTACTGCAATGGCGGCGTTTTTAGTGTAACCGACTCTGTCTGCCCCGAAGAATCGGTGGTCAGCGTTTCTATGGCGGAATCCGGTTCTCCGGTAAAGGAGATGGTGATCGACGCGTTTTCTATAGGGATCAGCCCCACGTTTGCGGTGACGTTGATTTGCAGGCTGCCCTGGTTGTCTTCTTCGGACTGGGTGCTTTTTAAAACAGGCTCTTCCATAAAATACCTCATGGGAGTTTTTCTTCCTAATATGTTATGCCGCGGGCGGCAAGGCGTTACGCCCGGGCGCCCGATTTTTACTTGTACGGAGAGGGTTGCGCAGGCGGCCTTGTAAATGATATACTATGCATATGGTTGAAGATGAGATTTTAGACGGCAAATTTCATATGGATGATGGTTCGCTCGAATTTTCCAGCCCGCGAGTTACGCTGTCCCTTCAGGCAGACACGGCCTGCGAGGGTTCTTTTTTCGTGTACGGGCCGGGAGGGTCGGTGACGGAGGGCACGGTGACGACCTCCGATATCCGCATGACGTGTGTCACAAAGCGGTTTGGGGGGAGCGAGGACGAAATTTTTTATCGTTTTGACGCGGCCGGAATGGAGGCCGGGGCGGAAGTCAGAGGCTCCTTTTTTATCATTTCAAACAGAGGGGAATACGAGCTTCCCTTCGAGGTGACTTTGCTTCCGGATGAGATCGGGTCGAGCCTGGGGGAGATCAGGAATCTTTTTCACTTTACGAATCTGGCCAAAAGCTTCTGGGAGGAGGCGGTGAAGCTATTCTACGAGCCGCGCTTTTCGAGGGTGTTTTCTGGCCATGACAGGCAGTATTATGCGGCCTATAAGGGGTTGTCGCAGACGCCAGGAAACGAGCACAATGTAGAAGAGTTCCTTTTGGAGATCAACAAGAAGAAGCCGGTGGAATATATTCCCGAGGAGAAGGAGATCAGACTTGAGAATCCCGTGGAGTCCGTGCGCTATGCCCTTGTCATAAACCGGAACGGCTGGGGCTATACGGGGCTTACGCTGCGGGCGGAGGGAGATTTTATCAGACTGCAGGATACGCAGGCGGGAGAGAACGATTTTCTCGGCAATATTTACAGGCTCTATTATTACATAGATCATGAGAAGCTTCATGACGGATACAACTATGGCGCGATTGTGCTTGCGAGAGAGAATGGGGAGGAGAAGGTTCCCGTCACGGTGACGGTTCATGAGACAGGCGGCAGGCGCGGCGGAATCAGACGGGAGAAAAAACAGCTCACGGTACAGCTTATGGAATACTATCAGGCTTACCGTCTGAAAAAAATCGGAGCCTCTACCTGGCTTGCGGAGACGGAGAAGCTTCTTGCGCGCATGGAGCAGCTCGACGACAGGGATATTGCCGTGAAGCTGTTTTACGGACAGCTTCTCTTGTCAAAGGACCGGGGCAACGAGGCAAAATGGCAGTTTGAAAAACTGAAGGACAGGGTGATCGCAGGCAGGGAGGAGGATCCTGCCCTCTGGTGTTACTATCTTTACCTGACAACGCTTGTCAGCGAGGAGGATTCCTACGTTGACGAGGTGGCGGAGATGGTGGGAAGGATTTATGAGAGAAGAAGGGGTGACTGGCGGATTGCCTGGCTTCTTCTGTATCTTTCGGATGAGTATACGCAGAGTCCTTCCAGACGCTGGATGCTTTTGGAGGAGCTGTTCAGACGTCAGTGCACTTCTCCGATGCTCTATATCGAGGCATGGAATATCCTGTGCATGAATCCGGCCATGCTGCGAAAGCTGGATCCTTTTGAGGAAGCGATTTTAACTTTTGCGGTCAAAAACAAGGTGATGCATGAGGAACTCCTGTTGCAGGTAGTTTATCTTGCGGGGCAAAAGAGGGGATATTCCGAAGGGCTGTTTCGGATCCTGAAGGGCTGTTACGGAATCATTCCGCATAAGGAGGTGCTGCATGAGATCTGTGCGCTGCTGATCAAGGGAAACCGTGTCGGTGAAAACTGCTTTTCCTGGTATCAGGCGGGGGTTGAGGAGAATCTGCGCATCACCAGGCTTTACGAATACTATATGATGTCTCTTCCGGCGGACTATGACGGGGAACTGCCGAAGATGGTTCTTATGTACTTTGCCTACACGAGCGACCTGCACTATGAAATTACGGCGAGACTTTACGCGTATGTGCACAGGCGCCGGGAGGAGCTGGAAGATATTTATGTAAACTACATGGCGGCTATGGAACGCTTTGTACTGGAGCAGATCAAGCTTGGCAGGATCAACAAGGATCTGGCTTATCTGTACAGTCATTTTGTGACCGAGCCGATGATCGACGGGGAGACGGCAAAATCGCTTGTGTCTTTGCTTTTCATGCGTGAGGTGAGGACGGATGTGAGGGAGGCGAAGGAGGTACTTCTCGCCTGTCCGTGCCGGGCGGATGTCAAACGCTTTCCCATAACGGATGGGTGTGCGTTTGTGCCGATTTATGACAGCGGCAGCAAGGTGCTTTTGGGAGACGGGGCTGGAAACTGCTTTACGGCCAGCATGGCATACACGGTGAAAGAGCTTCTCAATCCCGGAAAGCTCGTGCGCCTGCTCGCTCCTTTTGTGAGAAATCATTTGGGCTATGCGGTTTATACTTGCTATGAGAGGCAGCCTGTTTTTGCCGTGCAGGAGGATAACGCGGATCTCTTTGTACTGCTTTCTTCCTCGGAGCGGATTGAGGAGGAGGAAAAGCGCAGGCTTCGCCCCATGGTGGTGGATTTCTTTTATGAAAAGGACAGAATGCGGGAGCTGGATGAGTTTCTGCTTTCCTTAAAGCCGGAGGATGTGAACCGGAAAGACAGGGGAAAGATGATCCGGTACATGGTGAACAGAGGAATGTACGAGGAGGCTTTCGAATGGGTCAGGCGATTCGGGCCATATGATGCGGACGCGAAGACGTTCCTCAAACTGGGCAGCAGGATTTTGGAACTGACGGAGCCGGAGGAAGATCCGCTGATTGTGGGAATGCTTTTTTCGGTGCTGCAAAAGGGAAAGTATGACGACAATGTTCTGCGCTATCTGGTGCGCTGGTTTTCGGGTTCCATCGGGCAGATGCGGGAGATATGGCGTCTGGCAAAGTCTTTTGGCACGGATACCTACAAACTGTGTGAACGAATGCTGAGGCAGATGTTGTACACGGGAGTACAGGTGGAGGAAAAGCTGGAAATTTTGCGTGACTATTCCCAAAACGGCGGCAACGAGAAAGTCAGGGCTGCTTTTATTTCGAACTGCTGCTACGACTATGTGATCCGCGACAGTATTGCGGAGGAGTACGTGTTCGAGAGTGTCGGACAGCTTTGCAGGGAAGATGCGCCTCTTCATCCGGTTTGCAGGATCGCTTACCTGCGCCGCTACGCGGACAGGGAAAGAAACGAGGAGGAACAAAGGCTCTGCGTCGAGTTTTTGGAGTGGCTTTTGGCGCAGGGGATCGTTATGCCTTTTTATCGGAGCTATTTTGGCTGTGTGCCACAGCTTGGCGCCTATCTGGATAAGACGATGGTGGAGTACAGGAGAAGATTCGGCGGGAGGGTGATGATCCACTATCTGATCAAGGGGGATGGGGCAGCGCAGGAGGAATATACGCACGAGGAAATGAGAGATATGTTCGGCGGCATCTGTGTCAGGGAGTTTATCCTTTTCTTCGGGGAGGAGCTTCAGTATTATATTACGGAAGAGTCGGAGGGAAGGGAGCAGACGACGGAGAAGAACGTGATCAGCAGCCCGGGTGCCGGAGAGGAGAGTCAGGAAGGGCGGTTTGGCATCCTGAACGATATCATGATCGGAAAGACGTTGCACGATTATCAGACGGTGGAACAGCTTCTTTCGGAATATTACAGGCAGGACCATATGGTAGAGCAGATTTTTACGGTACGTTAACAGTGTGAGAAGTACTTATAATCACTCGCGGCAAAGGCTGCTTCGCCAAGTCAGCATAGCTGACTTGGAAGTACTAAGTCTTACACAGGAGAATGCCCCAAAAGGGCATTTTCCGAATCTTAGGGGAGAATTATGTTTCTGGAAAAACGAGAGGATGACAAACCGCATAAGGGAAGCGTGCTTTTGGGCTATGATTTGGGAGAACAGTATGCCCAGATTAGCTACTGTCTCATGGGAGAAGGGGACGTGGAGACGGTCGCGCCCGTGGTGGGGACGAAGCAGTACAATATACCTGCCATATTATGTAAACGAAAAGGCACGAACCAATGGCTATACGGCAAGGAGGCGGTAAAAAGCGCCGACGAGGAAGATATGATTCCGGTGGAAGGGCTTCTTCAACTCGCCAGAAAGGGGGAGGAACTTTTGCTGGACGGGGAGGCCTACGACCCGGTGGCGCTCCTTACGCTCTTTATCAGGCGCAGTCTTGGGGTTATGAGCATCATTGTCCCGGTGGAGGGTATCGATGCGATCATGTTTTGCGTGGAGCGGATGGATGACCGCATGGTGGAGGTTCTGCTGCAGGCGGCGGCCAATCTGAATCTGAAAACCAGTCATATTTATTTCCAGAGCCATACGGAGAGCCTTTACTCCTTCATGTTGAACCAGCAGTGGGAACTGTGGGCCTACCAGGTGGTGGTATGCGAGCACGACGGACGGTTTTTACGGACTTACCGTATGGAGTGCAACAAAAAAACCACGCCTATCGTCACGCTGATCGAGGAGGCGGACTATGAGACTGTGGTGGTGCCCGCCCAGGACGAGGAGGAAAACATCAAAGCGGATGCGTTCCGGCTGGCGGACGAGCGTTTTTTTGGCATTTTGGAGAAAATGTTCGAGGGAAGAATCGTCTCGTCGGCCTATCTTTTGGGAGACGGATTTAAGGAGGAGTGGCACAAAAAGTCGTTGCAGTTTTTATGCCGCGGCAGACGGGTGTTCCAGGGAAATAACCTGTTTAGCAAGGGGGCTGTTTACAGCCTGATCGAAAGGTTTGACCCAAGCGAGGCGGGGCGGACGCACATCTTTCTCGGAGCGGACAAGATGAAGGCGAATATCGGCATGAAAGCGCTCAGACAGGGGAAAGAATCTTACTATGCGCTGTTGGATGCCGGCGAGAGCTGGTATGAGCTGCACAAATCCTGTGAGATTTTTTTGAGCGGGGAGCGGGAAATCACTTTCGTGGTCACGCCCCTTACAGGGAAAAACGCGGAGACATTTGTGATGCGCCTGGAGGGGGCAAAGCAGACCGGCGCGCCTTTTACCAGATATGCGCTGGAGGCCGCCATGGTATCCGCGGACAAGCTGCATGTGACGGTGACGGATATGGGGTTGGGAGAGTTTTTTGCGGCTACGGAGCAGACTTGGGAAGAGACGTTCCGAATTTTATGAGCGGCGGGAGAGACGAAAGATGAGCGGTCAGGTGATCCTGGGGACGGGGCGACGCGCGGACAGTCCCTATTATATGGAAAGATTTTATGTAAACTTGTATTCGGTGGAGGAGCTCTGTTTTCTCTTTGTGGACAGGGCCGAGCTTCTGGATGCGGACATTATGCAGCGTGAGATGGTCAGATGGCTGGAGAGCCAGTGCGGGTTGAGCGATCTGGCGCATACGCTGGACGCCCTGCTAAACAAAAAGGGCTCCGTGGCGGCGTTCGTCGGCGCGATTTTGGAATATGTGAATATTTATCCGGAAAATGTGATCCAGTGGACGGAGGAGATCGTAAGGGGAAACGAGGGGTTAAATCCGCAAGAGCGGATGAAAGCGAAAGCGGATTATCTTTTGGGAGAGAAGCGCTATCTGGCGGCCTTGCAGCAATATCAGAATTTGGTACAGGAGACGCCGGAAAACGAGAAGCTTCTTTTGGCAAAGCTTTATCACAATATGGGGACGGCCTGCGCCGGCATGTTTCTATACGCCCAGGCGGCGGAATGGTTTATGAAAGCTTATGAGACGGACGGCAGGAGAGAGGGCCTTTCGATGTATTTGGCGGCTCTGCGTATGGGGCGGCAGGAAAAAGCATATATTGACTATATTGCGGAGCATCCGGAGTACCATGAGCTCTCCCTGGAGGTGGAGCGGATGATGAAGCGGGCGGAAGGATCTTTTGAGGGGACGGACGAAAACAGAATGCTTGTCACCTATCAGGTGATGAGGGAAGAGGGAGCGGGCGCCCTGGGAGGCTCTGCGCCCTATTATGAAGAAATCGGGAAACTGACCGAGAGGCTAAAGAAGAGATATCGCAGGAGTATGGGATAGCGAAAGAGAGTTCCGACATAGACAGGGAGGAAAAGATGGGGTTTATTAAGAAACTGCTTGAGAGATTCCGCAGGAATTATGACGAGTACGAGGATGAGGACTGGGAAGAGGAGAATTCTTCCCGGGATATAGACTTCGGCAACAGGGAACAGAGAAACGATTATGTGAGAAATTGCCTGGAAAAGATGGCGGAGGCCACAAAGGAGCTGGAGAACCTAAATTTCGAGTACAACATGGTTACCTCCTATCTGAAAGACATGGAGGAGATCGAGGCGCTGCCGCAGGAGGAGAGCGAGCAGCTAAAGGATTGTGCGAAGAGAGTGTCTCTTTTACAGGAGAGAAAAACCGACTTCATGGGCCGGCCCAGGCGGATTACGGACGAGAAATACCGCATGGTGGAGCGCATGGAAGACCAGGTGGAGGAAGGCTTTGACAAGATCACGGAGGCGGAGAACTATCAGGAACTGATCCGCAAGGATTTAAGCCGCCTGGACGGGGAGAAGCATGCCTATCTCTACAGAAAAAGCGAGGTAATGAGGGTTATTTCGGACACGAGAGGTATGGCAATAATCTGTGTGACTGCCCTGGGGCTCTGCGTGCTGCTGCTTTTGTTTTTACACTTTTTCCTGGATATGGATACGAGGCTTGGGTATCTTCTCACGGCGGGAGCCACGGCGGTGGTGATTACGCTGATCTATGTAAAGCACATGGACGCCAGGCGGGAACTGAAACGGGTGGAGACAGGGATTAACAAAATTATCCTTTTACAGAATAAAGTAAAGATTCGTTATGTAAACAATACCAATCTTTTGGAATACCTTTATATGAAGTACGGGGTGTCCAGCGGCAAGGAGCTTTCGCAGCTTTGGGAAAACTATAAGCTTGAGCGGGAGGAACGCGAAAAGTTCCGCCGGGCCGAGATTGACCTCGACTACAGTGAGCAGGAACTATTACAGATTTTAAAGTGCTATCAGGTGCAGGATCCGGCTATTTGGCTGCATCAGACGGAAGCCATTTTAGATCCCAAGGAGATGGTGGAGATAAGGCACAACCTGATAATCCGCAGGCAGTCCTTAAGACGGCGCATGGATTATAACCGAGAGATGGTGGCTGGTCCTTCGCAGAGAGATATCAAGGCGCTGGTGGAGCGGTATCCGAAATATGCGAAAGAGATTATGAAGACGGTGGAGGAGTACGAGCAGAAGTTCAGCTCCTGACTATAGATAAGAGTCAGGCGCAATATGCGCCGGCAATATGGAACTTTACGCAATAAAAGAAAAAAGGAAACGAGCAGGAGAAAGGAAACAGAGTATGAGTACAGACAGATATGTAAGCCCCTTGTCGGAGCGGTATGCGAGCAAAGAGATGCAGTATATTTTTTCTCCGGATATGAAATTCAGGACGTGGCGGCGGCTGTGGATCGCGCTTGCCGAGACGGAGATGGAGCTGGGGCTTTCCCAAAACGGCAAACCCGTCATTACAAAGGAGCAGATCGACGAGCTTAAAGCACATGAAAAGGACATCAATTATGATGTGGCGAAGGCGAGAGAAAAAGAAGTGCGCCACGACGTGATGAGCCATGTCTACGCGTACGGGCAGCAGTGCCCCAAGGCGGCGGGGATCATCCATCTCGGAGCAACATCCTGCTACGTGGGGGACAACACGGATATTATCGTGATGCAAGAAGCCCTTCGTCTGGTGAAAAAGAAACTGGTGAACGTGATCGCCAAACTGGCAGGATTCGCGGAAGAATATAAGGATCTGCCGACGCTGTCTTTCACCCATTTCCAGCCCGCGCAGCCTACCACCGTCGGAAAGCGGGCGACCCTGTGGGCGCAGGAATTTTGTCTCGACCTGGAAGATCTGGATTACGTGCTGGGGAGTCTGAAACTATTAGGTTCCAAGGGCACCACGGGCACGCAGGCGTCCTTTCAGGAGCTTTTTGACGGCGATCAGGAAACCATAGATAAAATCGATCCCATGATCGCGGCGAAGATGGGGTTTGGGAAGTGCTATCCCGTGTCCGGGCAGACATACTCCCGCAAGGTGGATACGAGAGTATGTAACGTTCTTTCGGGTATCGCGGCTTCCGCACACAAGATGTCAAACGATATCCGCCTGCTCCAGCATTTGAAGGAAGTGGAGGAGCCTTTTGAGAAGAGCCAGATCGGTTCCTCGGCAATGGCTTACAAGAGAAATCCCATGCGCAGCGAGCGCATCGCATCCCTCGCCCGGTTCGTGATGGTGGACGCCTTAAATCCGGCGATCACTTCCTCCGTCCAGTGGTTTGAACGGACGCTGGACGACTCGGCAAACAAGCGGCTTTCCGTTCCCGAGGCGTTTCTCGCGGTGGACGGGATTCTGGACTTGTGTCTCAATGTGGTGGATGGCCTGGTTGTGTACGATAAAGTGATAACGAAACGCCTGATGAGCGAACTGCCCTTCATGGCGACGGAAAATATTATGATGGACGCCGTCAAAGCCGGGGGCAACAGACAGGAGCTGCACGAGAAAATCAGGGAGCTCTCCATGATCGCGGGCGCGAACGTGAAGAAGGAAGGCAGAGAAAATAATCTGCTGGAGTTGATTGCGGCGGACCCGGCATTCAATATGAGTCTGGAAGATCTGCAAAAGACCATGGATCCTTCTGACTATGTGGGGCGCGCTCCGTTTCAGGTGGAGAAGTTCCTGGAAGAAGTGATTGCGCCGATTATGGAGGAAAATAAAGAGTTACTCGGCATGACGGCGGAAATCACGGTGTAGCGTACCGGCGCGTTTGATGCAGGCGTCAAAGGGGTGTCCGCTATTTGCGGAAATATATGTCGGTAGTTTGTCGGGGTTAGTCTGGACGAACTACCGACATTTTGTATGCAAAAAAATCAATAAAAAGAACTTGCAGGGAGGAAGCGGATGTGTTAGTCTGGAAAGAAACATATCTGTCAGGGAAGAAGGGGGAAATGCGATGAAAAAGGAGCAGGAGTTTGAGCGGGTTGCGATGCGCGTGTCCACGGTCAGCATCATTGCCAATGCCGTTCTCACTGTCTTTAAATTATTGGCCGGGGTGCTTGCCAATTCCGGGGCGATGATCTCGGACGCGGTTCACTCCGCGTCCGACGTATTCAGCACGGTAGTCGTTATCATTGGCATTCGGATATCCAGAAAAGATTCGGACAGAAACCACCCGTACGGGCATGAGCGGCTGGAATGCGTGGCGGCTATTGTGCTTTCCACCATTTTGGCGGCCACGGGCCTTGGAATCGGGTATTCTGCGGTAAAGAAGATTGCGGGCGGCGATTATGCCAGTCTTGCGGTGCCGGGTCTTGCGGCGCTATTGGCTGCCGTAGTATCCATTGTCGTGAAGGAGGGAATGTACCAGTACACGAAAGTACATGCAAGACGGATCGATTCAAGCGCGCTGATGGCGGATGCCTGGCATCACCGCTCCGATGCGCTCTCGTCCGTCGGCGCGCTCATCGGTATTGCGGGGGCGAGACTGGGATTTCCGATTCTGGACCCGGTGGCCAGTCTGGCGATCTGCTTTTTTATAGAGAAAGCGGCCTATGAAATCTTTATGGATGCGGTTGATAAAATGGTAGATAAGGCATGCGACGAGGAGACGGAGGCGGCGCTTAAGGAATGCGCGGCGGCTCAGGAGGGGGTGCTTGGCGTGGATCTTTTACAGACAAGAGTTTTCGGCAATAAAATTTACGTGGATATCGAGATACGCGCAGACGGTGCGGAGACGCTAAGGCGCGCTCACGAGACGGCGGAGCGGGTGCATGATTCCATCGAGAAAAGCTTTCCCAGGGTGAAACATATCATGGTGCATGTGAATCCGGGGTGAAGGGGAGAGAGCCAAACTTTTTCAGGCGGGCGCTTGTGCGGCCTGAGAAAATAGCATATAATGAGAAAAGACAACATCAGTTCTGGGAGGAGTGCGGCGACGTATCGCCAGTGTCTCGGTTCACACACAGAATATCCCGGAGAACACATGGCGGCTGACGTTGTCCTTTCTGCGCGCATAGGCAGAATCAGAAAGCGAAATTTTTTATTGACAAACAATTAAACATATGCTTAAATGATCATATAAGATAATGAGAGATGGAGGGACAGAAAGATTGAAAATTAAAATTTTCAATCGCGAGATTTGTGCCTGCGCGTTGCTTGACACAAACTCGTTATGCGCAAAGAGCAGCGCAGAAATGGAGAAAAAATATGAACAAAAAACAAAAAAAAGTATTCATAAGAATATTAGCCAGCGCCGTTTTGGTGGTTGTTTTTTCCCTGATACCGGCGGACGTTCCCTGGCTTAGGTTTGCGCTCTTTATGATTCCGTACCTGGTTATCGGCTATGACATTTTGAGAAAAGCGGTGCTTGGTGTAATCCACGGAGAGGTTTTCGACGAGAACTTTCTGATGGCAGTCGCCACGCTTGGAGCCATTATACTTGGAGAATACGTGGAAGGCGTGGCGGTTATGCTGTTTTACCAGATCGGGGAACTGTTTCAGAGCTGCGCCGTTGGAAAGAGCAGGAGAAACATCGCGAATCTGATGGATATCCGCCCGGATTACGCCAATATAGAGAGGGACGGAAAAGTTGAGCAGGTAGATCCTGACGAGGTGGAGATCGGCACGATCATCCTTGTACAGCCGGGAGAAAAGATACCGATCGACGGCGTGATCGAGGAGGGGGAGGCGTCCCTGAATACGAGCGCGCTTACGGGGGAGAGTCTTCCGAGGCAGGCGTCCGTGGGCGACCAGGTGATCAGCGGCAGCGTGAATATGTCGGGACTTTTAAAGATCCGCACGACGAAGGAGTTTGGCGAATCCACCGTGTCAAAGATTCTCGAGCTTGTGGAAAATTCCAGCATGAAGAAATCCCGCTCCGAAAATTTTATCACCCGCTTTGCCAGGTATTATACGCCGGCGGTGTGTTACGGCGCCCTGGCGCTCGCGTTACTGCCTCCTGTCTTCAGCCTGCTGTTCGGCTATGAGCCGGGATGGTCCAGGTGGGTGACGAGAGCGTTGACTACATTGGTTATAAGCTGTCCCTGCGCGCTTGTCATTTCCATTCCGCTGAGTTTCTTCGGAGGAATAGGAGGCGCCTCTGCGAAAGGGATTCTTGTGAAAGGTTCCAATTATCTCGAGGCGCTCTCCGAGACGAAATATGTTGTGTGCGACAAGACGGGAACGCTGACAAAGGGGGTATTTGAGGTTACCCGCAAGGAGGCGGCGGCAGGATTTACGGAGGATGCGCTGATCGAGTACGCGGCCTGCGCGGAGTGCTATTCCGGCCATCCCATCAGCAGAAGTCTGCGGGAGGCTTACGGGAAGCAAATCGATACAAGCAGGGTGAAGGACGTGGAGGAAATCAGCGGCCACGGTGTCTGCGCCCATGTGGACGGCAAACTCGTAGCGGCGGGAAACCGCAGACTGATGAAGCGCCTGCATATTACGCCGGAGGAGACTGCGGGGATCGGAACACAGGTGTATGTGGCGGTGGACGGCGTTTATGCCGGATGTATTCT
The DNA here is from genome assembly GCA_910587095.1 of uncultured Lachnospiraceae bacterium. Taxonomy (GTDB): domain Bacteria; phylum Bacillota; class Clostridia; order Lachnospirales; family Lachnospiraceae; genus UBA3282. The sequence continues at coordinate 18,429 of CAJUMJ010000031.1, forward strand.
GATTTCTGACGTGGTAAAACCGGGTGCGAAGGAAGCGCTTTTGGATCTCAAAAAAGCCGGTGTGCGTAGTATAGTTATGTTAACCGGAGACGCGAAGCCGGTGGCGGAGTCGGTGGCGGCGGAGCTTGGCGTTGACGAGACGAGGAGCGAGCTTTTGCCGGCGGATAAAGTGGAAGAGGTGGAAAAGCTTCTCGACGCAAAGGGAAAGAAGGAGAAACTGGCATTTGTGGGAGACGGGATCAACGACGCGCCGGTGCTTTCCCGGGCGGATTTAGGGATAGCCATGGGAGCGCTTGGATCGGACGCGGCCATAGAGGCGGCTGATATCGTGCTGATGGACGACGATCCGCGAAAGATTGCGCTGGCCATGCGGATTTCCAGAAAGACGCTGCGGATCGTACATCAGAATATCGTTTTTTCACTGGTTGTAAAGGCTGTCTGTCTGCTTTTAGGCGCCATGGGGCTGGTTGGCATGTGGTGGGCGATCTTTGCGGATGTGGGCGTGATGATTCTGGCGGTGTTAAACGCCACGAGAGCGCTTGTCGTGGGGCGGATGTAACGGGACAGCGTTTTGACGCGAACTATTTAAAAATTACTATGTCTTTCTTGCGCAAGATGTGTTAGAATAAAAAGGATGAGTGGAGGTGACCTTATTTATGAGCACAGATTTGCGCAAGAGAAAGATCACTTATACGATAATATTAACCTCTGATGCTCCCAACGCGAACTTCAGGCGGGTGCATGTCAGGACGGCGGCCGTGGCGGTAGTCGGCTTTATACTGCTGGTGGCGGTTATTTGTTATACGGTTTATACCACCATTACCATGGCGGGGTCCTCGGAGCGGAATACCAAGCAGCTCGAACAGATCGTGCAGCTAAAGGCTGAGAATGAAGAACTTGTCAGGGAGAAGGAATCTCTGGAGGGGAAAATAGCTTCCCTGGAAGAAATCATCAGCCGGAAGGAAGCGGCGGAGCATGAGCTGGTGGCGGCTCATGAGGAGAACTACATTCCCAGGGGATTTCCGATGAGCGGGGCGGCGCAGATCAAGGAGGAGAATGCCGGGACAGAGGAAGCACAGGATGACGCGCAGGATGAAGAGGAGAACGAGGGCGACGCGCAGGAAAATGCGCTGAAAGTCGAGGCCAACAAAGAGTGGAAGGAACTCATCTTTGTTGCGGCGGAAGGGACGAAGGTTGTGGCCACCGCACCCGGTACGGTAAAGGAAGTGCGGGAAGCGGAAGGCGAGGTGAGCTATGTTGTGATTGACCACGAAAACGGCTACGTCACTACTTACCGCAATCTGGGAAGTCCCATCGTGGAGGAAGGCAGCCAGATTGTGAAGGGTGTGGCGCTTTTTCTGGTGGGCGAGGACAACACGGAGACAGGGTACAGCATCCGCAAGGATGACGGTTATGTGGATCCGCTTGAACTGATTGAGATTAAAGGATAAGGGGAGGAAATTATGTTGGGGAAAAAGTCTACAGATCAGATTAACGCCAGGATCAGCAGCGTTATAGGCGCCGATATGGTGGTGGATGGCAATATCCGCGCAAAGGATGCCGTCCGCGTTGAGGGCAGCGTCACCGGCGACGTGGAGACGGAGGGCTCGCTGATTGTCAGTGCGACCGGTAAGGTGAAAGGGAACGTAAAGGGCAGCAGTATCATTATCGGCGGTACTCTCGAGGGCGACCTGACATCCGGCGGCAGAACCGAGGTGGCGTCAACAGGAAAAGTGATCGGCAATATCCGGACGAAGAGCCTTGTGGTGGACGAGAACGCGGTATTCCAGGGACAGTGTATCATGAACTCCGAAATTATGGTTCCGCTTCTGGAGACATCGGCGCAGGAGGAGGATTCGAAGGAGCAGGAATCCGGAAAAGATAACAATAAATGGAACAAGAGATAGAGAAACGTGGAACAGATATCTTTATTTGACAGGGAAATGCCGCAGCCTTTGGCTGCAAAGTTAAGACCCGGCAATCTGGAAGAGTACGTGGGGCAGAGTCATCTTCTCGGAAAGGGGAAAGTACTGCGGAGACTGATTGAGCAGGATCAGGTTTCCTCCATGATCTTTTGGGGGCCTCCGGGTGTGGGGAAAACCACACTGGCCAGGATCATCGCCAACAAAACGAAATCTTCCTTTATTGATTTCTCTGCGGTGACAAGCGGTATCAAGGAAATACGGACCGTTATGGAGCAGGCGGAAAAAAACAGGCAGTACGGTGTGCGGACGATCTTGTTTGTGGACGAGATTCATCGTTTTAACAAGGCGCAGCAGGATGCTTTTCTGCCGTTTGTGGAAAAGGGAAGCATCATCCTGATCGGTGCGACTACGGAAAATCCGTCATTTGAGATTAACAGCGCTCTTTTATCCCGCTGCAAGGTGTTTGTGCTGCAGGCGCTCGCCACACAGGAGCTGAAAGGGCTTTTGTCGCGCGCTTTGGCGGATTCCAGGGGCTTTGGCAACCAGAAGGTGAAAATCGACGAAGATCTGCTTGAGATGATCGCCGTCTTTGCAAACGGCGACGCGAGAAATGCGCTTTCCACTCTGGAAATGGTTGTGTTAAACGGAGAGATGGACGCGGAGGGAGCGGTCACGGTGACCAGGGAAACCCTGGAACAGTGCACTTCCCGCAAGTCACTTTTGTATGATAAGAAGGGGGAGGAGCATTACAATCTCATCTCCGCCCTACATAAATCCATGCGCAATTCCGATCCCGACGCCGCGGTTTACTGGCTGGCGAGGATGCTTGAGGCCGGGGAGGATCCTCTTTACGTGGCAAGGCGTGTGGTGCGCTTTGCGAGCGAGGATGTGGGGCTGGCGGATTCACGCGCGTTACAGATTGCGGTTGCGGCCTATCAGGCATGTCATTTTCTCGGGATGCCGGAATGCAACGTGCACCTCACGCAGGCGGTGGTATATGTCGCCCTTGCGCCAAAGTCAAACGCCATGGAAGTGTCCTACAACGAGGCGAAGGAGGATGCGGTCAAAGATCTGGCGGAGCCGGTGCCCCTTGTGATCAGAAACGGAGTCACGGGGCTTATGAGAGAGCTGGATTACGGAAAGGGCTACCAGTACGCCCACGATACGCAGGAGAAGCTGACGAACATGCAGTGCCTTCCGGACGCTCTTGTGGGGCGGGAGTATTACCGGCCTGCGGGCATGGGCGAGGAGGAGGCTCTTGTGAAGCGTCTCGCCGAAATCAAAGCCTGGAAAAAGGCTCACGCGGCAAAGACGGAAGCCGAATTGTAAATAGTTTTGCATAAATTTGCGAAAAGATTGATTTAGGACGTGTTTTGCTTTATAATTATGAAGTAAGAAACGGAGCCGGTTTTTTACAACCGGCTCTTTATGTGCGCAGACCAAGGAGGTATCAATATGGTAAAAGCTGTAGTGGGCGCCAACTGGGGCGACGAAGGAAAAGGTAAGATCACGGATACGCTGGCGGAAAAGGCGGATGTCGTGGTGCGTTTTCAGGGAGGCGCGAACGCGGGACACACAATTGTAAACAATTACGGCAAGTTTGCCTTGCATACGCTGCCGTCCGGTGTGTTTTACGGGCATATTACAAGTATTATCGGCAATGGCGTAGCGCTCAACATTCCGCTTCTGGTGGAGGAGATCAAGTCTCTTACCGACAGGGGTGTGCCGGAGCCTAAGATTCTGGTATCCGACCGCGGCCAGATCGTGATGCCCTACCATATTTTGTTTGACCAATACGAAGAGGAGAGACTTGGCGGAAAGTCATTCGGCTCTACCAAGTCGGGGATTGCGCCTTTTTACTCTGATAAGTACGCGAAGATCGGTTTTCAGGTGAGCGAGCTCTTCGACGAGGATATTCTGCGGGAGAAGCTGGAGCGGGTATGCGAAACGAAGAATGTGATTTTGGAGCATCTTTACCACAAGCCGGCCCTCGATCCGAAGGAGCTGTTTGCCACAATGCAGCAGTACCGGGAGATGATCGAGCCCTATGTGTGCGACGTGTCCTCCTATCTGGATCAGGCGATAAAGGAAGGGAAGACCGTGCTTCTGGAAGGACAGCTCGGCACGCTGAAAGACCCTGACCACGGTATTTACCCGATGGTGACGTCCTCCTCCACGCTGGCGGCTTTCGGAGCCATCGGAGCGGGCATTCCGCCTTATGAAATCAAGCAGATTATTACGGTTTGCAAGGCATATTCCTCCGCGGTGGGCGCGGGCGCGTTCGTGTCTGAAATTTTCGGCGACGAGGCGGATGAGCTTCGCAGACGCGGCGGCGACGGCGGAGAGTTCGGAGCGACCACGGGACGCCCGAGAAGAATGGGATGGTTTGACTGCGTTGCTTCCAAGTACGGCTGCCGCCTGCAGGGAACTACGGACGTGGCGCTTACGGTGCTCGATGTGCTCGGGTATCTGGATGAGATTCCGGTGTGCGTCGGGTATGAGGTGGACGGCGAGGTGACCAAGGATTTCCCGGTGACATGCAAGCTTGAGAAAGCGAAGCCGGTACTTAAAAAGTTACCCGGCTGGAAGTGCGAGATCCGAGGCATCAAAAAGTACGAGGAACTGCCTGAAAATTGCCGCAAGTATGTGGAGTTTATTGAGGAGCGGATTGGGCATCCTATTACTATGGTGTCAAACGGCCCGGGCAGAGAGGATATTATTTACAGGGAGAGTCCGCTGCGAAAGTAGGACAAAATACGGTGATTGTGGGGCAGCGGTGACTTTCCGCTGCCTTATCTGCAAGTTATATGGTAAAAGCGAAATGTGGAAGCAGGAAAAGGAGGAGAGGCTATGTTACTGGAAAACAAAGTTGCAATTGTCACAGGCGGAAGCAGAGGCATCGGCTATGCCACGGTGGAAGCGTTTCTGAAAGAGGGCGCAAAGGTAGTGCTCTGCGCAAGCCGTCAGGAAACGGCCGACAAGGCGGTGGGTCAATTGAAAGAGGCATACCCGGAGGCGGCGGTGGAGGGAATTTTCCCGAATCTGTCCGATTGCGAGGCGGTGAAGGCGGCTTTTGACGGCGTTGCCGAAAAGTACGGAAAGATAGACATTCTTGTGAACAACGCGGGTGTATCGGAGAGCACGCCTTTTACGGAATACACGGCGGAAACCTTTGAGAAGGTGATGGATTTGAATATCAAGGGCGTGTACAACTGTTCCAAGGCGGCAAGCGAGCATATGATCGCAGCGGGGAGCGGCGTGATTTTAAATACCTCCTCCATGGTGAGCCAGTACGGACAGCCTGCGGGAATCGCTTATCCCACGTCAAAATTTGCGGTTAACGGATTTACCTTGTCCCTGGCGAGGGAGCTTGGGCCGAAGGGAATCCGGGTCAATGCGGTGGCGCCCGGCATTACTTACACCGATATGATGCGCAAGGTTCCCAAGGAGGTGATTGATCCGATGATTGCGCAGATCCCGCTAAGGCGCATGGGACAGCCCGAGGATATCGCCAACGCCTTTGTGTTCCTCGCTTCGGATAAGGCTTCCTACATCAGCGGTGAGGTGCTTCATGTGGACGGGTTGGCGAGAAGTTAGTATAGTTATGTAAATCATTTTCAGAATTTATGTAAACTAAAATGGATTGTTTTGAGTTATGTTAACGGCAACTTGTAAAGAGAGTGGTATGGATTCAGTGAAAAAGAATGGAACGGGAGAAGATGATCACAACAATAATTTTTGATATCGGAAATGTACTTGCGGATTTTGATTGGGAGACACATTATCGGAATTTGGGATTTGGGGAAGAGAAGATTGAGCGCCTTGCGAAAGCAACGGTATTAAATCCCCTCTGGAATGAATACGACAGGGGTGTCATGAGCGATGAGGAGATTTTGAGGGGCTTTATCGAAAGTGACCCGGAGCTTGAGGCGGAGATCAGGGAGGCTGTGCGGGATGTGGGCGGCATGGTATCCAGGAACGAGTACGCGATTCCGTGGATTAAGGAGTTGCAGGGCAAGGGATACCGGTGCCTGTATCTTTCAAACTTTTCCGAAAGGGGTCACAGGGAATGCGCGCCGGCGCTCGATTTTATCCCTTATCTGGATGGTGGCATCCTGTCCTATCAGGATAAGGTCATCAAGCCCATGCCGGAGATCTATCAGCTTTTGATCGACCGCTACGGGCTGGTGCCGGAGGAATGTGTATTCATGGATGATACGCCCCGGAATCTGGAAGGGGCTGAGAAATTCGGTATACATACCATCCATTTTAAAAACCAGGCGCAGGCCATCGAGGAGCTTCGCAAGCTCGGTGTGGAGGCGTAGATGTAAGAGTAAGAATACAAATTTGTTCGGCTGCCGGTGACGCGCCTTTTTGCGGCGGCTCCCGGCAGCCGGTTAGACAGGACAGGGGAACGGAAAGGAGCAATCCCTACTTCGCCGTCAGCTCCTCGGCCAGAGCCTCGATCTGTGCGATATTTTCGTCCGTTAAAGCGGAGCGGATCTGCACGCTGTGTTCCGTAAAGGTGATATCCTTGCAGCCCTCTAATCTTGCTCTCATGGCTTTGGCCGCCATGGGCGCCCAGGAGCCGTTTTCCATCAGGGCGATGGTGCGGTTCTGGTAGTTGTGGGAGATCAGCTCGTCGATAAATTCCCGCATGAAGGGGAACATTTCCGCGTTGTAGGTGGTGGTGGCCAGTACCAGCTTGCCGTAGCGGAAGGCGTCCTCCACACATTCCGCCTTATCCTCCCTTGCAAGGTCGGCCACCACTACCTTCGGGCAGCCTTTGGCGGTCAGTTTTTCCGCCAGCAGTTCGGCCGCCGCTTTGGTGTGGCCGTAGACGGATGTGTAGGCGATCATAATGCCCTCGGACTCCACGCCGTATGATGACCAAGTCTGATATAAGTTTACATAATATTCCAAATTTTCTTTCAAAATGGGACCGTGCAGGGGGCAGATGATCTGAATGTCGAGGGCAGCGGCCTTTTTCAGGAGGTTTTGCACCTGCATGCCGAATTTGCCGACGATGCCGAAGTAGTAGCGGCGCGCCTCGCATGCCCAGTCCTCGTCCGTATCGAGCGCGCCGAACTTGCCGAAGCCGTCCGCGGAGAAGAGCACCTTGTCCCTGGCGTCATAGGTAACCATGACTTCCGGCCAGTGTACCATCGGCGCGGCCACAAACTGCAGGGCGTGTGCGCCCAGGGAAAGGGAATCGCCCTCCTTGATGACTTGACGTTTGTCGGCGTAGTCCGTACCGAAGAACTGGCGCATCATGGTGAAAGCGGGAGCGGATGCCACAATAACCGCGTCCGGGTAAGCGTCGGTGAAAGCTTTGATGCTGGCGGAGTGATCCGGCTCCATGTGCTGTACGATCAGGTAGTCGGGGGTGCGGCCGTTTAGTACGGCTTTCAGGTTGTCCAGCCATTCCTCCTCAAAGTTGGTGTCCACAGTGTCCATCACGGCGATTTTCTCGTCCATGACGACATAGGAATTGTATGCCATGCCGTTTTCTACGGTGTACTGGCCTTCGAAGAGGTCGATATCGTGGTCGTTTACGCCTATGTAATGAATGTCGTTTGTGATCTGCATTGTGGGATCTCCTTTTCTGTGTTTTTACGCAGTACCGCTTTGTCCGGGATATCCGCAATCTGAAAACTGTCAGCAAGCTGTCAGTTACTTTTCACACCCAATGTCAGTTAGTTAAGTATCGGGTTAGATTCTGCTATAGGGGTCTAACCTAATTTTTTGTAAAAATATCCCAAAGGTGGTTGACAAAAACACGAAAATGTGCGGCCGCGCTCACTACTGATGAATTTTTGAGGTAGTGA
>CAJUMJ010000032.1 GCA_910587095.1 uncultured Lachnospiraceae bacterium
ATAGGTAATTGCGAAACTCCATTTCATCTGTTAAAGTTGTACAAATAGTATAATCAACACAGACGCGCTTTCGCTCCAATCCAAACGTAGTGGTACTAAGGTTCGAAAGAACCTCACCAAGTACCAACAGTTTTAATCCGAAGGATTTAAACACTTTCTTAGGGTCTGCTTATGATTATACTATTTGCACAATGTAATGCAGCCTTGAGATGAGTTTTGCAATTACCTAATAAAATATAGAAAGAAGGGGAGTCGGGAAATATGGCGGCGACAAGGCGAAATGCATATTATGTGCACGGTAACACGGTAAGAAGCATACAGCCGAACAGAGAGATTACCGAAAGACCTAAGAAAAAAGTCAATAAGAGTGTGAAGAGGAATCAGGAACGGGCGAAGCATATGAATGCCGGCTACGTCCTGTTTTTGTCAGTGGCGTTGGTCGTTACGGGTATGGTTTTGGTGTACTATATCGGCTTACAGTCAGACATTACAAACAGCGTGAAGCATATTGCGACGCTCGAGAGAGAACTGAACGACTTAAAGGTGGCCAATGAAGAGAACTACAGCAGAATAATGAGCAGTGTTGATTTGGAGGAGATCAGACGGATCGCCATACAGGAGCTCGGTATGCAGTATGCACAGGAAGGACAGATTATCTCATTTGCCAGTGAGAGCAGCGATTATGTGAAACAGATGGCAGAAATTCCGAAACAGGATTAAGCAGGTGACGATTTGGAAGTACAGGTAAGAAGACAGAACGTTGTAAGAAGACAAAACACTACATTAAGATTCACCAGGAAGATGCAGAAAAAGCTTGTGGTGCTGTTCCTGTTTATTTTGGCAGCTTTTGTAGGCCTTAGCGCGCAGCTTTTTCTGATTAACAGGGATAATGGGGAAACTTACAAAAAACAGGTGTTATCGCATCAGGAATACGATTCTTCGGTAATTCCATTTAAGCGCGGTGAAATTGTTGATGCCAACGGAACGGTTTTGGCGGTGAGCAATAAGGTTTATAATGTAATTCTGGATACGAAGCTTTTGCTTCGCAAGGAGGATTACCTGGAGCCTACGCTGACTGCGCTGAAGCGTTTTTTTGACATCGATCCGGAACCGGTGAGAGCTTATATTGCCTCGCATCCCCAGTCTTCGTACTATGTGATGGCGAAGAGAGTGGAGTATGAAAAAAAGGCAGCTTTTGAGGAGTTTTGCGCGGATCCTGAGCAGGGAGCCAATATCAAGGGGGTTTGGTTTGAGGACGAGTACAGGAGAGAGTATCCCAACGGATCCCTGGCCTGTGACCTGATCGGTTTTACCACAGGCGACAACACGGGAACATACGGTCTTGAGGAGTTTTACAATGATACGCTCAGCGGCACGAACGGGAGAGAGTACGGCTATTTGAACGATGATTCCACATTGGAGCGCACTACCATAGCGGCCAGGGACGGCAACAACATACAAATTTCCCTCGACGCCAATATTCAGACAATTGTGGAGAAATATCTGAAAGAATTTAATGAAGAATATAAGGACGGCGCGCATCCCGGCAACGGCGCGGAGAATGTTGGGTGTGTCATTATGGATCCGAATACTGCCAGTATATTGGCTATGGCAAGCTATCCGAATTTTGACTTGAACGATGTCAGGAACAAGGAAAACCTGCTGGGTATGCCGTTACTTGACAAGGACGGGAAAAAGATAAAGCCAACTGAATACGTGACGCAGGAGGCCATAGATGGCATGGATGACCAAGTCATGTATCAGCATTTTAATGCCCTGTGGAAAAACTTCTGTATTGCGGATTCCTACGAGCCGGGTTCGGTGGCCAAGCCTTTTACGGTGGCGGCGGCAATTGAGAGCGGTGCTATCACCGGCAACGAGACTTATAACTGCGAAGGAAAGCTTCATGTGGGCGACCACGATATCAAATGCCACCAGACCTTTGGAGACGGGCCGATTACGGTACAGCAAGGCATTGAACGTTCCTGCAACGTGGTGCTGATGAATGTGGCTTTTGCTTTGGGCAAAGAAGAATTCGTGGATTACCAGCATACTTTTGGGTTTGGATTGAAGACTAACATTGATCTGGCCGGTGAGGCACGCACGGCCAGCATGGTTTACAACAAAGGCAATATCGGAATGACGGATCTCGCGACGAATTCTTTCGGACAGAGTTTTAACGCTACCATGATCCAGACGATCACGGGTTTCTGTTCGCTGATCAACGGCGGAAACTATTATACGCCCCGTGTGGCGAGCCGGATCACGACGGCTGATGGCGCAACCATAGAGAATATTGAGCCGAGACTTTTGAAGCAGACTATTTCAAACTCCACCAGTGAAACGATCAGGGAATTTTGTAATACGGTGGTGAGCGGGGAGAACGGAACAGGACATACAGCCAGACCGGCCGGTTATATGATTGGCGGAAAGACGGGAACGGCGGAGACGCTGCCCAGAGGAAATAACGAATATGTAGTTTCTTTCCTGGGTTACGCTCCCGCGGACGATCCGCAGGTTGTCATTTATGTGGTGGTGGACAGACCAAACGTAATCTTTCAGGATGATGCGAAGCATGCCACCAGAATTGTAAAAAAAATTTTGACGGAAGTTTTGCCCTACTTGAATATTTTTATGACGGAGGAGCTAAGCGACAAGGAGAGGGAGGAGCTAGAGCAGTTACAGATTCAGATCAGGATGCCTCAGAATCCGGAGGAGACGGAGGAAGAGGAGCTTGACGAAGAGGGAAATCCGATTCCCAAAGAGCCGCAGGGAGGAGAAGGAGCCTCCGGGGAAGGCGGCCAGAGCGCTCCCGAGGAGGGAGAGAGCGGTACAGAGGCGCCAGGGGAAGGGGAGAGCAAACCAAATGAGGCGTGGAAGGATTTCCCGCTTGACCCGGAAACAGGATACCTTGTGGATCCGACTACGGGAGACTATTTGGATCCCCAGCTTGGCACCGTGGTGGGCGGCGGCAGCCTTATGGGTGAGAACATCGGTGCGCCGCCGGCATCCGAACCTTCCGAAGGAGAGAACGAGCCTCCAATTTAGGAGATAAGCTGAATAACGAGAAGTGAGAATAACCTCATAAAAAGGATAATAGATTATATTAATACCTTTTTGTGAGGTTTCTCTTTTATGGATGGCAGGATAACTCACAAAACTTATCACAGAAGCAAGACTGTAACCATAGTTTTCGTGTGTACGCTGGCGCTTTTTGCACTGGCGGGAAGACTTCTTTACCTGATGGTGTTCCAGTCCGAATATTACACGTTAAAAGCCAGGGAGCTTCATGAGAGGGAGCGTAGCATCAAGGCGGCGAGAGGGAGAATTATTGACGCTAACGGAAAGATTCTGGCGGACAATAAGACTGTCTGTACGGTTTCCGTGATTCACAGTCAGATTACGGATGCGGATGAGGTGGTCGCTGTCCTTTCAAAGGAACTCAATCTATCCGAGGAGTATGTGAGAAAGCGGGTGGAGAAATACTCCTCCATCGAGAAGATAAAAAGTAACGTGGACAAAGTCATTGGGGATGAAATCAGAGCCAGGGGGCTGGACGGAGTCAAGGTGGATGAAGATTACAAGCGTTATTATCCCTACGATACGCTGGCGTCGAAGGCGCTTGGGTTTACCGGCGGCGACAATCAGGGTATCATAGGACTTGAGGTGATCTACGAGGAATATCTCAGAGGAGAAGCGGGAACGATCCTGACAGTGACTGACGCCAAAGGAGTGGAGCAGGCCGAGGAGGGAGAAGAGAGAGTGGAACCGGTAAGCGGCCGTGATCTCTACATCAGTCTCGACATCAATATTCAGAGCTATGCAACTCAGCTTGCGAAACAGGCTATGGAAACAAAGGAGGCTGACAGGGTTTCCATTCTGGTTATGAATCCGCAAAACGGAGAGATTCTGGCTATGGTTGATGTGCCGGAATTTGACTTGAACAATCCCTACACACTGCCTAACGGTATGGATGCTTCGGCTTTTTCCGAGAAGAAAAGGCAGGAACTTCTAAATGCCATGTGGAGAAACGGCTGTATCAATGATACCTACGAGCCTGGATCTACCTTCAAAATTATTACGGCGGCAGCAGGGCTGGAGTCCGGTGCGGTAAAACCGACAGATACCTTTAACTGTCCAGGATTTATCATGGTGGAAGACCGGAAGATCCGCTGTCACAAAGTAGGGGGACATGGCGCGGAAGATTTCGTGCAAGGCACTATGAATTCCTGCAAACAGGTAGTAGTGTAAATCAGAGTTAATTGAATATTTCAGCAATCCATTTTAGAATCGTAGAAATGCGGTTCTTTTTTTATCCTTTTGGCAAGATGAATTGGTATATCACAAATAACGGGAGCTTTGAATGGAGGCTCAGAAGGGGGTGATCTATACGCAATATTTGAAGTTACAGGCAGCTATTAACAATTATTAATTATTGGAGGGAATTAATAACATGTGTAAAATTATTGCGATTGCAAACCAAAAAGGTGGAGTCGGAAAGACAACTACCGCCATCAATTTGGGTATAGGCTTAGTAAATAAGGGGAACCGGGTTCTGCTTGTCGATCTGGATCCGCAGGGGAATGCGACCCAGGGACTTGGCTTTGATGCGGATGCTTTGGAAATTACAATATCGTCGATGATTCGAAAAGTGATCGGCAAGTCTGATTACGATCAATGCGCTTGTAGCGGCGGATGAGGTGATCATACCGCTTCATGCGCAATATTATAGCGTAAGGGGGCTGGAACAGTTGCTACAGACAATCGGATCGGTTAAATTAAACGGGCTGAATGGAGCACTTAAGATATCGGGGATACTGTATACGTGTGTTAATGACAGGACGACTTCTTTCCAGTATGTGCGGAACATATTAAAGGATGCTTACGGTAAAGATGTAAAAATTTACGAAAACTATATTCCCCGCAGTGTAAAAGCGGAAGAGGCCCCGTCTTATGGCCGCAGTATTTACGAATGTGATATCTCCGGCAAGGTTTCCTGTGCTTACAGCAAGTTTACAGATGAATTTCTTTTGGCGGAGAAAGGACGGTAACTGGCATGGCAGTCAAGCCTTTTAATGTAATGAATTTAGGTAAGGTAGGTCTTTTTGATCCGACAGAACTGGGATATCGGGATTCGCTGGATATCATTAAAGATGAATCGATCAAAATACAAAAATCCTTTGTGAAGATCGGATGGTATTTAAAGCATATTAGAGATAACGGACTCTATAGTGAAGGAGGATATACGAATATCAACGAATGTGCGGCAGAACAGTTTGGATACTCGCAATCCACAGTATCTAGATTTATCAATGTATGTGAAAAATTTTCAAAAGAGCATAATTCTCCGGAGCTGGATGAAAAATACGCAGGTTTTGACAGGTCACAGATGATTGAAATGCTCCCGATGGAGCCGGAGCAGCTTGAAAAGGTGGTTCCGGAAATGACTGTCAAACAGATACGGGAAATTAAAAACAGCGGGAAGGCGAAACCGGAAAGGCACGGTGGAGCGGGGGATACGGGGAAAATAGATTTTCCGGGTCAGACAAGCATTGAAGCGGATTTTCCGGAATATATGCCGGATACGTCTGATGCTAAGCCATTGGATTTGCAGGAAAAATGTTATGCGATGTCGCATAAAGAGCAGAAAATAGTAGAAAATGAGCTGCACGAGGATAGTCGACCAACAGAGGATATTGTTGTTGATGGTACATTTAAGGAAATGGTAACGTTCCCGTGGGAAACGACTCAGCCGGAGCTACCCATATTAAAAAATTGTGACCAGAGAAAGGAGTGGTTGGGCAAATATAAGGAGTGGGGGCTCTGGTATCATGATACAAATATCGACGTCAATTACTATAAATTTGATTTTGACGATGGAAGCCGATTGGTTGTAGCAGAATATCCGCAGAGGCATAGCTTTTATTCCGATGAGTTGAAAGACGAATGCATCTATCATTTACTTGAGAAAAATAAAAAGGGATATGGAAAAGTATACGATGAAAAGTATCGGCATCAGCAGGACTCGGAAACATACCTTGTGGAATTTCTTAAAAATTTACAGAAGGGAGGATAAGAAAACGCTATATATTGCAATCGCAACATATATAGATTCCCGCCAGATTTCCTCCAAAAATTTTGCGGGAAGGGAAAGGGTAGCTTGAGGGCTGCCTTTTTCTGTAGGAGACAAGACCTAGCGGAAGGAGGAAGAATTGAGGTGGGAAAATTTCACGAAAAATTCAGTTTTCAAAAGATACTCTCTGATGTAAAATAAAAATGGAGAAGGAAGGTGATGTTTTGAGTATAACAGAGCAGACACATCAACAGGACTTAGAACGTCTGAAAGCACTCCGATATATGGACGATGATTTTATGTCTGTCTGCCTTGCAGATAATTTTGAGGGTGTGGAACTGATACTACGGATTGTTTTAGGGCAAGAAGATATAAAAATCAAATCGGTTAGGACACAAGAGCCGTTGAAGAATTTGCAGGGGCGTTCTGCTATTTTAGATGTTCATGCAATAGACAGCACTAAGAAAGAGTTTGACGTAGAAATTCAAAGGTCAGATGCAGGAGCAGGCGCAAAAAGGGCAAGGCACAACAGTAGTTTATTAGATGCACATATATTAAAATCTGGAGATGATACAGAAGATATTCCAGACAGTTATGTTATTTTTATTACAGAGAATGATGTTATGGGAAAAAACCAAGCCATATATCATATACGGCGGTATGTGGAACTCAACGAGGGAAATGAATTGTTTGGTGATGGTTCGCATATCATATATGTTAATGGGAAATATAGGGGCAATGATGAAGTTGGTAAGCTAATGCACGACTTTTCATGCACTGACCCCGATGATATGAACTATGAAACGCTTGCTAAAAGGGCACGATACTTTAAGCAAGACGAGAAAGGAGTTGCTGCCATGTGTAAAATTATGGAAGATATGAGAAATGAAGCGGCAAGGGAAGCGGTTAGGAAAACAACAAAAGAAAATGCACGTAGACTTTTGAAATTAGGAAAAATAAGAATTGATGAAGTATCTGATTGTTTTCCTGATTTGCTTGATAGTGATGTAAAAGAATTAGAAGCCGAGATTATGCAGTTAGCATAATCAGAGAAATAATTTAATATCAATAAAACAGTGTAAAAGCGCATGGAACAGTAAATTGTAAACCATGCGCCTTTTTTTGCACCGAAAAGGAGGAGCTTGAGGGCTGCCTTTTTCTGTAGGAGGAGAAAGGATAAGTATTTCATGAGCAAAACAAATACAATTGTTTTGAGAGAGGGAACGTCGGGTGAAAAACTCAAAGAGATCACGGATTGTTTAGAGCAGGGAATCAAAGATTTATTTGCAGGTGACCAATACAGGGAATATTTGAAGGTTATGTCTAAGTTCCATAATTACAGTTTAAACAACACATTGCTGATTGCCATGCAGAAGCCTGATGCTACTCATATTGCTGGCTATCATGCGTGGAAAACTAATTTTGGAAGGAGCGTGAATAAAGGTGAAAAGGGAATACGAATACTGGCTCCGGCACCATATAAAATCAAGCAGAAGGTAGAAAAGAAGGATCCGCAGACGGGAAAAGCGGTGACCGACAGGGACGGGAAACCCGTCTTAGAAATAAAAGAAATCAAAGTTCCTGCATACAAAGTGGTAACTGTTTTTGATATATCGCAGACGGAGGGACGTGAGCTTCCAGGCATTGGTGTGAATGAACTGACCGGGGACGTAGAACAGTATGAAGATTTTTATGCTGCGTTGGAAAAGACATCGCCTGTGCCGATGGGATTTGAGAAAATCGCTGGGAAAGCACACGGCTATTACCATTTGTCGGAGAAACGTATTGCCATAGACGAGGGCATGAGCCAGCTTCAGAACCTGAAGACAGCGATTCATGAGATTGCCCATGCAAAGTTGCATGATATTGATCTTAACACTCCGCTTGAAGGACAACCGGAGAGGCCGGATCGACCCACCCGAGAAGTACAGGCGGAAAGTGTTGCCTATACTGTATGCCAGCACTACGGTCTTGACACATCCGATTATTCGTTCGGATACGTTGCCGGGTGGAGCAGCGGTCGGGAGCTTTCGGAGTTGAAAACATCTCTTGAAACAATCCGTACCACCGCAGCCGAAATTATAAACAGTATTGACGGACATTTTGCCGAGCTGACAATACAAAGTGTAGCAGGGAAAAAGCGGGAGCCAGAGAAGCGCCGAGAATCTGTTTTAAATAATCTGCACAAGAAACAGGACGAAATACGATATAAGACAAAAGAAACTGATCAGAAGCTGAATTTAGAGGAGGCTATACGATAATGGACATATTAAACAAATTTAATTTGGAAGAGATTTATCTGGCAAGGACATGTAGTTTAGAAGTTCCTGATAGAGAAAGGATTTTGAAGGAGCTGGAGATATATCTTGATCTGGATGGAATGGAGGAGATTGTCCGTAATGTGTCAGATAAAATCAGGCATGCCACGGAGGAAGAGCTGAAAGCATTATGGGAGTTTCCGTTGGATTAAAGATGGCAGGAGTGAGGAAGGGGTGAGTAAAAAATGGAGTCGGATGGAAAAAATATCCGTAGATATAACCATTAAATTGCGACGTCGCATAAAATAGGGGAGACAGAAAAATGAGTATCACAGACGAAATTTTGGGAAAGGCACCTAATCAGATGGCAAGGGCTTCTGACATGACCTTTAAGGTGGCGAAGGAGGCCGTAAAGGGTGCCACCGGAGCGGTAAAAGGAATTTGCCTGATTCTCGCAAAAGGAGCAGATTTTACCGAGTCCTCGGTAATGAATGCTGTAAAAGAGGTAGCGTTTTTAAAGACTGGAGATATCAAATATTCGAAAAACAATATTGACATATCCAGGCTCCGGGAGTCGGGGCATGTATACCGGGTCGATAATAATATTTTGGCGGAAGTAATGGGATGTTTCGATGAGCAATGTAAAAAGCATGGGATAAAATATTCAGCTATGAAGGACACCCAAGGGGAGGGAAAACCGGGTTACAAACCGTCCTATATGGTGTTTTTTGAAGGAAGGGATTCAGATGCGATTCTAAGTGTATTGCAGGAGACATGGAAAGATTATGAGGAAAAGCAGAAGCAGAATAAGTCACCGGAAAAGCAAGGAAGGAGGCGGGGAAAAAGGAAAGAGAGAAATGAAGAGCCCGAAAAACGTGAGAGTGTAAAAGCGAAACTGGCTTTTTTTCGGGATCGGTTTGCAGCTCGGGATCAGGAACGGGATGGAGTCAGGCTTGGAAAGGGTGCGGTTAAAATAGGATTCCCCGCACAGGATGAGAGAAAAGCAGTTTAAGGAGTCATAGCCTTGGTTCATGATAAGCTTTAGGTCATTGAGGATGGCCGGGGAGAGGTACTGGCATTCATCAATG